>MGTN01000127.1:7594-27061 GCA_001799475.1 Desulfovibrionales bacterium GWA2_65_9 | reverse complement strand
GGACCGCAGGGCGATGGCCGCCATGCCCAGCAGGCCGAAGAACTCGGCATACACAAAGGAACGGAAGCCCGGATAGACCTTCCGGCTCAAGACATAGTGGCCCATGACCAGAAAGCGCGTCAGCGTCACGCCCAGGAGCACGGGCATGAGCGCGCTGAGGTTCGTCTCAAAGCTGACCAGTGCCACAGACCCTCACTTGGGCCAGGCCCGACCCAGGGCAAAAGGCCCTGACAGCGAGGCTCGTGGCCATTGACCTCAAAGCAGACCGCTTGCCCATACGTAAAACATGTGGCGGCAAACAAGGCGCGCCGGGCGTTGCCCCCCTAGCCTGCCCCCTACCCGGCCCCGTTGCCCATGCCCTTGTTGCGGTGGTCCAGGTGCACGAGGTCCTTCTCGAAGATGCGCAGCACGAAGTCTGCGTGGATCTTGAGCCTGGAGGAGAAGGCCCGGCCGCGCGTGTCCGCCGCGCCGCCGCCCACGAACTCCACCGCCGCGATGTGCTTGCCGCGCTCCTTCAGGTGCCGGATGGACGGGATGGCGTCCGCGTCGCCGGTGAGCACGACAGCCACGTCGTAATTGTCCTGCAGGGCCACCATGTCCACGGCCAGGGCGGTGTCCAGGCCCTTTTCCTCCACCCACTTGTGCAGGAAGTTGACCTTCCAGTGCCCGGCCTCGCGGATGTCGATGAGGTCGGAGGAGGCGCGCACCCCGGCGTAGAACCGGCGCATGCCGTCGATGGCCCGGATCTTCGCGTGGTACCAGTCGCGGAAATCAGCAAAGCAGGCTTGCCAGGCCTCCTCCTCCAACTCCCCCTCGGCCATGTTCGGGTTGGCCAGGGACACCCGCGTGAGCCACAGGGCGCGGATCTCGGCATCGCGCACAAAGGCCTGGCGCAAGGCCGAACGCGACTGCGGGTTCTGCAGATCCCAGTCGTCGATGCCGCCCACGGCGTACCAGTAGACGCGCCGCAGCTGGGCACAGGCCGGGGCGTCCTGCAGGGTCACCTCGTGCCAGGTCTTCACCGCCTCGCGGTAGATGTGCGCGTAAAGCTGCGAGTAGTTGTTGATCTCCAGGTTCATGGTGCGCAGCGAACCGTACAGGTTCGAGCCGTCGACAAAAAAGGCGAAGCGTTGCATGGATACTCCAGTTTATAAGGATAATTATCAGAACAGATTCTTGACCCCTTGCAGCAGGCCGCCGGAGCTCTTCCCGTCCTTGCCCTTCTTGCCGGTGAGGACGTTGCCCACGCCCTGCACCACGCCGCCCACGGCGTTGATGGCCCCCTTGCCCAGGGCGCGCAGATAGTCCGTGCCGTAGGAGGGATTGTCGTAGGGGCCGCTGACGCGGATGGGCACCACCAGCCCGAAGAGCCCGGAGCTGCCGCCCTGGCCTTCAGTGCTCGGCACCAGGCGCGCCTGCACGGTGTAGTCCACTTCCTTGTTGACCAGGTTGACCGTGCCCTTGCCGTCGGCGCGCAGGAACGGGGCCTTCACGTCCAGGTCGTTGACGGCCACCACGCCGCTGGTGATGACCGCCGTGCCGGTGATGCTGCCGAATTTCGTGGACTTCTCCGACCCGGCCTCGACGCCGGTTGCAGCCTGCTTGGCCTTCTGCGTGGCCTCGTTCACCGAGGCGATCATGTTCACGCCGGGGAACACGCCGTCCTTGATGGCGAAGGTCGCCCGGCCGAGCAGCGTGCCCTTGAGCGCCGGGACGCTATTGCCCTGGCAGACCAGCGGCGAGGGCGTTTCGAGGAACAGGGCGCCAGCCAGCCCGCTGGGCTTGTTGTTCAGGTCCGTGAACAGCGGCCTGGCCTGGACGCGGTCCACCGCCAGATGCAGCGTGACGACGGGCTGCGCGCCCTGCACGTCCACACGCAGGGTGCCCTTGAGCGAGCCGTCGTACAGCCGCGCGTCCACCTGGCCCACCTCCAGCACGCCATTCTGCGCGCTCATGGGCACCCGGAGCGAGGCGAAACGCAGACCCTTGACCTTGAAACGCTCCGCAGAAAGCTGGCCGTCCAGACTCAAGCCCCGCAGGGTCTCCACCGGAAACAGCTCGTCCTTCCTGGGCTGGCCCGTGGCCGGATCGATGACAGCGTCCCTGGCTCCGCCCTTCGATGCTTCCTTGGCGACCTCGCCGTCCTTTTTGGCGGGCAGGAAGCGGTCGGCGTCCAGGCCCTCGATGCGCACGTTGAAGTTCACCGACTTCTTCTCGATGCCGGTGACGCGCAGGCGGCCCTCCACCCGGGCCTCGTCCAGGCTGGCCTTGAACACCGGGATCTCGGTGTAGCCCAGGCCATGCTTGAACTCCAGGGACGCGCTGATGTGCTGGTAGGCGCCCGCGTCCGCCGTGTCCGGGGCCTTGCCCGTGAGCGCCGCCGTGAGCTCCCGGCCGTTGAAGTCGGCGATCTCGATGCGGCCCTTGGTGTCCGGCACGGCGCTCAGGTTCGAGGCCAAAAACTGGCCCGTGCCCTTGGCCCCATATGCGCCAAAGGTCAGCCCCGTGCCCTGGGCGGTCTGCTTGCCCATGTCGAGCTTCAGCTCCGCCAGGCCCAGGGAAAATTCGCCGTGTCCGCCGGGCACGCCCTTGCCCGTGGCCGAGACCTTGGCCGCGAGCTTCGTCAGCAGATGCCGCTGGTCCGGCAGATTCAGGGTGGCCGTGCCGGATATCTGCATCGCGGCCTTGAGCTCCGGGGCCGTGGAGTCCACGCTGCAACGGCCCTCGAAGTCAAAGGGTCGGCCGGGCCGGATGGCCTGCACGTCCACGTTCAGGTCACTGACCACGTAGCGCTTTTTAGCCTGGCGGTCCTCCCAGAAGATTTGCGCGTCCTTGAGGACCAGGCCGTCCAGGCTCAGGTCGGTGAGCGTCGCGGGACCGGAGCCAGCTTTTTTTTGCGCCTCGTCCTCTTGCTGGGCGTCTTCGGGACCAATGAAATCGGCCCAGCTGGCGCGGCCCTGCTCGTCGCGGAGCATCTGCAGCTCCAGGCCCTCCAACGACACCTTGCCGACCTCAACGCGTCCGGCCAGGAGCGGCAGGATCTTGATGCTGACGTTGGCCGCCTTGATGCGCGTGAAGGGCTTATCGCCGAAGCCGGGGGGGTTGCTCAGGCTCACGCCAGCGGTCTGCACGCCCAGGCGCGGGAAAAACGACAGCTTCACGTCGCCCGCGAAGACCAGCTCACGGCCGGTGCGCTCCTTCACCAGCCGGGTGATGTCACCCTTGTACTTGTTGGGGTCGACCATGACTGCCAGCAGCACGGCGGCGAGGACGAAGAGGCAGACAACGATGCCGCCGATGATGACCAGATAGCGCATGGGGCCCTCCAGCAGGCTGAAATGGCCGGGCGGCTAGCCGCCCAGGAGATCGCGGATGGACAGGAGCTCGCTGCGGACGTCACGCAGAGCATTGCGCAGGGCGTTGCGCAGGGTTTCGGCCTGGGTGGCGGCCTCGATATTTGGCGCAAGCCCCGGCCTGCCGCTCTCTGCGGCTGCGGCGACACTCGTGCACGCGATGCGAGAGTCTGTGGGGCTTGCTGGCGCCGGGCCGACGACCGGCGAGGGCACAACGTTGCCATGCACGACACGCCCCTGGGCCTGGCTCAGGCGCTTTTTCGCGCCCTCGATGGTCAGGCCCTCGTCATAGAGCAGGCGCTTGATCTCGCGCACGGTGTCGACGTTCTGCTCGCTGTAGGCGCGCTGCCCGGCCGGGGTGCGGATGGGCACGAGCACGTCCTTGAACTCGCTCTCCCAAAAGCGCAGGACAAAGGGCTTCACCTCGAGCAGCTTTGCAGCCTGCCCGATTTTATACGTTTTGCCTCGTGTGCCTGTCTCCATTCTTAAAGCTATAGCAGAGGTTTTTGGCGGAGGGAAGGGGGTGCTGCGGGCCTGCCGAGCTGGGCCTGCCGATCTGGGCCGGGCTGGAAGGCGGTCGGCGCGGTGGTTATGCGCCGGTGTCCTCTTCGGGCGGCTTCAGGTCCTCAAAGCGCTTGCGCACCTCGGCCAGCCCGCTACGGTAGGCCTCGGCGTCGCCGTAGGGGAAGAACTGCCGGTAGCGGCTGTGCGTGGGCTTTACGGGCCGGGCGTGGCGGATGGGGCACCAGTACTGCTCGGTGCGCGCCGCCACCTCGCGCACATAGCCCATGACGCCGTTGAAGTACGCGCAGTAGGTGCAGTTCACCTTCTCGATGAAGTTGAGATAGCTCAGGGAATGGCGGTCAAAGACGATGTACTCCCGGCGCTTCACAAAGGGGATGCCGTAGACCGGAAAGCAGATGAGCTGGTACAGGCCGATGGCCGCGTCCAGGATCAGCATGGGGATGAGCGCCGACCAGACGAGCGGGATGGTCAGGACGATCATGAACCCGGAGTCGTAGACGTAGTCGAACCAGCGTTTGACCAGCAGCTTGTGCCGCTTCTTGACCTCGGCGCTGAAGCGGACCTTCCGGTCCTGGATGGTGTAACGCAGCCGGGGCTCGATGGTGCGCAGCTCTTCCCGCAGCTCCTTTTCCAGGGCATCGATCCTGTTCAGGATATCGTCGACTCTGCTCATGCTCCGCCTAGTACGTTGGTGGCCGTGGGACGGCGGGTTGCCGTCGCTTCGAGGGTAACAGGGGACCGGGGCGGGGGGAAGGGGGAGGAGAATGGGACACGGCACTAAGGCCGCTTTGCTTTGGTTTCGTTTGGCCGCAAGTCCTCCATCTCTTTCCGCTCAATCTCCTTGCCTTGCAGATATAATGTGATCACAGGATAATCCCAAGCGATGAGGACGTGAACACCATGTTGAGGGGACACTGTTTTATAATCTGGAACATCTGCCGTGAATGCATAGTCCTTCCCAAGCAACCCAAGAAGATTGACATGTAGCTGACGGGATTCGTCCTTGTGGATTTGGAGTTCCCAGAGGTGGTTTTTCATTGGTGGAAATGATTTTTGCTTGTCGCTTTTGTACCACTCCTGGTCTACCTTGGATTTAAGCCAGACGCTCAAGGTCCCGACTTTTTCATTAGTAGAATTTGGAATCGGAATTGAAGCAATAACTTTTGATTCTTCACCAAAAAGCATCTTGTCGTTATCCGCCAGAAGTGCCTCAAGTAGAGCGTCTCTTATAGGATAGAGAGCGGCAAGAGTGGTCACTATTACACTGGAAAGTAATGCAAATATTGCACCCTCGCCATTTACATGAATAGTTTGATCGACTAGGTGCATCTTAACTTTGTCATCTTGCCCAGGGTCAAGATGGACACCACCATAGTTATTGGCGACATATTTGATGAGGTCTCTAACCGAGATGTCATTGTCACCATAATTCGCAATCCTATGGTCTAAATAGTTATCCATTTTCACCGGTTGTAAATATGCGCATTCTCCAGGGTCTTTGATAAGATACTTCAGGCACTCTTCGGGAATATTAATGTGACGCTTCGGCTCGCCATATTTCGTTAACGTGAAGAATAATGGAGCACGCACCCGTCTATTTGCGACGAGAGTTAATACATCACCATCTATTAGCAACTGTCTGAGTAACCTACCACAGTTGATACGATCATATAGATAAGTGCTAGTTCGTCTTTGAGCCAAATCTTTGAGGACATGCAGGAATAACTTTTCTGCAAATCTCAAGTTGATTGGCTGTTTGTGACTGTTCATGGAACCACCATCTCAGCACAGACTAGATGTGTGTGGGACGCCGAAACCCGTCCGGCTACAAAAACACCTTGTAGCTGATCTTCAGCGCCGCGCCGAGGCGCTTGGCCATTTCCTTGCCGATGGGCCGCTTGCCGTGCTCCATCTCCGAAACGTGGCGCTGCGGAATGCCCACGAGCGTGGCCAGCTGCGCCTGCGTCAGTCCTTCCTTCACGCGCCCGCCCCGGACGCACAGCCCCGGCAGTTCCCCCTCGTCCAGAATCCCGGCAGCCTCGCGCCAGGGGATGGCCGAGGTCTCCTCCGTGATGAACGGGGCCACCGCCCGGCGCACTGCCTCTGCCTGGGATGCGGGCACAAGGAAACGCAACTCAACACTGTCAGTAGGGTGCGCCTTCGTGCGTTCCAACATATGTCACCTCAATGACCTTGACCTTGCCCCGGACTTCAATCCACACGGCAACGTAGGTCGGTTTCCCTTTCTTCAGATGGCAGTGGTGCCTGCCGTCGCCGAGCTTGCCGTAATTGCGCCAGTTCCCGCGCACCGGCCCGCCGAACTCCATCTCACGCTCCAACAAAATAAGCGCGCAGACAATGGATTTGGGAAGCCGATGCAGCCCCTTGGCCACTTTTTTCGAATTCTCCACCACCCATGTCATGGACGAATAATATACCCGAATTTAGTATACGTCAATATTCCCCTTCGCATTCAGGCTGGAAAACAAAGGGGAGCCCTCGCGGACTCCCCTTCTCTCTTCCCTCTTCGGAATTCTCTTTCGGATAAGCGCTAGATCCTGACCGGGAGCTTCTGCGGCAACCCGCTAAGCACCTTGCCGTGCTCCTTGTCCACTTCCTTGTCCACGAGCGTGCGCTCGGCGTGGCGGTAAGTCAGGCGGAAGGTCAGGTTGCGCTCGGTCGGAGTGCCAGAGTCATTGGCGTCCGGCGCGTACACGGCCACCAGGGCCAGGCTTTCGAGCAGCTTGGGCCGGATGTCGCGGATGGCCGCCTCCACGTCCTGGCTCTTCAGCGTCGCCGGGCAGATCACGGTCACGTCGCGGCGCACGGGCGGGAACTTGGGCAGGCTGCGGAACACCGGCGTGGTGGCGCGACTCAGGCTGCGCAGCAGGTCCGCGTCCAGGTCCGCCAGCCAGACGTCCTTGCGGGCGTGGTAGGCGTCCGCGATCTTCGGCTGCACGCGGCCAATGCGCCCGATGAGCGTGGGTTCGTCTTTTCCGGCCGTGCCGGGCAGCTCCACGCGCACGCAGGGCTCCAGGTACGGGTGGCCGGGCTCCAGTACATACGCGGCCACGGTTTTCTGGCTGGCCAGGCGGTAGTGCGTGAGCAGGTTCTCGACCAGGCCCTTCACGTCCAAATAATCGGCCTCGCCCTGCTCCCACGGCCATTCCTGGCTGTGCCGCGCGCCGTGCACCAGCAGTCCCAGGCGCGAGTTTTCGCGCGCGCTGGTGTCGGACGTGGTATCAGCCACAAAGGCCTTGGCCACCTCGAACAGCCGAAGGCTGGCGTTGCCCTGGCTCAGGTTGTGGCGCACGTTGTTCAGCAGGCCGGGCGCAATCTCGGTGCGCAGGACGTTCTGGTCCTCGGAGAGCGGGTTGGCGATCTGGATGCGGCCGGACGCGGGCAGGTTCAGGCGGTCCAAGTCTTCGGTGCCGACAAAGCTGTAGTTGATGGCCTCGCGCAGGCCAGCGCCCACGGCCCAGGCCTTGAGCCCCTGGAGGAAGCCGAACTCGGTGTCGGACATCTGCACGGATTCCAGGGACTTGGAAATCTTCGGCAACACCGCCGGGATGCGGTCCAGCCCATGCACGCGGCCGCATTCCTCGAACAGGTCCACCTCGCGCTCCAGGTCCAGCCGGTGCGAGGGCGAGGAGACCTGCCAGCAGGCCGGGTCAGTGTCGTCCACACCGCAACCCAGGCCGATGAGCGTGGTGCGGCAGAAATCGGCGGTGAGCGTGAGGCCCAAGAGCGCGTTGCAGCGCTCCAGGCGGAAGATGTGGCTGCGGTCGGCCCAGGGCTTGGGCTCGCTCATGGCGATGCCGGTGAGCACCTTGGCGCCGGAGACCTCGGCCATGAGCTGCGCGGCGCGCTCCAGGGCGAAGAGCGAACCGACCTGGTCCACCCCGCGCTCGAAGCGGTACGAGGCCTCGCTCGGCAGGGCGAGCCTGCGGGCGGTCTTGCGGATGGTGCCGGGCCGGAAGATGGCGCATTCCAGCAGCACCTCGGTGGAGGCGTCGCTGATGCTGGAATTGGCGCCGCCCATGACCCCGGCCAGGGCCACCGGGCGCTCGGCGTCCCAGATGAGCAGGTCGGAGCCCAGGAGCTTGCGCTCCTGGCCGTCCAGGGTGGTGATGGACGGCGCGTCCATCAGGTAGGGCTGGGCCGGGGCCACGCGGATGACGTCGCCCTTGAGCAGGGAGCGGTCAAAGGCGTGCAAAGGCTGGCCCAGCTCCATCAAAATGTAGTTGGTCACGTCCACGATGTTGCTGATGGGCCGCTGGCCGATGGCCAGCAGACGGTAGCGCAGCCAGTCCGGGCTCTTGCCGATCTTCGCGCCGGTCAAAACGCGGGCGCGGTACACCGGGCACAGCTCAGGGTCGGCGATGTCGATGCGCACGAGCCCTGCCACATCGACAGGGGCATCGCCCGCAGCCGCGTCCTCGACGAGGTTCAGCGCGGGCATGGTCAAGGGCAGGCCAAAGCCCAGGGCCGCCTCGCGCGCGATGCCGAGCACGGACAGGCAGTCGGCGCGGTTCGGCGTGATGGAAACCTCGATGACTTCGCGTTCCAAGCCGAGCGCTTCGGTCAACAATTGGCCCGGACGAAGTCCGGCCGGCAGGACCATGATGCCCGCGTGCTCCTCGCTGAGCCCCAGCTCGCGCTCGGAGCAGATCATGCCGCAGGACACGACCCCGCGGAGCTTGGCTTTCTTGATCTCCATGCCGCCGGGCATGGTGGTGCCGAGGAGCGCCACCGGCACCTTCTGGCCCGTGGCCACATTGGGCGCGCCGCAGACGATGGGCAGGAGTTCCGCTGCGCCCACGTCCACACTGCAGACGGAAAGCTTCTCGGCCTCGGGGTGCCTGGCGCAGTCGACCACATGGCCCACGACGATCTTCGCGATGGACTCGAAGGGATCGAGGATGGCCTCGACCTCCAGGCCCTGCATGGTCAGGCGGTCGGCCAGGTCCTTCACGGAGCCGGTGTAGGGCACGAACTCTCGGAGCCACTGCAAGCTGATGAACATATCCGCCTCGCCAAGCCTTGCGGGCCAATTCCCGGAAATGGGGGACCCCGGTGGAAGAAAAACGCCCCGCCCCTGGTCCGCTTCGGCTGCCGGTGCTGGCGGCCTTGGGACCCGGGTCGCGGGGCAGCGCGTTTACGAAAACTGTTCGAGGAAACGCACGTCGTTCTCAAAGAACATGCGCAGGTCGCCGATGCCGTACTTGAGCATGGCCACGCGCTCCACGCCCAGGCCAAAGGCGAAGCCGGTCACGGCCTCGGGATCGTAGCCCACCGAGCGGAAGACGTTGGGGTCGACCATGCCGCAGCCCAGAATCTCCACCCAGCCGGTCTTCTTGCACACGCGGCAGGGCTCGCCCTTGATGTGGCCCGCGCCGCCGCAAAGCATGCAGGAGATGTCGACCTCGGCGCTGGGCTCGGTGAAGGGGAAGAAGCTGGGCCGGAAGCGCACCTTGGTGTCGGCGGAAAAGAGCTGGCGCACAAAGGCGGTCAGCGTGCCGCGCAGGTCGGCCATGCTCACGCCCTTGTCGACGAGCAGGCCCTCGATCTGGTGGAACATGGGCGTGTGGGTGATGTCCGAGTCGCGGCGGTAGACCTTGCCCGGCGCGATGACCGCCACCGGGGGCTTGCGGCTCATCATGGTGCGCACCTGCAGGGGCGAGGTGTGCGTGCGCAGGACGATGTTGTCGGAGATGTACAAGGTGTCCTGCATGTCGCGGGCCGGGTGGTCCGGGGGCATGTTCAGGGCCTCGAAGTTGTTCCAGTCGTTCTCGACTTCGGGGCCAGCCACAACCTCGAAGCCAAGCCCGGTCAGGACCTCGCAGATCTCCTGCATGGCCAGGGTGATGGGGTGCAGGGAGCCGGCGGCGGGGCGGCGGCCCGGCAACGAGGGGTCGAAGCCGGCCAGATCGTCCTTTGTGCTCGCGGCCTCCAGCTCGGCCTGGCGGGATTCCAGGAGCGCGGTGAGCGCGGCCTTGATCTCGTTGGCCTTCCTGCCGGCGGCGGGCTTGTCCTCCGGCCCCATCTGGGCCAGCAGCACCATGGCCCCGGCGAGCTTACCCTTGCGGCCAAGGAACTCCACGCGCAGGGCTTCCACGTCCTTCAAACTGCAAGCCTGACCCCGGCGCGCTTCGCACTCCAGGGTCAGGCCATCGAGTCCTTCCAGGAAGGACTTCAGCGTCTCGTTCACTGGCTCTACGCCTTGGCCGCCTGGGCGATCTGGGCGAACACGGCAGGCTCACGCACGGCCAGGTCAGCCAGCATCTTGCGGTTGATGGCGATGTCAGCCTTGGACAGACCGTTGATGAACTTGCTGTAGGACACGCCGTTGATGCGGGCGGCGGCATTGATGCGCACGATCCACAGGCGGCGGAAGTCGCGCTTCTTCATCTTGCGGTCGCGGAAGGCGAAACACAGGGCGCGCTCAACGCGCTCGCGGGCGGTGCGGTACAGGCGGGAGCCCGCGCCGATATAGCCCTTGGCCATCTTCAGGAATTTCTTGTGCCGACGGTGTCCGGCAACTCCGCGCTTAACTCTCATGTCTCATTCCTCCGAATGCGTTTCAGGCGCGCCAGGACCGTGTAGGCCCGGACGGCACGACTCGTTGGGGTTAGTTACTCTAGCCGTAGGGCAGCAAACGCCTGACGGCGCCCAGGTTGGCATCGTCGACCATGGCGCCCTGACCGAGGCGGCGCTTGCGCTTGGCACTCTTCTTGGTCAGGATGTGGCGCAGATTCTGGCGGCGACGCTTGAACTTGCCAGCACCGTTGCTGGTGAAGCGCTTGGCGGCGCTGCGGTTGGTCTTCATCTTGGGCATGTGTTCCTCCTCAAATCAACTCGCGCCTTGGCAGGTGCGGTGTCTGTCATTATTTCCCGACTGACGTTATTTCCTGACCGGGGTCAGCATCATGACCAGGGTGCGGCCCTCGGAAAGGGAAGGCTGTTCCACCTTGGCGATGTCCTGGGTGTCCACGACGACCCGGTCGAGCATGATCTGTCCACGGTCCTTGTGCACGATTTCGCGGCCTCTGAAGAACACGGCCACCTTGCAGCGGTCGCCCTCTTCCAGGAAGCGGCGGATGTGCTTCAGCTTGGTCTGGTAGTCATGCTCGTCGGTCTTGGGCCGGAACTTGACTTCCTTGATCTGAATGACCGTCTGTTTCTTCTTGGCTTCCTGCTGACGCTTCTGCTGCTCGTACTTGAACCGTCCATAGTCCATGATGCGGCAGACGGGCGGGTCGGCGTTGGGCGAGACCTCAACCAGGTCAAATCCCTTGCCCATTGCCAGGGCCAGGGCCTCCGAAGTCGCCATGATCCCGAGCTGCGTTCCTTCGTCGTCGACGACGCGCACCTGGGGTATACGTATCCGCTCGTTTCGGCGGACGCCATCATCCTTGGGATGCTGGTCCTGCCGTCTAGGAAAAGCTATAGCTCATCCCTCCGCGCTTGAATGGTTCAGTCGCCGCCTCGCGAACAATCCGGGCAGCTTCGGCAAGCGGCACAAGTCCGACATCAGCGCCTGCGCGCACGCGCACATTGACGCTGTCGGCTTCCACTTCCTTGTCTCCAACAATAAACATGAACGGGATACGCTCAAGCTGAGCCTCGCGTACCTTGTACCCGAGCTTCTCATTTCGTAGATCCGCTTCGGCGCGTATGCCCTGTTCCTGTAAAAACCGCAAGACTTTTTCGGCGTGCGGGTTCTGGGCATCCGTTACGGTGAGGATGCGCGCCTGGACCGGAGCCAGCCAAACCGGGAAGGCCCCGGAGAAATGCTCAATGAGCACACCCATGAAGCGCTCGATGGAGCCCAGGATCACGCGGTGCAGCATCACCGGGCGGTGCTTGTTGCCGTCTTCGCCGATGTAGGAGAGGTCGAAGCGCTCGGGCAGGGTGAAGTCGCACTGCACCGTGGCGCACTGCCAGCTGCGCTCCAGCGCGTCCTTGATCTTGATGTCGATCTTGGGGCCGTAGAAGGCGCCGTCGCCAGCGTTGATCTCATAGGGCATGCCCATGTGGTCGAGCGCGTCTTTCAGGGCGTCGGTGGCGCGCTCCCAGTCCTCGTCCGAGCCGATGCTCTTCTCCGGGCGGGTGCTGATCTCGGCCTCGAAGTCAAAGCCGAAGATGGCCATGACGTCGCGCACGAAGCGGACCACGCCGATGATCTCCTCGCGCAGCTGGTCCGGCCGGCAGAGGATGTGAGCGTCGTCCTGGGTGAAGGAGCGCACGCGCAGCAGGCCGTGCAGCACGCCGCTCTTCTCGTGGCGGTGCACCACGCCCAGCTCGAAGTAGCGCTGGGGCAGGTCGCGGTAGCTTTTCAGGCGGCTCTTGTAGATGAGCATGTGCGACAGGCAGTTCATGGGCTTGATGCCGTAGGCCTGCTCGTCGATCTCCGTGAAATACATGTTCTCGCGGTAGTTGTCGTAGTGGCCGCTCTTCTCCCACAGTTCGCGCTTGAGGATCAGCGGCCCCTGCACGAACTGGTAGCCGCGCTTGAGGTGCTCCTTGCGCTCGAAGTCCTCAAGGATGGCGCGCACCAGGGCGCCGTGCGGATGCCAGAGGACCATGCCGCCGCCCACGTCCTCGTGGAAGCTGAACAGGTCGAGGGCCACGCCGAGCTTGCGGTGGTCGCGCTTCTTGGCCTCTTCCAGGCGGTCCAGGTACTGCTTCAGGTCCTTGGGGTTGGCCCAGGCCGTGCCATAGATGCGCTGGAGCTGCGGGTTCTTCTCGTCGCCGCGCCAATAGGCCCCGGCCACGGTGGTCAGCTTGAAGGCTTTCAAAAGACCCGTGCGCGGCACGTGGGGGCCGCGGCAAAGGTCGGAAAAATTGCCCTGGGTGTAGACCGAAACCGTGGGCACGCCCAGGTCGTCGATGAGCTCCACCTTGTAGGTCTCGCCCTCTTTGGCGAAGCGCTCGCGCGCCTCGACGCTGGTCATGGTCTCGCAGGCAAAGGGCTTGTCCGCGCCGACGCTGCGGACCATCTCGGCCTCGATGGCCTCCAGGTCCTCGGGCGTGAACGGGCGCTCGTAGTCAAAATCGTAGTAGAAGCCGTTCTCCACTGCCGGGCCGATGGTCACCTTGGCCGTGGGGAAGAGCTTCTTGACCGCCTCGGCCATGAGGTGGGCGGTGGAGTGGCGGATGACCACGAGGCCTTCGGGGGAGTCGGCGGGAACAGCAGCAAGCTCGGCGCAGTCCGCCGGGATGGGCGCGGAGAGGTCGAGCAGGGTCTCGCCGCAGCGGGCCAGCACGGCGTTCTTGAACTGCTTGCCGGAGAGCGCCAGCTTCAGGGCGTCAGCGCAGGAAGCGCCCGCCTCGACGGATACTTGCTGACCGGCGACTTCGATCTGTCTGGCAGGCTGCACGGCTTTCGCTCCTTCGTTGACCCGGTCCGCATGGACCCGGTTCTTCGTTGCCCCGATTCTTCGTCAACCCTGATTCTTCGCTGCCCCGGCCAGGCCGCGCCCCTCATCTGAGCGGAGCGCCGGACCCTTGGCGGCGAAAAAAGGAAAGGGAGGCGCAAGGCCTCCCTCTCCGCATAATATGGTAGGCACGAGGAGACTTGAACTCCTGACCCCTTGCGTGTCGAGCAAGTGCTCTAACCAACTGAGCTACGCGCCTATTTTGCTCAAGGGAGATTCATTTAAGCCAGGGCTTCCTGGTTGTCAACAGAGAATTGCGCCGAAATTCAGATACCCGCCAACCGCTTGAGGGCCTCGCCCGCCAGGGCACCGGTGGTGGTCCGGCGCAGCCCGCCGTCAACAAACAGCACCACCTCGGCCGGGTCGGACACAAGCTGGGCCAGTTCAGGCCCTGCGTCCCCGGCCCCAGGGATGCCCTTGGCCCCAAGAATGCCCAGGGCCCAGGCCGCCAGGCCCCGGCAAGCGCCGTCGTCCTCGGCAAGGCCCGCCCTGAGGGTGGACACCTCGCGCTCCAGCAGGTCCGGGAACGCCTGGGCCAGACGGCCCAAGCCCCAGTATACGCCCCGGCGCAGGGGCACGTGGTCCAGGCAGTTGCCCTCGCCGCATTCCGGTTCGCGGACATAGGAGGCCAGCACGCGGTGGAACTCCAACGCCAGCCGCCGGTGCCGGGAGAGCGTCTCAGCCAGGGCCTCGGGCACGCCCCAGCCCACGCCGCCGGACTCCTCGTTCAGCCGCCAGAGGCACTGGCGCAGCACCACCCGGGCGGCCTCCAGGCCCTCGCCGGGATCTTTGCTCTCGGCCATGCGGGCCACTGTCCGGCCAAAAGCCGCAACCGCGCGCCAGCGCACGGCCTCGGACGGGTCCAGGAGCAGGGAGAACAGCGGTCCGGTGAGACGGCGCGCGGCAATCCCGTCGAGTTCGGCCAGGCCATCAGCCCAGCCGTCCTCGGACAGGATCGCGCGCAGGGCGCGCTTGAGGTCGCGGGAGTGGGCCATACGGCCTCCGGTCCGCCCTACTTGGTGTTCTGGGCGATCTCGTCCAGGAAGGCCTGGGGCACTTCGTAGCCGCTGGCCTGGGCCTTCTTGACGGACTCGGCCGCAGCGGCCCATTCGCCCATTTCGGCCTGCACCAGGGCCAGGTTGTTCCAGGCCGGGCCGAACATGGGCTGCAGCTCCACGGCCTTCTTGAGGCTGGTGAGCGCGTCGTCCAGCTCGCCGCGCGAAAAGTGCGCGCTACCCAGGGTGGCCAGGGCCTGCACAAAGCCGGGGTCGTACTTGATGGCCTTCTTCAAGGACTCGATGGCCTTGCCGGAATCGCCCAGCTGCAGCAGCACGAAGCCGATGTTGCCCCAGGGCACGGCAAAGAACGGGCGCTGCTGCGTGGCGATGCGGTTGAAGTTCAGGCAGCCTTCCAGGTCGCCGCGCTCCAGGCAGATGCCGCCCAGCTGCACATAGGCCTCGGCCATCTTCGGCGAATTGGCCGTGGCCTCGCGGAAGCAGTGCTCGGCGTCCATGTACTCGCGCTTGGACAGGTAGGCCACGCCCAGGTTGTAGTGCGTGTTGCCGCACTCCGAGTTGGCCATGAGCTGCTCTTTCAGGTGCTTGATATACTCGTCGACGTTGTTGAACTTCGGCTCTTCGGACATGGCTTGATTCTCCAGGCAGCGCACGCGCGCCGTTATTTCAGGGTGACGCCACGCTCTTTGAGCAGGGCGTTGTACCAGTCGCTGAACTCCAGGATGGGCCGGACCTTCTCGATGTTCATGACCAGGAGGACCATGAACTCGGAAAGGGTCTGCATGTAGTCCGGGTCCGGGATGGCGGGCAGCGTCTTGAAGTACTTGTTCAGCAGCTCGTGGGCGGTGTAGCCCATGCGGTCCTTGCGGATGTCGATGGGATCAAACGGGCCCTGGAACGGATCCCACTGCGCGTAGCCGATGCGGTCCACAAAGCGCCTGCGCCGGGGCGTCATGCGCTCGTACATGGCGCGCTTCTGCTCCTCGATCTGCGCCGGGGTGTACATCTGTTCCACGGGGCTACCCCTTGCCCGGCTTCGCCGTTTTATTGGCAGACGGCTTTGCCGCGCCCTTGCCCGTCGGTTTGGCCGCAGGCTTGGCGGCAGGCGTCTTGGCTGCGGCGACCGTTGGCTTCTTGGCCGCTGGCTTTGCCGTTTCATTGGCAGAGGGCTTTGCTGCGGCCTTGGCCGTCGGCTTCGCAGCAGCCTTGTCGGCAGGCTTCTTCGCAACGGCCTTTTTGGCCGGCCTCTCCGGCGCCTGGCCAATGGTGAAGCTCTTGGGCGCACAGCCCCCGCAGCCGCCCTGCTTGGTCTCCGGCGAGCAGCCGGAGCACTCGGCCAAGCCCTTGCCCTTGGCCTTCCCTGCGGCGAGTCTTGCGGCCATCCCGGTCGCCTTGCTGGCCGGGGCGGCCTTGGCCTTGGCTTCGGCCTTGGCCTCGGACCCGGGCTTCTTGATGCCCAGGTACTCCTCGGAATATTCGGTCAAGAGCGCCAGGGACACAGGCACCAGGACATCGCCCAGGCCCTTGAAGCGCGTGTTCAGGCCGGTGGCCAGCTCGTGGCTCAGGGCGTACAGCCGGTCCTGGATGCGGTCCAGGTACACCGTGGGGTAGGCCTTGCCCTTCTCAAAGCCGGACTTGCCGCAGGTGTGGGCCTCGCCGCCAATGGCCGTGGGCACGCCGTAGATGCGGCAGGTGACCGGGCGCGCGTCGTACATCTCGCACAGGCCCTCGTCGTCCAGAAGCGGGCAGCGCACGCGGACCTTGGCCATTTCGAGCAGGATCTCCTGGGCGTTCTGGCCGTCCTTCACGGCGCGGAAGGCGTCGCGCTTGAGGCGGTGCACCAGGCGGTCGGCCTCGTCGGCGCGCTTGAGAATCCGGGTGCGGTCCTTGCCCTGGAAGCGGGCGCTGAAGGCCGCGTTCAGGAACAGGGCCTCCACCAGGGTCAGGTCGAACAGGGCGTGGCAGCAGTCGGAGCAGCCTTTTTCGCAGCGCACATTCTCGGCGAAGCGCGCGCGCACGGTTCCAAAGACCTGATCGGACTCGCCGATGATTGCCGCATACTTTTTGAAAAATTCGTTGAAATCAAGGGCCATGCAGGACTCCTCAAGGGAATTCGCCGTGGGCGGCGCAAGGCCTCCGGGCCGGAGGCATCAGGGCAATATGGGCACGCGCCGGGCATTAGTAAAGGGGTCCGGCGCATACAAAAAAGCCGGGGTCCACCCGGCGCCAAGGCCGCCACCAGCAGGCGGACGCGCTGCACCGCGACCTTGACCCGGCAGGGCCAAAACAGCGGTGCGGTGCGAAAAAGGACGGGAACGGCGTTTGGCCGCCCCCGCCCGTTCAGCCGAAGCTGCTTTCGTGCTCTATTCTTCTTCGATGGTGATGGCGTCCTGCTCGCAGACTTCCACGCAGGACTCGCAGCCCAGGCACTCTTCCATGTTCACGGGAACAGCCTTGCCGTCCTGCAGCTCGTAGACTTCCACGGGGCAAACGTCCACGCACTCGCCGTCGCCGATGCACTTGTCGTTGTCGACAGTAACCTTGTAGCCCATTGTACCCTCCAAGTGTGTAAAAATAGGAATTATCGTCAGCCCATTCCGGTCTTTCCCCTGGCTGGGGAGGCAGTCCGAAGGGCCAGGCGCCGTTTTCCTCGCACAATGTAGGCAAGCAACCGAGCGCGCAGGCTCCGGGGTTGCTGATAGCTCTACCTCACGCTTGGTGTCAAGCCAAAGCGAAAGCCATCTGCGAGAACCCGCAAAATCAGCCCTGGTTGAGGTTCCCGGCGGCATGGGCTATGCTTCCCGCATCCGGCACGGCGAAAGGCCCGGCCGGAAATCTTCTCCCCAAGGCAGCCCCCCATGTTCAGCACCGACGAACTCAAGAAATACGCCCGCACCCTCTGGTGGGGACTCACCACCGCGCGCACCAGCCCCTACAAGCAGGGCGACCTCATCCTGCTGCGCTTCGACCAGCTGGCCACGCCCCTGGCCGAGGCCGTGTTCGACCTGCTCATGGACCAAGGCATGGTTCCCGTGGCGCGCCAGAACCTGACCAGCCCCATGGAAGTATCCTTCTACGGCAAAGGCTCCGACGCGCAAATCAAGACCGTGCCGCCCGGCGATCGCGAGCTGATGCAGAACCTGTCCGGGCTCATCTCGCTCATCGCGCCGGCCTCGCTGACGCACCTGGCGGGCACGGACCCGGCCAAGATCGGCCAGGCCGCCGTGGCCCGGAAGTTCCTACGCGAAATCATGGAAGGCCGTGAGCAGACCGGCGACTTCGGCTGGACGCTGTGCGCCTACCCCACCCCGGAGCAGGCCCGCTGCGCGGGCCTGAGCGTCGAGGAGTACGCCCGGGTGATCCGCAAGGCCTGCTTCCTGGACGACGCTGACCCGGCCGCGCGCTGGGCCGGGGTCTTCGAGGACGCCCAGCGGGTCAAGCAGGCCCTGGGAGCGCTGGACATCCGCTCCCTGCGCATCGAATCGGCTGGCTGCGACCTCATTGTGACGCCCGGCGCGGAGCGCCGCTGGCTGGGGGTCTCGGGCCACAACATCCCGAGCTTCGAGATCTTCCTCTCGCCCGACTGGCGCGGCACCGAGGGCGTGTACTTTGCCGACCAGCCGTCCTACCGCTCGGGCAACCGGGTGGAGGGCGTGCGCCTGGAGTTCAAGGAGGGCCGCGCAGTGGCCGTCACAGCGAAAGAAGGCCAGGAGTTCGTGCAGAAGCAGCTGGCCATGGACCAGGGCGCGGCGCAGCTGGGCGAGTTCTCGCTGACCGACCGCCGCCACTCGCGCATCGACACCTTCATGGCCAACACGCTCTTTGACGAGAACTTCGGCGGGCCGTTTGGCAACTGCCACGTGGCCGTGGGCGCCAGCTACTCCGACACCTATGCCGGCGACCAGTCCAGGCTCGACGCGGACCTCAAGAAGCAGCTGGGCTTCAACGACTCGGCCCTGCACTGGGACCTGGTGAACACCGAAGACAAGACCGTCACGGCCCAGCTCAGCGGCGGCGGCAGCAAGGTCATCTACAAGAGCGGCGAGTTCGACCTGTAGCCGCGCGCGCCACAGCGAAAGGGGGGTTGCGGTCTTTGGACGGCAGCCCCTTTTTTCGGCCTCTGGCCCACACTGGCCCCAAGGGCGGCAACGCACAAGACCCCGGGCCTGCTGGTGCAGGCCAAGGTCAACGAGGAGCGCACCAAGGCCGCGCGGTCTAAACGGGGAGGCTGAGCGGGTCTACTTGATGCGCCACTGCCGGGGGGCGAACTCGACGATGCGGAAGGTCTTTGTGGCTTGGCACTTCGGGCACTCCACGGCAACAGTCGGGGCCATGGCATAGTCTTCCATGACCTGCTTGCAGCTGCAGGTGAAGATGGGGTGCAGCATGCCGTTTTTTCCGGGAACCAATGATCCAGTGATTGTTTTCATGGGGTCCCTTTAGCAGCGGCGCGCCCGGAAGTCCAGGCACGTCCAGGCGACCGGAGCAAGGCCCAGGGGACGGCGCCCCGCCCGGCAAAGGCGCCCTGCGCAGCCATTGCGGCCCAAGGCCGGGAAAAAGGCTGGGGACGCGGGCTGGGGCCAGGGCCGACACCAAAGAAAAAGGGCTGCGGTCTTTCGACGGCAGCCCTTTGACTTTCATGGTGGGCCCGGCAGGATTTGAACCTGCGACCTACGGATTCGTAGTCCGGCGCTCTATCCACTGAGCTACGAGCCCCCTTGCGAGGAACGAACAATTAAGCGTTACGACTCGTGCCGTCAAGGCTTTTCTGCGGGGCTCCAGACGAAAACCTCGGTCAGCCCGTGCAGGAGCTGGTAGCGCAGGCCCCGCAAACGCAGCACCAGCACCCCGTCCAGGGCCAGAAAGCCCGCCAGCTCCGGGTGCCGTGCGAGCAGCGCCCGGCGCGCCAGGGCCTCGCCTGCGGCATCGGCAAAGGGCACAAGCTCCGCCTCCACGGTCAGGGCCAGGCTTGGCGCCCCGCCCTGCCGATCATCCACAAGCAGGCTGGCGCGCGGGCTGGCGCAAAGGTTGGCATATTTCCGCGTTCCGGCCAGGGTGGCCAGCCAGAACTCGTTGCCGTCCGGCGACGGGCAGTAGGACATGAGCGAGGCGTGCGGCTGGCAGCCCCTGCCG
>MGTN01000127.1:2246-7586 GCA_001799475.1 Desulfovibrionales bacterium GWA2_65_9 | reverse complement strand
CCGCAACTGTCCGCGCAACTGTCCGCGCAAAGGAGCCTTTACCGTGACCCCCGCCGTCCCAAAGCTCGACGCCCAACGCCTCGAATCCTTGAACCAGCTGGCACCCGTGCCGTTGTCAGCGCCGCTCACGGACAAGCTGGCCCGCAGCCGCGCCGTGCTTCACGCCCTGCTGGCGGCCTTTGACCCGGCGCGCGTGGCCGTGGCCTACACCGGGGGCAAGGACTCCGGCGTGGCGCTGTTCCTTTATCGCGAGGCGCTCTCCCGCGCTGGCATAGCGCCCTTGCTGGCCCGCAGCGCCCCAAAAGCCATCAGCGCGCTCAAAGCCATCAGCATCGACACGGGCTGCAAGTTCCCGCAGGTCATGGAATTTCGCGACCGGCTCTGCGCGGACTGGGGCGTGGACCTGACCATCGCCCGGCCCGGGCTCGACCTCGCCGCTTACCCCGTGGCCCAGGACAAGGTTGCCTGCTGCCGCGACCTGAAGATCGCCCCGCTCTACGCGGCCCTGCGCGACACGGACACCGGCGCGCTCATCACCGGCATCCGGCGCGACGAACACCCCTCGCGCACAAGCAGGCAATATGCCGAGCTGCGCGCGGCGATCACGGATGGCGGGGCAACGTGTCCCGAGCATTGGCAGGTAAATCCGATCCTGGACTGGACCGAGATGGACATCTGGTCGTTCATTACGGGCGAAAATCTGCCCTTTTGCGAGCTGTACCACGAAGGCTATCGCTCGCTCGGCTGCGTGCCCTGCACCCGCCCGGCCGGAGCCGACGCAGGCGAGCGCGCGGGCCGCGACCCGGACAAGGAGCGGCAGTTGGAGATATTGAAGGGGCTGGGGTATTTTTAGGGACTGACGCGACTATATAAAATTTATATGGGGCTATGACGTAATTTGCTTTGCGGATACCATTGCATAGAATTGCAACAAAAAGCCCCCCGCGATGTAAAGAATGCTGGTCATTCGAAGGAGCATCGTCTGAACTCTCTCTGTTATGGTAGGGTCTACATTGATGATATACACCACGGGACGTCCATAATTACCTTCAGCAATAAAGAGACCTATTGCGCCAAGGAAACCAAGAATAAGGCCAGCTTGTTCAAATGGAAAAGAAAGTTTCACTATTATAAAGCCAAAAACAGCAACAAGCGCCATGGACCAAGCGAGAATGAAGCATCGAGTCTGTGGAAGTCCGTCATGCCAATCAATGGTAACTCTTTCAGGATCAAGACGGAAAATGTCAACAGAGATGCGGAGATTTCCAGTTGGGTCCATTTGCTTACTGAGTTCTTTTGCCTTTCCTCGCCAGTCACCTCCATCGTTGGCGACCAAAATAGAAACCGGCGTATCTCTCATAATTTTAGGGGCATCAATTCCATGGTTCACGACGCCAGGCCGCCTACGGAAAGCTTCAATGACCGCCTTGATGTGGGCCTCGTCAAGGCGTGGAGTGAACCTATGCTTTATGTGTTGATTGCAAAGATAGATCAGGACAAGCAACACAACTAATCCGTAAAGGAACCAGCAGCCTTGCATAGAACCACCTTTACACGCAGGCCGCTAACACCGCAGCCTTGATGCCGTTCTTGTCGATGCCGACCTTGGCCCGCAGCTCCTTGGAGGTGCCGTGCTCCACAAAGGCGTCCGGGATGCCCACGCGGCGCAACGTGCGCCCCGCAAGAAGATTCCGGTCGGCCAGAAACTCCAGCACCGCCGAGCCGAAACCGCCCGCCAGGCAGCCCTCCTCGGCCGTGAGGATGTGCTTGAAGCGCCCGGCCAGCTCCATGATCTGCGCCTCGGGCAGGGGCTTGATGAACCGGGCGTTGAACACCGCCACGGACAGCCCATGCTCGGCCTCCAGCTCCTGCGCGCCTTCGAGCGCCGGATACACGCGCGAGCCCAGGGCGATGATCACGGCGTCCGCGCCGTTGCGCAACAGCTCGCCCTGGCCCAGCGGCAGCAGGTCCAGGGTCTCCGGAGCCTGGGGCACATCCGCGCCTGGCCCGACGCCGCGCGGGTAGCGCACCGCCGCAGGACCGGGCTGGGCCAGGGCCGTGGCCACCATCTGGGCCAGCTCGGCCTCGTCCTTGGGCGCCATGAACAGCAGGTTCGGCACGTGGCGCAAATAGGCGATGTCGAACACGCCGTGGTGCGTGGCCCCGTCCTCGCCCACCAGCCCGGCGCGGTCCAGGAAGAAATTCACGTTCAGGTTCTGCAGGCACACGTCGTGTACGATCTGGTCATACGAGCGTTGCAAAAAGGTCGAATAGATGCACACCGCAGGCTTGAAGCCCTGGGTGGCCAGGCCGGCGGCAAAGGTCACGGCGTGGGGTTCGCAGATGCCCACGTCCACGAAGCGCTCCGGGTGGGCCTGGCGGAAGCAGTCCGTGCCCGTGCCCTCGGGCATGGCCGCAGTGATGGCCACGATCTTGTCGTCGGTCTCGGCCAGGCGGCACAGGGTCTCGCCCAGAATCTCGGTATAGGTCTTGTTCCCCCCGCTCGGCTTGGCCGGGGCCAGGCCGGTCTCGGGCTCGAAGCTGCCCACGCCGTGGAAATACGTGGGGTTGGTCTCGGCCGGCATGTAGCCCCGGCCCTTCTTGGTCAGCACATGCACCAGCACCGGGCGGTCCATGCCCTTGGTCTGCTCGAACACATCGATGAGGCTGGCCGTGTCGTGGCCGTCGATAGGCCCGACGTAGGTGAAGCGGAAGGCCTCAAAGAGCATGCCCGGCGTGAAGAAGGTCTTCAGCGAGTCTTCGCTGCGCCGCGCATACATGGCCAAGTCCTTGCCGATGCGCGGGATGGTGGCCAGCCAGGACTCGAACCCGCGCTTGAAGCGCTGGGGCGCGGGCCGGGAAAGCCTGCGCGAGAGGAAGCTCGACAGCGCGCCGACGTTCTTGGAGATGCTCATCTCGTTGTCGTTCAGCACCACGACCATCTTGCGGCCCATGTCGCCCGCCTGGTTCAGGCCCTCGTACGCCAGCCCGGCGGTCATGGAGCCGTCGCCGATGACCGCGACCACGCGGTGGTCAAGCCCGGCCAGGTCGCGGCCCATGGCCATGCCCAGCGCTGCGGAAATGGACGTGCTGGAGTGGCCCACGCCAAAGTGGTCGTAGGGGCTCTCGCTCATGCGCGGAAACCCGCTGACGCCGTCCAGGCGGCGCAGGGTGTGGAAACGCGCCAGCCGGCCCGTGAGCAGCTTGTGGGCATAGGCCTGGTGGCCCACGTCCCAGATGAGCTTGTCGCGCTCGAAGTCAAAGGCCTTGTAGAGCGCCAGGGTCAGCTCCACCACGCCCAGGGACGGAGCCAGGTGCCCGCCGCCCTCGGAGCACTGGTCGATGATCACCCGGCGCAGGTCCACGGCCAGAAGCGCCAGCTCGTCCAGGCTCATGCGGGCCACGTCAGCCGGGCGGGCCACCCGCGCAAGGATTGAAGTGGGAAGAATGTCAGTCACGTACAGTATTCCTTCGGCGCAATGGGCGCGGGGTCACCAGGGCAGTCAATTCACCCGCTCCACGATGTACCGGGCCAGGGCGCGCAGGAAGTCCGCCTCTTCGCCGGTGTAGGGTTCCAGGCTCTCCACGGCCAGGGCGGCACGCTCAGCGGCCAGGCGGCGGCTCTCGGGCAGGCCCAGCAAAGACGGATAGGTGGTCTTGCCCTGGCGCTCGTCGCTGCCTGCGGGCTTGCCCAGGGTGGCCGTATCGCCCACCACGTCCAGAATGTCGTCGGCGATCTGGAAGGCTTGGCCCACGGCGCAACCGTACTCGCGCGCGCGGTGCACATCGGTGAGCTTGGCCCCGGACAGCACGGCCCCGGACACGCAGGCCACAGTGATGAGCGCGCCGGTCTTCATGGCGTGCATGCCGCGCAGCTCCTCAAAGCTGACGCCCGGCTTGGCCGTGAACTCCATGTCCAGGGCCTGGCCGCCGACCATGCCGCCCGCGCCAGCGGCCATGGCCACGGCCTGGGCCGCGCGGGCCACGCGCTCCGCCGGGACAGCTCCCTCGTCCATGCAGGAGAGCATCAGGCTGAAGGCCTCGGTGAGCAGGCCGTCGCCCGCCAAAATGGCCGTGGCCTCGTCGAATTTCTTATGGTTGGAGGGCTTGCCCCGACGCAGGTCGTCGTTGTCCATGGCTGGCAGGTCATCGTGGATAAGCGAATAGGTGTGGATGAGCTCCAGCGCGCTGGCAAAGGGCAAAACCCGCTTGCCCAGGCCCGTGCCCGTCCCAGCCAGGAGCCGCACAAAGGAGAGCACCAGCACAGGCCGCAGGCGCTTGCCCCCGGCGTGCAGGCTGTATTCCATGCTCTCAAGCAGGCGCTGCGGGATATCCCGGTCCTGCAGGCAGTCGGCGAGATAGGCCTCGATCTCGGCCGCGCGTTTGGCCAAGGCCGCCTTGACGTCCACAGGCGCAGATGCGGCGCTCATTGGCCGTCGCCTCCGGGGATGTCGGCCAGGCCGTCCAGGGCGGCAAATTCCCTCTGCAGGCCCTCCTGCACGAGCTTGACCTCGTTCTTGGCGCTCTCCAGCTGGCGGCCGCAGTCCCCGGCCAGCACGAGGCCCTCCTTGTACAGGGCCAGTCCCTGTTCCAGGGGCTGGTCGCCGCGCTCCAGGGCGTCCACGATGCCGCGCAAGCGCTCCAGGCGCTTCTCGAAACTGTCCTTGGTGGTGGGCTTATCCTTGGCCATCAACGCTCCTGTGGCTGATCTCGCAGCCTTATGGGAGGGGATCATACAGAAAGAGCGGCTCGGGGTCCACAGGCCGACCAAGGGCCCAGACGCCGAAATGCAGGTGCGCACGCGTGCTGCGGCCCGTATTGCCCGCAAGGCCGACCAGTTGCCCGCGCGACACATGCCCGCCCGCCTGCCGCAGCCAGCACAGGCTGGCCCGTTTCGGTCGCCATGTCCAGTCCCCGGTGCGGGGCGCGGGGCTGGCCGCCCGGTATCCGCCCGACGCCGTACATGCTCAAGACCTCGCCCGGCACGTCCCGGCGCATGCTGTCCCGGCGCGTCATGGCTTGCGCCCACCCTGGCCCGCAACCCCGTCCGCGACCTCACCCGCCACCACGGCCGCGACCTCGCCGTCCGCCGTGCGCACGCCCAGGCAATCGCCGGGCGCAACGTCTGCTGTGGAGCGCAGGAACCGGCCCGTGCGCTCGATGCGCACCAGGCTGTACCCGCGCACCAGCGGCCCCTCGGGGTCGAGCCCGGCCAGCCGCGCGGCCAGCACCTGCACCCGGCCCTCGGCCCTGGTCAGGGCCACGGCTGCGGCCAGGTTGGCGCGCTCGGTGAGCGCCTGCACCTGCGCCCTACGCGCTTCGACATCAGCCACACCAAAG
>MGTN01000127.1:0-2238 GCA_001799475.1 Desulfovibrionales bacterium GWA2_65_9 | reverse complement strand
CGCTTCACCGGCGAGAGCCAGGACAGGCCGCGCCGGAGTTCGGAAAGCTGCGCGCCCTTGCGCTCCATGAAGGCCTGAAAGGCCCGCCCCAGATCGGCCTCCAGGCCGTCCACGGCCTGCATCAGGTCCGCGCGCAGGGGCCAGAGCCCGGAGGCCACGGCCGAGGGCGTGGAGAAACGCCTGTCGGCCACAAAGTCGGCGATGGTCACGTCGGGCTCGTGGCCCACGCCCGTGACCACCGGGAGCCTGGAGCGGAACATGGCCTCGGCCACGGCTTCCGTGTTGAAGGCCCAGAGGTCCTCCAGGCTGCCGCCGCCCCGGATCAGCACGATGACGTCGGCCCAACCCTCGGCATTGACGGCGTCAAGGGCCGCCGCGATCTGCGCCGGGGCAGCAATGCCCTGCACCAGGGTGGGGAAAATCCGTATCTGCACGCCCGTGCCGCGCTCTGCCGCCAGGCGCAGGAAGTCGCGCACCACCGCGCCCTGGGGCGAGGTGATGAGCGCCACCCGGGCCGGGCTCGGCGGGATGGGCTTCTTGCGCGCCTCGTCGAAATAGCCCTTGCCCTCCAGTGTGCGCTTCAGGGCCTCAAAGGCCAGGGCGAGGTCGCTGACGCCGCTTGGCTGCACCAGCTCGGCCACCAGTTGGTAGGCCCCGCGCGCGGCGTAGACCGTCACGCGCCCGGCCACCAGCACCTCCTGGCCGTCGGTCAGGCTGGCCGCCACGTCGCGCCCGGGCTCCAGCACCTCGCCGGTGAGCGGGTCGATCCTCTCCGCCCTCTCCGCCCTGTCCGCGCTGTCCGCGCTGTCCGCGCTGCCCGCGCTTTCCGTGCTGCTCGAGTTTTCCGGGCCGCCCGTGCCCTTGGTCCCGCGCCCCTGGCTGTTCTTGAACCAGACCACGGAGAGCGCCGCGCCCGGATCGGACAGGGTGAAATACACGTGCCCCGAGGCCGGGCGCGCGAGGTTGGTCACCTGGCCGCGCACCCAGACAAAGGGGAACTCAGCTTCGAGGACATCCTTGAGGGCCTGGGTGAGGTCGGTGACGCTGACGATATGGGACATGGGCGCAAGTCATACCTGGAAATCCTGCGGCTGTCCAAAATCGGCGCCGCGGCGGGCAAACGCCCCGGTCTTGCGCAAATCGCAGCCGCGCTCTAAGCAGCCTGGGTGCAGCTGCCGCCGGAAAGCGGCAACCTCTTGTCACCCCATCCGCGAAGGAGTTTTCCATGCGCCGCGTCTGCGTCTTCCTCGGGTCCAACCCCGGCACCAACCCGAACTACCTCGCGGCCACGCGCGCGCTCGGCGCGGAGATCGCCCGCCGGGGCCTGGGCACGGTCTACGGCGGTTCCAACGTGGGCCTCATGGGCGAGCTGGCCAATGCGGCCCTGGCAGCGGGCGGCGAGGTCATCGGCATCATCCCCGAGGCCCTGCGCCAAAAGGAGCTGGCCCACCAGGGCCTGACCACGCTCAAGGTCGTTTCGTCCATGCACGAGCGCAAGGCGGCCATGGCCGAGCTGGCCGACGGCTTCATCGCCCTGCCCGGCGGCCTGGGCACCCTGGAGGAACTGTGCGAGGTGCTGACCTGGGCGCAGCTTGGCTTCCACAAAAAGCCCTGCGGCCTGCTCGACGTGGACGGCTACTACGCGCCGCTCTGCGCCTTTCTGGACCACGCCGTGACCGAGGGCTTCATCATGGCCGCGCACCGGGGCATGCTGCTTTCCGACCCCAGTCCGGCCGCGCTTCTGGACAGCTTCGCCAGCTACAAGGCCCCCACCGTCACCAAATGGGTGACCAAGCCCCAGGCGCTCTGACGCCAGAGGTCGCCGGAGGAACCGCGCAGGCATCCGGCTGCCGCGTTTCGCTGCAACGCAATCCGGGCTGAAACCATGCAAGGGCAGCGCACCCTCCACCAACAGGAAAGGCAATGACGGAAACCTTGAAAGCCCTCGGCCAGTTGGCCATCCTCTGGGCCATCTACTGGGGCAGCACCTGGCTCGTCACCATCACGGGCGTGCCCATTCCGGGCAACGTGGTGGGCGTCGTCCTGCTGTTCACCCTGCTCTGCACCGGGGTGCTCAAGGTCCGGCACGTGGAGTTGGCCACGGACTTCCTGCTCAAGCACCTGGTGTTCTTCTTCGCGGCCGTGGCCGTGGGGCTCATGGAATGGGGCGGGGTCTTCTACGACTACGGCCTGACCCTGCTGGCGGCCATCATCATCAGCGCCGTGCTGCCGCTGCTG
>MGTN01000126.1:5823-10047 GCA_001799475.1 Desulfovibrionales bacterium GWA2_65_9 | reverse complement strand
AAGTTCGGCCAGGAGGGCACGGTTGGCGGCAACTGGGGCCTGGTGGACCTGGGGCGGCACATGAAGTTCCCGCTGACCGGCCCGGTGAGCGAGAAGCCCTACTGGCTCCTGGCATTTTCCCTGTCCTCGTTTGCTGCAGCGCTGCTCTGCGCCCTGGCGCTGTTCCTGCGGCCCCCGCGCGGTTTTGGGCGCACGGCGCTGCTGGCCCTGGCCGCCCAGGGCCTGTGCACGCTTTTGGCCGTCAGCGCCGAACAGTCCCTGCGCCTGGCCTTTGGCGTAAACGGCGTCATCGGCGGCGCGCTCATGACCGGCGGCGGGGCGCTGTTGTGCCTGCTGGTGTTTAGCGAACTGGCCGACGTCGCCAGCGGCCGTGGCCCAGGCCCTGTTCCGCTGGCGCCGGTCATCGCCCGGCTGGAGTCACTGCGCGCGCTACGCTTCAGGCCTTTTGACCGCGCCCTGGCCGTGGGCCTGCTGGACCTCGTCTTCGGGCTGGCCGGCCTGGCCCTCACCGTGGGCCTGATCATCGACCCGCGCTACCGCGACTTCCGTGTGGCCCAGTTCCTGCCCGTGGCCCTGTGCATGCTCCTGCGGCTTTGGGCCACGCGCGAGGCACCCCGGCCCGTGGGCAGCCCGCGTGAGGAGTGGCTGCTGGTGGGGGTCTTCGTGCTCGGAGCGGTGTGGATTCCGGTGCAGGAGGGGCTGGTGAATCAGGCGGCCTGGGCCTGGAGCGCCACGCTCGTCCTGCTGGCCCTGCCCTGGGGGCTGTCCATTTACCGCCAGGGCCAGGCCGTGCGCCGGGGCCAGGCCGTGCGCCGCGCCGACTAGCTAGAGGAGCGAACGCAGCTGCTGCACCAGGGCCTTGAGCTCCGCAGGGCCCACGGGCTTTGGCAGGAAGGCCAAAGGCCTGGTGCTCTGCGCCCTGGCGCGGGTGTCGGGGTCGGTGTAGGCCGTGGCATAGGCCACCGGAGGGCCGCCGTGCTCCTGCATCAGCCGGGCAGTCTCGATGCCGTCGAGTTCGCCTTCCAGGTGGATGTCCATGAGCACAAGGTCCGGGCGCATGCTGGCCAGCGCCGCCAAGGCGGCCTCGCCGGAGGCCACGCTGGCGCCCACCCGGTGCCCCAGCTGCCGGATGTGCATCTCCATGGCCAGGGAGATGATGCGTTCGTCCTCCACCACAAGAAAGACCAGGGTGGCGTTTGTCACAACTCCTCCACCGGGAAGACCAGCACGAAGCGCGCCCCGGCCTCAAGGCTCTGCGCCGTGACGCTGCCGGCCAGCTGGCGGGCCAGGCTGGAAATCAGGGTCAGGCCCAGGGTGGCCGGGCTCTCGAGGTCGAAGTCCGGCGGCAGGCCCGGCCCGTTGTCCTCCACGGCCAGCTCCACCTGCCCGCCTCGGCGGGCCAGCGACACGCGCAGGCGGCCCTGCCGGCCATTGCGGAAGGCGTGCTTCACGGCGTTCATGACCATCTCGTTCAACACAAGCCCACAGGGGATGGACCGGGTGACCGGCAGCCGCATGTCCTCCACGTCGAACTCCACCTGCACGGACACGTCCGAGCTGGCCACAACACGCTCCACCAGCCGGGGCACATAGTCGCCCATGCTGACGCTCGACAGGTCGTTTGAGCCGTAGAGCTCCTCGTGCACCAGGGCCATGGCCGAGATGCGCTTCTGGCTCTCCTCGAACATGGTCCGGTCCAGGGGCTCGATGACGTACTCGGCCTGGAGGAAGAGCAGGCTGGAGATGATCTGCAGGTTGTTCTTCACCCGATGGTGGATCTCTTTTAAGAGGATCTCCTTCTCGTGCAGGGAGCGCCGGATCTCCTCTTCGGACTGCCTGCGCTCCGTGATGTCGATGCCGATGCCCGTGAAGTAGCCCCGCCCCTCGATCTCCAGGCGCACGGCCGAGAAGTAGAAGGGGATGCGCCGGCCGTCCTTGGTTTGCAGCAGGGCCTCCTCGACGCCGGCGCCGTCCTGGGAGACGCGCTCAATGGCCTTGGTGATGCGCTCAATGGCGTCGGGGTCGCCCTGGTACCAGTCCAGCAGGTGCATCTGCGAGAGCTCCCCGGAGGAGTAGCCCGTGATGGTCTCGTGCGACTTGTTCCAACGCACCAGCCGACCCTGATCGTCGTAGAGGTAGACCAGGCCGGGAACGCTGTTCAGGAGGGCATCGGCAAAGACGCGCTCACGCCGCACGCTGTGCTCGGCCTCCAGGCGCGCCGCCACCTGCCAGCAGGCATCCATGAGCAGGGAGAGCTGCAGCACGTCGGCGTCCTGGTAGTCGCCGTTCTTGTTGCCCACCCCGGCCACGGCCACGATCCGTCCGCCCTGGAAAACGGGCACGGTCATGAAGTTCGAGAGCTGCACGTGGCCTTCGGGGTAGCCCCGCTTGAGCGGGTTGGCGGCCTGGAAGTCGTTGACGACAATGGGTTTCCTCTGGCGCACGGCCTCGCCCCAGATGCCGGTCTTGGCCAGCTGGTAGACCTGCGGCGCAGCCTTGACCGTGCACTCGGCCATGACCTCGCCGGACCAGGTGTTGAGCACGAATTCCCGGCGCTCTTCGCTGTAGTGGTAGATGTAGCCGAAGCGGCTCCCGGACAGGGCCAGGGCCTCGGACAGGCTGTTGTCAAGGAGCTCCTGCACGGACTCGGTCTTGTGCTGCAGCACGCGCACCAGACCCTGCAACCGGGCGTTGTTGCGCCGCACTTCTTCCTCGGCCTGCTGGCGTGCATGGATGAAGCGCGCCTGCTGCGCGTTCTGGTAGGCCCGAAGCGAGAGTTCGGAGGACATCAGGAAGAGCGCCTTGGCCACGCGGCCAAACTGCTCCGAAGACATGACCGGAACCTCGGCCAGGGCGGCCCTGAACTCCTCTGCGTCCGCGCCGATCTCGTCGGCATAGCGGAGCATGGCGTCCTCGTCCTGGGCCTGGTTTTTCACTTGGCCGATGAGCCAGTTGGCGATGTGCTGGCCGCCGACGCTGATGCTCGCGCCAGCGTCCCACAGCCCCCCGCTCAGGCAGGGCTTGATGGTTGGGCCATCCAGGTTGAGCCTGCCCAGCACGGCATCGGAGGCGTAGCAATTGGCCAGGCCCTTCTCTGTTTTGCGGATGATATCCCGGCACAGCCGGCAGAAGTTGCTCGGATTGGTGAGGGGCACGCCGTCCGGGGTGGTGATGATGGAGGCGACGTTCATGGACTCGGCAAAGGTGTCCTGGATGCGCTGGATGTCCTCCAGGTTGAACAGGTCGGTAAAGCGTATGGAGGCCGGGCTGTCCAGCGGCTGGGTCAGGGCGAGCACCTGCCTGCGCAGCGCCTCCTCGGCCCGCTTGCGCTCGGTCAAATCAAGGCCGTAGGCATAGTTCCTGCTCCCGAGGGCGATGTAGCCCCAGGAGATCGTCTTCTGCGAACCGTCCTTGCAGGTGCAGACGGCCTCCATGGGGTCGATCGCCGTCTGGGTTTCGATGGCGCGGGTGACCCTGCGGGTCCATTCCCCCACGACCTTGCTGCGGTATTCGGCATCGGGATAGGCCAGCGGCCACCAGTGCGCGGCGGTGGGCACGTCTTCCAGGGTGTAGCCGAAGAGCGTGACGAAGGTGGGGTTCACGTACTCGGAGACCTGCTCAACCCCGGTCGACAGATAAATGGCCAGCGGGACCGTCTCCACCATCGCCCGGAACGTCGCCTCGCTCTCCCGCAGCGCCTGCTCGGACTGTTTCTGCGCAGTGATGTCGCGGGAGAAGCTGGCCAGTTGCCGGGCCGTGCCGTCGGCGTCTAGGATGGGATAGATGGTGATGGAGTAGAAGAAGCCGCCGCGCTGCTCCTCAAAGGTGTTCGGGTTCCCGGTGCGCAAGGCCTCGCTGGTTTGCCGCCTGCGGGTTTCTGCGGCGTCCTGCGGGAGGTGGTCGTAGATCAAGTGGCCGAGCATGTCCTCCGGGTTAAGCCCGCGCCGCTTGGCCCCATGCTCGTTGATGGCCAGGATGACGCCCTCGGTGTCCATGAGGATGGCCGAGTCCGAGGTGGCGTTGAACAGGGCGCGGATGCGTGCCTCGCTCTTGCGCAGGGCGTTTGCCGCTGCTTTGCGCTCGGTGATGTCCAGGCCGTAGATGTTGGCGTAGCCCTCCGTCGGCAACGGGCGGGCGGCAAAGGCAAAAGCCCGGCCATCGAAATTGCTTTCAAAGTGCTGCACCTCCCCGCTCGCCAGGGCGCGCGAGATCATGGTCACGAAC
>MGTN01000126.1:3375-5800 GCA_001799475.1 Desulfovibrionales bacterium GWA2_65_9 | reverse complement strand
TGCCCGTAGGCGGCGGCGAGGCCGTCCTGCATGGTGTTCAGGGCGCTCGCCAGCACGTCCAGCTCGTCTCCGGCGGGTCTCTTGTCCAGGACCAGGGGCTTGCTGCCGCCGCCCAGGCTGAAGGCGTCCAGGTGCGCGGCGACGGCGGCCAGGTGCCGGGAGATCATGTTGCTGGTGAGCCAGAACAAGAGCCCGGCCACCAGAAGCACCAGGGCGGTGTTGTAGGCCAGACCCAGCTTGGCGGCGTTCCAGGCGGCCCGACGCAGGCTCTCCAGGTCGGCCTGGACGTGCAGTACGCCCAGGTCCTGGCGCTGGCCGTTGTAAGCCATAAACAGCGGAAACTCCCGGTCCAGCACGCCCGTGCTTCGCTTCATTCCGGACTGGACCACGACGCCGGAGGCGTCGCGCACGCTGGCATAGGTGATGAACCGGAAATGGCGGATGCCCTCCACGTGTAGGGCCAGTTGCTCGCGGTCGAAGTCCCAGAGGGAAGCGGTCACGCTCTTGGCCTTGGTGCTCTCGATGATCGCGAATTCCTCGTGCACGGCCACCAGGGTGCCCTGGTACTCCCACCAGGCGCGTGCGCCAGCCAGGAGCACGATGAGCAAGGCGCTGAAGGAGAGCACGCGCTTGAGCAGGCGCAGGGTCAGGGGTTTGCGGACACGCAGGAGTGCGCTGTTCATCGCTTGGCCTCAGCCCGCCCGCCCTTTGTCAGGCGCAGGATGGTGCCGTCGCGCCGCATCTGGCGCAGGACCTCGGCCAGCCTGGGCACGAGCTCCGCGTGGCGCTTGTGCAGGTAGATGTACATCTTGCGGCGCTCCAGAGGCGGGCTTAAGGCGCGCACGCCGCGCAGGCCCAGTCTGCGGATGACCTCCTGGCCCGAATACAGGTCCAGCACCACCACGTCGGCGCGGTTGCGCTCCAGCAGGGAGAACAGGGCGTCCTCGTCCTTGACCCCGGTCACGGAGCGCGCACCCCTGGTGTTGGCCTCGACGATCTTCCAACCGTTGATGAGCGCCACATTGTAGGGTTTGAGGTCGGCCCAGCTTGTGATCTGTATTGCGGGATCCTTGGCAAAGGCCGTGAACATGAATTCGCTGACAGGCTCCGGCACCATGATCAGGTTCGGGTACATGCGCTCCAGCCCGGCGATGCGCACATAGATGCCGTCGTCGATGCTGGCGTCGGCGTTTTGCAAGGCCCGCTCCGCAGTCAGCCGCACCAGCTGCGTGGGAATGCCCAGGCGGTGGAAGGCCTCGCTGACGATGCGATCATTGAAGCCGCTGCCGTCGGGCCTGGATAGCGGGGCGGGGTCGGCGCTGTTCAGCACCAGGGTCTCGGCCCCTGCGGCGCTGGCCGAAAGGACGAGAACGAGATACAGCAGACTGGTCGCCAGGCGCATGGACGCTTCTCCAGGTTGCCGTAGATATAGCCACAAGCATGCTTGGCGTGCAAATGGTATTTGCCTGCGCTCAAAACCTGCGGCCCGGCTCACTGCCCGGCCTCAATTGGTGCGGCTTGCGGCAGCCCGTCCTGTGTCAGGCGCTTGATGGTGCCGTCGCGCTTCATCTCGCGCAGGGCCGCATCCAGCTTGGGCACCAGCCCGGCGTGGCGCTTGTGCAGGTAGATGTACATGTCCTGCCGGGTCAGCGGAGGCTCCAGGGCGCGGATACCCTTGAGCCGCAAGCGTTGAAGGGCTGCCCAGCCCATGAGCGGGTCCACCAGCGCAACGTCGATGCGCTCCTTGTCCAGCAGGGCGAACAACGCATCGATGCTCTTGACCCGGAGCAGGGAGCGCGTGCCGTGAACACTGGCGTCCAGGATCTTCCAGCCGTTGAGGTAGGCCACATTGTACGGCTTGAGGTCCGCCCAGGTGGCGACGGCCAGGGCCGGGTCCCTGGTAAAGGCCTTGATGGTGGCCACGTCCACGGGCTCCGGCACCATGACCAGGTTCGGGTACTGCTCCGAGTGCCCGGCAACCCGCCAGCAGTCGCCGTCGATGCGGCCTTCGTCAGCATTGATGAGGCCGCGCTCCGGGGGCTGGGTGATGATGGAGACCTCCACCCCGATGCGGTGGAAGGCTTCCTTGACGATGTGGTCCTGTGGGCCGTTGCCGTCCGGCAGGGAGCGCGGCGCCCGGGCCGCAGTGTTCAGCACCAGCGTCTCGGCCCCCTTCGCGCACACCGGCAGGACCAGCAAAAGCAGAAGTAGCGCGGTCAGCAGGCGCGCCGAACGCGCCAGATGGCAGGCAGGGGGGGGGCATGCTTTACCTGTACGGCATAGCGGCTCTTCTTGGCAAGCCTCCCCGGCAACTCGCCCGCTGCCCGTGCAGCCCGGAGCGGTTCAGGAGAGGATACGGGGCGGGACAGGGCTTTCGCGGCCAGTGCCGCCGGACATCGCCATGGGCATTGGCACCGGCATTGCA
>MGTN01000126.1:672-3364 GCA_001799475.1 Desulfovibrionales bacterium GWA2_65_9 | reverse complement strand
CATGGGACAGAATATCGACTTCGTGGAGTTCGTGGGCATCGACAGCCTGCTCGGCAAACAGAAGGCCCTGGTCTACCCTGCGGCCAGCGGCGCGGACTATTTCCTGCGCTTCCTGCGCGAGCACAACCGCGCGCTGTTCGGCAAGGTCGTGGGCCTGGCCGATCGCGACCCCCACAAGCAGGGCTTGAGCCAGCACGGCCTCAAAGTCTTTGCGCCCGCCGAGATCAAGGACCTGGGCCTTGACCTCGTGGTCATCACCTCCTCGGAGCACTTCCAGGCCATGCGCGCCGAACTCTCGGAACTGCTCGGGCCGGGCGTACAGTTCATCCTGGCCGACACCATCCGCGAATACTGGCAACAGGCCGCCAAGCTCTCGGCCCTGGCGGCCAAGGCCGAGGCGCTGCCGCCGCTGGATGCTTCGAGCGGGCCGCAGGAGGCCCTGGGCAGCTTCTTCCTCAGCATGCCGCTGGGGCCGGGGCAGTTTACGCGCGCAACCAAGGGCATCCTGACCTACCAGTTCCTGGACCAGATCAGGCTGCCGCTGGACCTGACGGGCAAGCGGGTGCTGGACCTGGCCGCCTCGGACGGGTTCTACAGTTTCGAGTGCGAGGCCCGGGGCGCGGCCGAGGTCATCTCGGTCGAGGGGCCGCAGTGGAAGGACGGCGACGGCTTCAAGCGCTACGCCTTTGCGCACCAGCGCTACAATTCCAAGGTCAGGCACATGGCGGCCTACCTGGAGGACCTGGACGCCGAGGCCCTGGGCCCCTTTGACGTGAGCCTGTGCCTGGGCCTGTACTACCACCTGCGCGACCCGTTCTTCTGCCTGCGCAAGCTCCACGCCATGACCCGCGAAGTGCTCATCGTCACCGGCCGGACCGTGCGCCACGCGCCCTTTGACCCCATCCATCCAGGCCAGCCCGCGTCCATCATGATGCTCTCGGACAAGTCCTTCGGCAAGTGGACGGCCAACACGCACTGTCTCATCGACATGCTGAAGATCGCCGGGTTTTCACGGGTGGACGTGCTCTTCGACCTCTGCCCGGAAGGCAGCTTCATCGCCTCCACGGCGCTGGCCGCCTACACGTAGCGCCCGGTCAGGCGCGGCTGTCAGAGACTCTCGGCCTGCTTGGCCACCATGTCCCAGGTCAGCTGGGTGTCCGGGTCGATGTCGCGGGCAGCCGTGCGGCCGAGCAGCCCCGCGAAGTGCTCGGCCAGGATCTCGCCCGTGCCGGGGCGCTTGACCCACAGATTCGCTTTGGTCAGGGCCGCGCCCTTCTTGACCGGCGCGATGGTGACGCAACTGGCGTAGGCGAAGTCGATGGTCACCTGCTCCTCCGGCAGAATGGCTTTCGTCCCGCCCAGGGCCTTGTGGATGAGCCGCGAACCCTCGATGAGCTGCTTCATTTCCGCCGGGTCCATGGACAGGGACACGTCCGGGCCGGGCCAGGCCTTGTCCGAGGTGTAGTGGCGCTCCAGCATCGATGCGCCAAGCGCCACCGCGCCCAGGCAGGGGTAGATGGTCAGGGTGTGGTCGGACAGGCCGACCACGGCGTCCGGAAAGGCCTCGATCAGCTCGACCATGGCGCCCAGGCGCACCTTTTCCGGCGGGGTGGGGTACATGCTCGTGGTGTGCATCAGCCCGAAAGGGACCCTTCGGGTCCGTAATATCTCCACGCTCTTGGTCACATTGGCCATGCTGTTCATGCCGGTGGAGAGTATCACTGGCTTGCCGAAGCTGGCGATGTGGTCCACCAACGGATAGTTGTTGCACTCGCCGCTGCCGATCTTGTAGCCCGGCACGCCCATGGACTCCAGGCGGTCGGCTGCGGCGCGGGAGAACGGCGTGGACAGGTAGATCATGCCCAGGCCCTCGACCAGGGCCATGAGCCGACGCTCGTCGGCTTCGGAAAGCTGGCAGCGCTCCATGATCTCGTAGATGGACACGTCGGCGTTGCCGGGAATCACCGACCTGGCCTGGGGGCTCATCTCGTCCTCCACCACGTGGCACTGGAACTTCACGCACTCGCAGCCCACGGCCGCCGCGTCGCGCACCATGCGCTCGGCCTTGGCGAAGTCGCCCTCGTGGTTGATGCCGATCTCGGCGATGACGAGCGGCGGAAAGTCCGGTCCGATGGCGCGTCCGGCCAGGGTGATCTGGGGCATGGTGGCTCCTTTGCGGGTTGGCGAATGCGCGGAGGATAGGCAAAGGGGCGGGAAGAATCAAGGCTGGGGGAGGTGGGCCGTGACCAGGGCCGCTGCCCCTTGGACCCGCCAACGGGCAGAAGGGGGGTGGCGAAGGCGGATGCTTCGGCTGAGCTTGATCTCAAACAAGCCGAAAGCTCTGTTTCAGGAGGAACCTGAAACAGAGCTTTCGGCGCAATGAGGGGGTCTGGGGGGAATCATTCCCCCCGGAAGAATATTCGCAAAAGATCTAGCCGCCGCTGCGCAGGATGCGCCGCGCGCCGATGAAATGCTCACGCCAGTAGGGCGCGTCAAAGGTTTCCTCGCGCACCTTTCCGCCTGCGCTGGGGCTGTGGATGAAGGTGCTTTCGTCCGTGGCGATGCCCACGTGCATGTTCTTGGGGTTGCCGCGCAGGCGGAAGAAGACCAGGTCGCCGGGGCGGATGTCGCGCCGGTTCACCGCACGCCCGGCCTCATACTGGTCGTAGGACACGCGCGGCAGGTCCACGCC
>MGTN01000126.1:0-651 GCA_001799475.1 Desulfovibrionales bacterium GWA2_65_9 | reverse complement strand
CTGGCCCAGGCTTGGCAGGGGTTCCGGCGCGATGTGCGCCGGGGCGCAGCCGCCCAGGGCCGCCGCCAGAAGCAGCAGGGCCAGCAGGGCCAGGGTCCGTGGAGTGCGGTGCGCGCTGTTCATGTCTTTTGTATCGACGGGCTGCGGGGTTACTTTATGATGCGGATGTAGTTCTGTACCGTATACACGCCCTGCACAGCATTGGCGTGGGCCACGATGCGGTCCGCGTCGCGCTGGCTCTTGACCAGGCCCAGGATCACGGCATTGCACTGCACCACCTTCACGTCCACCTGGGTCGACCAGATGTCCTCATCCTCCACCAGGCGCTTCTTGATCTTCGCATACAGCGCCAGGTCGTCGGTGGTGCCGCAGGTGGGGTCAGTGCGCTTCTGGAAGGGCACGATGGTGACGCGGCGCACGCCGTCCACTTCCTTGGCCAGGCGTACGGCGCGCATCTTCTGCTGGTCGGCGTCGAACTCGCCCACCAGGTACACCGTGCCCAGGTACGAGTTCACGCTCATGTCGCGCAGCTTGACCACGGGATCGTTGATGATGCGCGCGCGCACCGAGGACTCGATGCGGCCGTCGTCCACAAAGGTTCCCACGTCACGTTCGTCCACCGAGGCTTTGTAGATGGTGCCGCAGCCGCTG
>MGTN01000125.1:7183-7363 GCA_001799475.1 Desulfovibrionales bacterium GWA2_65_9 | reverse complement strand
CTGATCGAGAATATTAAGGAGAAGAAATGGTCAACAAAGTCATCCTCATCGGCAACCTCGGCAAAGACCCGGAAGTGCGCTACTCGCAGGCAGGAGCAGCCATCGCCAGCTTCAATGTCGCCACCACGGAAACCTGGAAGAAACAGGACGGCTCCAAGGAAGAGTTGACCGAATGGCACA
>MGTN01000125.1:5226-7150 GCA_001799475.1 Desulfovibrionales bacterium GWA2_65_9 | reverse complement strand
GCGGCGAATACCTGTCAAAGGGCTCCAAGGTCTTCATCGAAGGAAGGCTGCAAACCCGCAAATGGGACGACAAGGACGGCAACACCAAATACACCACCGAGATCGTGGCCAGGGAGATGAAGATGCTCTCTCCCCGCGGCAGCAGCGGCGATTCTTCGCAGTCCCAGCAGTACAACGACCAGCCCTTCCCCGAGCCGGTCATGGGCGATGATGTTCCGTTCTAAAATCTCTTTTTTAATGACAGACGCCAGGACAGACAGGCAGGCAAGGTATGGATTACTATAAATTACTCGGTGTGGAAAAAAGCGCTTCCCCGGAGGAAATCAAGAAAGCCTACCGCAAACTTGCCCTCAAGTATCATCCGGACCGCAACAAGGGGAACAAGGAGGCGGAGGAGCAGTTTAAAAAGATCAGCGAGGCGTACGCCGTTCTCTCCGACAAGGAGAAACGGCAGCAATACGACTCCTTCGGCTCCGCCGGCTTCCAACAGCGCTATTCCCAGGAGGATATCTTCCGCAACGCCGATCTGGGCGATATTTTGCGGGAATTCGGCATCAACTTCGGCGGGGGTCACGCCACTTTCCGGAGTTCCGGCGGGGGGGGCGGCGTCTTCGAGGAGATGTTCCGCCAGCCGGGGGCAGGAGGGCGCACCAGCCAGGGCTTTCAGGATTTCCGCCAGCAGCAACAGGTGAAGGGCAACGATCTTTCCCTGGAACTGCCGATCACCCTCAATGAGGCGCTGACCGGCGCCGAAAAAACCATCTCCCTTGGCCGCGGCGGTGCGGCGGAGAGGGTTTCCGTCAAGATCCCCCCTGGCATCGAGACCGGCAAGAAGCTGCGGGTTTCCGGTAAGGGGTCCCCGTCCCCCATGGGTGGGCCGCCGGGCGATCTGTATCTGCTGATCAAGGTCGAACCCCACCCGGTCTTCAGCCGGGAAGGGGCGCATCTCTCCATGGATCTGCAAATTCCTTACAGCTCCGCCGTGTTCGGCGCCGAGGTGGAGGTTCCCACCCTGGACGGCAAGCAGCTCAAGGTCAAGGTTCCGCCCGGCTGCCAGCCCCAGGCCAAACTGCGCCTGCGCAAACAGGGCTTGCCGGAGGGCCGGGGAGGCGAACGGGGAGATCTGCTGGTGAAAATCGTGGTGGCGGTGCCCAAGGAGCTGTCGGAGGAACAGCAGGCACTGGTAGAAAAACTGAAAGAAACGGGGTTATAGCCCTTCGCCAGGCAGTAGCCCAGACAAACCGCGCCTTGAGATCGCCTAGAACGCCTAGCAGTGTGTTGAAAAAGCCAGGACGGCTTTTTTCAACATCCGGTTAGAGAAGTATGCCGACAAAAATGGTGGACATGCTGAACATGTAACGCTCCGGCAATCCTCCCCGCATGGCGATATCATCCTCAAGGCGGGTGAGGATCCGGGTCATGATAACCTCGTAGCCCATGTTGAGGTAGCCGTCCGCGCCAGCTTCGTTGGTGAGGAAAAGCAGTTTGCCGTTTTTGTCCTTGTATGTTTTCAGCCGCCAGTTCACCTGACTGAGATTATGGTGGAGCCGTTGCAACCGCTCCAGCGAAATCTGCAGACCGCTCACAAAAATCCCCTCGTCCCCGACATCATACGCCTCCACGATGCTTTTCCACAACCCGAGGCTCAGCAGATAGACCCGGTCCGGCTCGACGGTTTCGGGATGGAAGGCGGCGGCGAGGATTTCGTGGGATTGTTTGTACGCATAAACCTGCTCCCCCGTGGGCAGGGGAGCGAAAACAGCATCGATCTTCCGCCGCTGCCGGGCCGGATCTTTCTCATACTTGGGGTTTTTGGCATAGAGCCGGGCGGTGAATTCCCGCAGGGAATTCTGATACTGGCGCACATGGTGCCGGATAACGCCGACATCCGTGGGGGTAAAAAAGCCCCCGAGCCCGTCATTGG
>MGTN01000125.1:4769-5137 GCA_001799475.1 Desulfovibrionales bacterium GWA2_65_9 | reverse complement strand
TCGTGGCCTTCGAGGTAGAGGTCGGCCTCGGGGCCCTGCGCGTGGCTGGCGCCGTTGGGGTAGGCGTGGGCGTGAGAGCCGCGCAGCACGTGCCAGAAGGTGGAGCCGGAGTCGAACCACACCTCCAGGATGTCGGTGCTTTTGGTGTAGTGCGGTGCGTCCTCTGCGCCGAGGATGTCCTCGGCGGTGACGCGGCTCCAGGCCTCGATGCCGCCCTTCTCCACGATGTCGGCGGCCTGGTCGAGGATGGCCATTGTGCGGGGGTGCAACTCGCCCGAATCCTTGTGCAGGAAGAAGGGCACGGGCACACCCCAGCTGCGCTGGCGCGAGATGCACCAGTCGGGCCGGTTGGCGATCATGTCGCGCAG
>MGTN01000125.1:3557-4559 GCA_001799475.1 Desulfovibrionales bacterium GWA2_65_9 | reverse complement strand
GCCACGCAGCTGTTGAAGTCGTCCAGGCCGTAGGCGGGCGATGAGTGCACGATGCCGGTGCCGTCGCCGTCGCTCACGTACTCGGCCAGGTAAACCGGCGAGAGGCGGCGGTAGCCGGCGTCCGCATCAAACAGCGGGTGGCGGAAGTTGAGGCCACCGAGCGCTGCGCCCTTGGCGGTGGCCAGCACGGTGCCGTCGAGGCCGAAGCGCTCCAGGCATTTCTCGACCAGGCTTTCGGCCAGCACCAGACAGCCCATGGGTGTCTCGACCAGGGCGTAGGTCAGCTCGGGGTGGGCGTTGAGGGCCTGGTTGGCGGGGATGGTCCAGGCGGTGGTGGTCCAGATGACGGCAAAGCCGCTTTTGCCGGCCGGCAGCGCGCCCAGGCCGAAGGCGGCGGCCAGCTTCGCGCCGTCGTCGGTCTCAAACGCCACGTCCAGCGTGTCACTTTGTTTGTCGGCGTATTCGATTTCGAACTCGGCCAGCGAAGAGCCACAGTCGAAGCACCAATACACGGGCTTGAGGCCGCGGTAGACGAAGCCGCGCTCGATCACGCGCTTGAAGGCGCGGATTTCGCCGGCCTCGTTGGCTGGGTCCATGGTGAGGTAGGGGCGTTCCCAGTCGCCCAGCACGCCCAGGCGCTTGAAGTCCTCACGCTGCTGACCGATTTGCTCGGTGGCGAAGGCGCGGCTCTTGGCCTGCATGTCATCGCGGCTGAGGTTGCGGCCGTGCAGCTTCTCGATGGCGTTCTCGATGGGCAGGCCGTGGCAGTCCCAGCCGGGGATGTACTGGGCATCAAAGCCGGCCAACTGGCGGCTTTTCACAATCATGTCCTTGAGCACCTTGTTCAGCGCATGGCCGATGTGCAGCTTGCCGTTGGCGTAGGGCGGGCCGTCGTGCAGCACAAACAGGGGCGCGCCCTGGCGGGCGTCGCGCAGGCGCTTGTACAGGCCGCCTTCGTTCCAGTCCTTCACCCAACCCGGCTCGCGCTTGGGCAGGTCGCCG
>MGTN01000125.1:0-3461 GCA_001799475.1 Desulfovibrionales bacterium GWA2_65_9 | reverse complement strand
TCGGACATGGCGGCAGCGGCAAAACCTCTGTCGCCGAAATGCTTCTCTTCAATGCAGGTGTGACCAACAGACTGGGAAAGATTGAAGACGGAACAACCACTCTCGATTTCGAGCCCGAGGAAATCAAGCGCCGGGGCTCCATCCAGCCGAGCTTCGCCAACTTCAAGTGGAACAAGAACCAGCATTTCCTCATCGACACCCCCGGCGACAACAACTTCAACGGCGATCTGCCCTACACGCTCGCCGCGGCCGATGCCGTGGTCTTCGTCATCGACGCCGTGGACGGCGTCAAGCCGCTGACCCGCAAGGCCTGGGCCGAGGTCAAAAAGGCCGGGCTGCCCGCCATCGTGTTCATCAACAAGATGGACCGCGACCGCGCCGACTTCAGCACGGCCTTCAGCGGACTCAAGGACAGCCTGGGCGTCAAGCCCGTGCTCCTGCACTACCCCATCGGCGAGCGCGAGGCCTTCAAGGGCGTGGTCGACATGCTCGAAGACAAGGCGCTGATGTTCGACGGCAAGGGCGGCGCAACGCTCGGCACTGTCCCGGCGGACGTCTCGGCCCTGTCCACCCCGCTGCGCGAGGCCATGATCGAGAACATCGCCGAGAGCGACGAAGTGCTCATGGAGAAGTACCTGGAGGCCGGCGAGCTGACCCCGGAGGAGCTCAAGACCGCGCTCGTGGCTGGCGTCAAAAGCGGCGAACTGGTGCCTGTGGTCATCGGCAGCGCTCTGAACAACATGGGCGGCCCGCAGTTGCTCGACGCCATCCAGGCCCTGCTGCCCAGCCCGCTGGACCACGCCTACTGGGACGGCGAGGACGGCAGCGCCCGCGAAAGCGTTGATGCCGCGCCCGTGGCGGGCTTCGTGTTCAAGACCCTGGCCGACCCTTTTGCCGGGCAGCTGACCATCATGCGCGTGCTCTCCGGCACCCTCAGCGGCGACCTGACCCTGGTGAACTCACGCACCGGCCAGCAGGAGCGCATGGGCCAGCTGCTTTTGACCAACGGCAAGGAGCAGGTTCCCTGCAAGGCCCCGCTCGGCCCCGGCAGCATCGTGACCCTGGCCAAGCTCAAGGACACCAAGACCGGCGACTCCCTGTCCTCGGACAAGGCCCCCTTTGTGCTGAGAAAGCCCGCCCTGCCGCACACGCTCATCACCTTTGCCCTGGCCTCCAAGGAAAAGGGCGACGAGGACAAGGTCTACCAAGCCATGGCCAAGCTGCTTGATGAGGACGTGACCCTGAAGCTTGGGCGCGACGAGGAAACCGCCGACACCCTGCTCTCCGGCATGGGCCAGAACCACATCGAGATCAGCGTGGAGCGCGCCAAGCGGCGCTACAAGGTGGAGATCGTCCTGAAGACGCCCAAGGTGCCCTACCGCGAGACCGTCAAGACCGCAGCGCGCGAGATCCAGGGCCGCCACAAGAAGCAGACCGGCGGCCGCGGCCAGTTCGGCGACTGCTGGATCCACCTGGAGCCCCAGCCCAAGGGCGCGGGCTACCAGTACGTGGACGCCATCGTGGGTGGATCGATCCCGCGCCAGTACATCCCGGCCGTGGACAAGGGCGTGCAGGAATCCGCCGCGCGCGGCGTGCTGGCGGGCTTCCCGATCATCGACTTCAAGGTCACGCTGTACGACGGCAGCTTCCACAACGTGGACTCCTCGGAAATGGCCTTCAAGATCGCCGGCTCCATCGCCTTCAAGAAGGCCTGCGAGAAGGCCAAGATGATCCTGCTCGAACCCATCATGACCATCACCGTGGCCGTGCCCGACGCCCACATGGGCGACGTCATCGGCGACCTCTCCAGCCGCCGCGGCAAGGTGCTGGGAAGCGACTCCCAGGGCGGCGTGACCGAGATCAAGGCCCACGTGCCCATGAGCGAGGTGCTCAAATACGCCCCGGACCTGCGCTCCATGACCGGCGGCCAGGGCACCTTCACCATGGAGTTCTCCAACTACGAGGAATGCCCGCCGCCCATCGCGGCCAAGGTCATCGAGGAGAACAAGCGCGAGGCCGCTGAAGAGGAATAGCAAGAGACCAAGCAGCATGTGCATTGCTCGGGCGGCGGGGGTTCATCTCCGCCGCCCTTTTCGTGATCCGCGCCGGGTCGGCCTGCGTTGGCCCCGTCTGCGCCGGCCCCAGCTGCGCCAAGCGTGTCCCGCCGACCGTGGCTGCATCAGGCTTGCTTGTGCCGGGCTGGCTTTTCACGTAGAGGAGCGTCTACAAGACACACAGGGATGGTTATGCTCAGAGTACTGCGCTTTTTTCTCATGCTCGTGCCCACCACGATATACTACAGCATCAAACAGCTGTTGCTGGACCAGAACAAGGCCACGCCCGACGAGCGCGACCAGCCGGGCAAGGACTATGGCCGCTTCATGCTGGGCATGGCCGGCATCAAGGTCGAGGCCGACCTCTCGGCGCTGGATCCCAAGGGCCACTACGTGTTCATGTGCAACCACCAGAGCCTGTTCGACATCCCCATCCTGTTCGACGCCCTGTGGAACTACCACATGCGCTTCGTGGCCAAAGAGAGCCTGTTCAAGATCCCCATCTACGGCAAGGCCCTGGGCAACGCGGGCCACATCTCCATCAACCGCGAGAACCGCCGCTCGGCCATGAAGAGCGTGGATGAGGCCGTGGCTGCGGCCAAGGCGGGCATCTCGCCGCTCATTTTCCCCGAGGGCACGCGCAATACGGACCTCGGCAAACTCATGGACTTCAAGGTCGGCGGCATGGTGCTGGCGCTCAAGTGCGGCCTGCCCGTGGCGCCCCTGGTCATGGAAGGCACCGGCAAGCTCTTGCCCAAGGGTTCGCGCTTCTTCAATCCCGACCAACTGGTGCGGCTGCGCGCCCTGCCCCCGGTGGACCCGGCCGCCTATACCATCAAAGACCGCGAGAAGTTCAAGGACGACATGTACGCCCTCATGAACGAGGCCTACCAAAAACTGGCAAGGAGCTGACCCCAATATGGCGATGACACACGGCCAGGACGAACTGACCATCCATCCCCTGGGCGGCCTGGGGGAGATCGGGCTCAACTGCATGGCCTTCAAGGCCCAAAGGTCCACAGTGCTGGTGGACTGCGGGCTCATGTTCCCCGAGGACTACCTCTTCGGCGTGGACGTGGTCATCCCGCGCTTCGAGCACATTCTGGCCGAGAAGGACAGGCTTAAGGCCGTGGTCCTGACCCACGGGCACGAGGACCACATCGGCGCCCTGCCCTGGCTTTTGCCGCACATCGACGTGCCGGTGTACGGCTCGGACTTCACCCTGGCCCTGGTCAGCGCCAAGCTCAAGGAGCGCGGCATCCCGGCCGATTTGCGGCCCGTGAAACCCGGCGACCGCGTGGAGATCGGCCCCTTTGCCTTCAACTTCATCCCGGTCTGCCACTCCATCATCAAGGGCTACGCGCTGGGCATCGAGACCCCGATGGGACGCGTGCTGCACACCGGCGA
>MGTN01000124.1:11530-15937 GCA_001799475.1 Desulfovibrionales bacterium GWA2_65_9 | reverse complement strand
GCGATGCCTCGGGACAGGGTGCGCAGGTAGGCGTCGCTTTCCAGGCGCGCGGCCTCGGTCCTGTTGGTGATGTAGCCGATCTCCAGCAGCGCCGAGGGCATCTTCGCGCCCATGAGCACGTAGAACGGGGCCTCGCGGTTGCCGTGGTCGGCCACGGTCCAGACGCGGCGCACGTTGGCCAGTCCCCTTTTGTGCACCCCGCGCGCCAGGTCGACGCTTTCCTTGATCTTGCTGGTGAGCATGAGGTCGGTCAAAATCATCTGCAGGTCGCTGATGTTCTTGTCGGACACGGCGTTTTCGCGCGCGGCCACGCGCACGGCGTCCGGGGTGCGCGCCAGGTTCAGGCTGTAGGTCTCCAGGCCGCTCATGCCGGGGTCGGTGTGGGCATTGCAGTGGATTGAGAGGAACAGGTCGGCCTTCTTGGCGTTGGCCTGGGCGGTGCGCTCCTCCAGGGGCAGGAACACGTCTGTGGTGCGCGTGTAGACGACCTTGAACCCGCGGTCCTTGAGGGTCTTGCCCAGGATCAGCGCCATGCGCAGGTTCACGTCCTTCTCGACGAGCCCGTAGCCCTGCGCGCCGGGGTCCTTGCCGCCGTGGCCCGCGTCGATCATGATGGTGCGTACCGAGAGCCCGAGCTGCTCCACCAGATCAACGGCCATGCGCTTGCGGCTGGCCGAGGGCGGGGCAAAGGTGGGCTGCTCCGGCTCCCTGGCCGCTTCCTTGGTCGGCTCCTTGATCTGGTCCTTGCCCTGCTCCTTGGCCGTCGGCTTGAAATTCGGCCCGGCAAAGGCGTCAATGACGATGCGGAAGGGGTTGTCCAGGCTCTGGATCTTGTAGTCCTTCAGGTCTGCGAAATCAAAGACCACGCGCACGGTGTCGGCGTCACGCTGCACGGCGCGGATGCTCTTCAAGAGGCCCCCGCCGCCCAGGTGCGTGTCCTCGACAATGGTCGCGCCGAGCCGGGCCTGGAGCAGGTCCACGTAGACGCGGTTGTGTTCGGCCTTGCCGGAGGAGGATTCCAGGAGCTGATACTTGAAGCGCACGGAGCGGTCCAGATCGAGGACTGTGCGCGAGGTGGCGCCGCTGTTCTTGGGGCGGATGTCCAGCAGCAGCGCCTTGTCTCCGGGGCCGCGCGAGCGCTCGTGCTCGGCAACAGGCTCAAGCCTGCCCGTCTTGGCCTGGGGCGCGGCCTGGGACTTGGCCGCCTGGCGCGAAAGCGTCCGGGCAACAGCCGCGCGTGAGGAGCGCGGGTGGTCGCGCAGCACGGTCTGGAAGTCGGCCTGCGCACCCTCGGGATTGGCCAATTGCGTCAGGCGGATGGTGCCGCGCCGGACCAGGGCGTCGGGCGCGAGGATGTGCCTCGGGAATTGCTTCAGGTACTCGCCGAAGCCCTCCGCGGCCTTGAACCAGTCGGCCTTGAGGCCGCTTTGGCGGGCCAGCTCCTCCTGGACGCGGGCCAGGAAGAACCCGGCCTTGGCCCCTTGCAGGCCGTCGGGCTTGATCTTCCGGGCCTGCTCCAGCTGGTCCTCCAGCTTGCGCAGGTCGGCCAGGGGGATGCTCTTGCGCGTCAGCAGGGCCACGAACCGGCGCACGGGCGCGTCAGCCGGGGTCTCGTCGATCTTTTGGGCCTTGGCGCTACTGGCAGGCTTGGCTGTGCGCGTGGTCTTGGCCAGCGCGGGGGTGAGCGCCGGGGCCAAGGCCAAGAGCATCAGCAACGCGCAGAGAAGCGCCAGCGTCCACACGGACACAAGACCCTGGCGCGATGCGCTACGCTTCCTGAACTTCGGCATGCTCCCCCGGCCCGGCCGTGTTGACGGCGCTTGGCGACGCCTGACGATGCTTGGCGATGCAGCTTTGGGCAGGCGCATCCTTGCCCAGATTCAATAAAATGTCTAGACCCGCCGCCCGTGGCCCGCTTTCTCCGGGCGCCAACGGCGGACCCGCACCGGGACGGGCGAAACCATTGACCCCGGTCGCGCAGGGCGCTACCACGCCCCCATGCGCATCCCTGAACTGCTCCTGCCTGCGGGCGACATGGAATCCCTGGCCACGGCCCTGGTCTACGGGGCCGACGCCGTGTATCTGGGGGCCGACGGCCCGAACCTGCGCGCCCGCGCGGCCGGGTTCGCCGGAGACGGGCTGGGCCAGGCCGTGGCCGCCGCCCACAACGCCGGGGCCAAGGTCTATGTCTGCGTCAACGCCACCCCGCGCCAGCAGGACCTGGGGCTTGTGCGCCAGGGGCTGGACCAGGCCGTGGCGGCGGGCGCCGACGGGCTGATCATCGCCGACCCCGGCGTGGCCCGGCTGGCCCTGCGCCACGCGCCCTCCCTGCCCATCCACGTGAGCACCCAGGCCAACACGCGCAATGCCGAGGCCCTGGCCTTCTGGCGCGATTTCGGGGCGACCCGCGCCAATCTGGCCCGGGAGTGCGCCGCCGCCGAGGTGGCCGCGCTCTGTAGCGCTCGCGACCGCGAGCTGCCGGGCTTCGAGCTGGAGGTCTTTGCCCACGGCGCGCAGTGCATGGCCTTTTCCGGGCGCTGCCAGCTCTCGGTGCACATGACCGGTCGCGCGGTGAACGAGCCCGGCCGCACGGCCTGCATGGGCGCCTGCGCCCACCCCTGCCGCTATGAGTACCGCCTGCGCTCAACGCTGGAGGAGCGCAAGCGCGAGGGCACCGACGCCTGGGAGGTTGTGGAGCACTGGATTTCCGACGGCTCTGGCCATGCTGCGGGCCATGGCCCGGGCGACCGCCACACCCCGGGCGGCGAACCGTGGACCCAGTACCTGGCCCCGCAGGACCTCTGCCTCATCTGGCAGGCGCGCTGGCTGGCCAGGATCGGCGTGGACTGCCTGAAGATCGAGGGCCGCACCCGCAGCTCGGCCTATCTGGCCGTGGTGGGCGATGCCTGGCGCTTCGCGCTCAACTCGCTGGCCGTTGGGCACTTCCAGCCGCGCGCGGCCCTGGCCGAGCTGCGCCACGCGGCCACGCGGCCGCTGACCAGCGGGCTCTTCGGGGCTGACCCGCGCAAGACCATCCCCGGCCTGGACCTCAAGACTCCGCGCAGCCTGCCGCTCATGCGCGTGCTGGGGGCCTCGGAAACAATCTTCAGCGGCCCGGCCTGGGACGTGGAGCTCAAGGGCACCTTTGACCCGGCGCGGCCCGAGGGCCTGACGCTGATCCTGCCGGGGCTGGGGCGCCCGGTGCTGGGGCCGCAGGACTATCGCCTGGAGCGCCCGGACGGCCTGCCGCTTGCCGCCGGGCATCCGGGCCTGCGGGCGGTGCTCTTCTGCGCGCATCCGGGCCTGCGCCCGGGAATCTTCGCCCGTTAGCACCAAATCGTTGGTAATGGCCCCCCCCTTGGCAACGGACCTTTCCCTGGTGTAGGGTCGCGGCAAATGGAGGGACGTATGGCTGGCACAGTGACTATCAATGAAGACGAATGCATCGGCTGCGAAACCTGCTGCGAACTCTGCCCGGGCGTGTTCCAGTTCGACGCGGATTCCGGCAAGGCCAAGGTTGTCAACCCCACCGGAGCCTCGGCCGACGAGATCCAGGCGGCCATCGACGCCTGCCCGGTTTCCTGCATTTCCTGGGAGTAGGACGCGCGCCGGGCGCTCCCGGCTGCTGAGGCCTGAGGGCATGGGGCGGCGCAAGCCTCCTCCGGCCAAGACCTCTTCCGGCTCAGGCGGTGCGCCTAGCGGTCGGACTCGGCCAGGGCGGCCAGGCCCTCGGGGTCCAGCACGCTGACGTGGCTGCCCGCGACCTCAATCAGGCCCTGCTCACTGAGCTTCTTGATGGCCCTGGACAGGGTCTCCGGGATGGTGCCCAGGTACGACGCGATCTGGCCCTTGGGCAGGTCGAGCGTCACATCGTCGCGTTTTTGGGCCGCGCGCAGCAAAAGCAGGTAGCCCGCCAGGCGCTCCGGCACCTCCTTCAGGCTCAACTGGGCGATCTGCCCCACAAAGGCGCGCAGCCTGGACGAGAGCAGGGCCATGACGCCGAGCGCCAGCTCCGGCTCGCGGCGCAACAGCTCTACAAAGCCTTTGCGCGGGATGGACACGAGCACGCAGTCCTCCAGGGCCTGGGCGCTGGCCGGATAGGTCTTGCCCTCGAACACCGGCACCTCGGCAAAGCTCTCGCCCGCCGTGAACACCGAGAGGATCTGCTCCTTGCCCGAGAGCGAGGCGCGGTACACGCGCACCCTGCCCGAAACCACGGCGTAAAAATGCGTGCCCGGCTGCCCGGCCTCGAACAGCGTCTCCCCGGCCTTACATCCCTTGAGCTGCGCGATCTCCGCCAGACTCTTCAATTGCGGCTGCGGCAGGCCCTCAAAGAGCCTGATTCCGCCCAGGGCCGTGAGCTTGTCCTTTTCCATCGCGCCTCCTCCAACGTTTCATGCGGGATCT
>MGTN01000124.1:11241-11499 GCA_001799475.1 Desulfovibrionales bacterium GWA2_65_9 | reverse complement strand
AGTCCGCAGCGAACAAATGGGGAGTCTAGAGGGCCTCAGGCCCTTTGGCGGGGTGCAGGTGCAGCGCCCCTGATTGGGTGCAGGTGCAGCGCGCCCCTGGCCGCAAGTCTGAACCAGAAGGAACGCCGTGTTCAAACCAGCCCCAGCACAGAACGCCCTCTCCGCGGCCCAGGCCCGGCGCATGCTCGTCTTCCTCATCGTGCTCACTGCGGCCTCGCAGATCGGCATGCAGGGCTGGATCACGCTGTTCAACAACTT
>MGTN01000124.1:10760-11171 GCA_001799475.1 Desulfovibrionales bacterium GWA2_65_9 | reverse complement strand
CTGTTGTCCGTGCTGGTGGTCTATGCGCTGCTGGTGCTGCCGGAGCACCGCATCGTGGCCCTGGCCATCACCACGCTGGGGGTCGGCGTGGCGCTCACCGGGCTGGCGCCGAGCTTCTGGGGGCTGACCGCGACCACGCTCATCATGAGCTTCGGCTTCCACTACTACGAGACGCTGAACATGTCCTTGACGCTGCAATACTTCGACCGCTCCGAGGCCCCGCTGGTCTTCGGGCGGCTGCGCAGCGTCACGGGCCTGAGCAACATCGCCGTGGGCCTGACGGTGCTTGTGGCCGCGCGCTATTTCGACTTCGCGGGCATCTACGCGATCCTGGGCGGGGTCGTGGCCCTGGCCGGGCTCTGGGCGCTGACGCAGGACCCCTCCCACGCTGGCGCGCCCGTGCAGCGCAAG
>MGTN01000124.1:8262-10659 GCA_001799475.1 Desulfovibrionales bacterium GWA2_65_9 | reverse complement strand
AGTACTCGGTGGTTGCGGTGGTGTTCCTGGTCTACGCCTTCTCGGACTCCAAGCTGCTGGTGACCTGCCTGTACGTGCTGGACCAGCTGGTGATCAATTTCGCCATGTGCGTGACCACCTATTTCCAGAAGATCGGCGAGCCTCAGGACATTGCCCCGACCATGGCCGCGGGCTTCACCATCAACCACATCGCCGCCGTGGTCATCCCGGTCATCGGCGGGGCGCTGTGGTTGTGGGACGCGCGCCTGGTGTTCTTTTGCGGCGCGGGCCTGGCCCTGTGCTCACTGGCAGCAGCGCAGTTCATCCGCACCCCGCCGCAGCAGCAGGACGCGACAATCGCCCCCAGCTAGCCCGGACCCTCTGTCTCCCCGCATTGCGCCTGTCCTCGGCGCCTGTCCTCGCGTCCTGTCCCTGTCCCTGGCCCAGGCCGATTCCGTTGCCGTGGCCGGTGTCGTCCGGCCTTGCAACATCGACCCGCAACACCTGTGCATTGCCTGGGAACTGGCCGTTGTACGCGGCGCGAGGCTGTGATAGGAGTGTTCACAATAGGGCGAGGGCTCGATCCAGAGGACCAAATGCGCGCCAAAAGTGCACGGATCAGGCGGACTTGCAGCAGCAATATTGCGCTTGGAGCGCAATCTTTGCGCGTCGCCGGCCCGGCCACTCGGCCCATCAAATTTATTTCATTTCATAACAGCATATTACAAGTTGGCACGGGCCATGCTCTTACTGCCCCGTTGCCGCAAGGCATACTGTACGAAACGGCAATCGGCTCAAGAGACCAACAACCCTGAATGCCCGCAGTGCAACCGCAAGGAGCCTGATCATGCTCAAGAGATTCGCCGCCGCCGCCCTGATGCTGACCCTGGCCGTGCCCGCCTTTGCCCAGGCCCCCAAGGGCGAGACCCCCGGGCTGGACAAGCGCGAGGCCCGCATGGAGAAGCGCATCGAGCAGGGCAAGGCCTCCGGCGCGCTCACGGAAAAGGAAGCCGCACGTCTGGAGAAGCGCGAAGCCAATCTCATCAAGGCCGAGGAGCGCGCCAAGGCCGACGGCGTGGTCACCCAAATAGAGCGTGTGCGCCTGAACAAGAAGGCCGACCGCATGAGCCAGGGCATCTACCGCGAGAAGCACGACAAGCAGACCGCCCCCAAGCAGTAGCCGAAGCGAAAGCCTTGGAAGCCGCCCAAGCAGCAGCCAAGGCAAGCGTTTGAAGCGAAACATCGTCTCCTAAACCCTCAGCTGTACCCAAGGAGTCTTCCCATGAAAAAGCTCATCATCGCCGCCCTGGTGCTGTCCCTGGCCATTCCCGCCTTCGCCTCTTCCCCGGCCACCCCGGCCACTCCGGCCACCCCGGCCGTCAAGGCCGAGAAGGCTGACGTGAAGGCCGAGAAGGCCGACGTCAAGGTTGAGAAGAAGGCCGCCAAGGCCGAGAAGAAGGCCGCCAAGAAGGCCGCCAAGGCCGAGAAGAAGGCCGAGTAGTTTTCCAGCCCCATTCCCCTCTCCACAGACGGCGCGGTTTCCTTCGGAATCGCGCCGTCTTGCTTTGCGCATTGCCTGCGCCCGGAGGTTGTGGCACTGTCAAACGGGTTCTCCACGCAGACGCACTTCAAGGACGGCGCCATGTCCAAGAAACTGATCTTCGGCCTGACCAGCCGCACGGCCATTATTGGCATGAACATCCTGCTCGTCCTGCTCATGCTCCAGGGGGCATGGGACATTCTGCGGAATGTCCAGAGCATCGAGGAGCACCAGCTGGCCATGGAGGCCATCCTGCAAGGCCTGAGCACCATCCTGGTGGCCTATGGCGTGGTCATGCAGGAGCGCGAGGCGCTGCTCAAGTTCCTGAAGCTTTACCCGCACGGGCTGACGCCGCTGCAGGCCCGTGTGGACCACCACTGCCACGGCTACGGCCTGTCGGTGATCGTGGTGGGGATGTTCGTGGGCGTGTCGGTGTACCTCATCCGCATGCCGGACCTGGACATCGTGGACTACGACCCGGCGCTCATCGTGCTGGGCGCGCTGCTTTGCCTGGCGGGCGGGGCGCTCCTGGCCCGGCTGACGTGGCTGCTCTGGCGCGACCCGAAGTAGGCCGCAGCCTTTCAAAGCCCCGTAGCAGCGGCCTCCCCGGTGCAGCTCCGGCCTTTTCCGCGTTGCCTGCGCCCATTCTCTGTGGCAAAATCAAGGCCATGCTTGCTCCAAGGCAAATCGCTTTCCAAGGACGGTTCCATGTCCAAAAAACTGGTCATCATCCTGATGGGCCGCACCGGCATCATCGTCATGAGCATCCTGTTGACCCTGCTCATGCTCCAGGGCGTCTGGGACATTCTGGAGGACATCCAGGCCATAGGCCAGCAGCAGCACGCCATGGAGGAGATCCTGGAAGGCCTGGGCACCAT
>MGTN01000124.1:5684-8220 GCA_001799475.1 Desulfovibrionales bacterium GWA2_65_9 | reverse complement strand
CTCATCCGCATGCCGGACCTGAACACCGTGGACTTCGACCCGGCGCTCATCGTGCTGGGCACGCTGTTCAGTCTTGCGGGCGGGGCCATGCTGGCCCGGCTGAGCTGGCTGCTCTGGCGCGATGACGAAATAGCCTCAGGCTCAGCCGGGGCAGAAGCTGCGGCGGACGTCCGAACCTAGTCCTCCAGGCCCGGCATAAGCCGCAGCAGCGCCTGGGCGTCCTCGGCCCGGCCCAGGTCGCGCACGCTCACGCCGTCCAGGGCCTCGCCCCGCAGGCCCAGGGCCAGCCAGGCCGCGCGCTCCAGATGCGCCAGCTCGGCGCGCACCTCCGGCCCGTGCACATGGGCGAAGCGCAGCCCCTGGGCCAGGAGCGTCTCGTAGTTGCCGCGCGCAAAGGCCTCGTCCAGGAACTCCGCCTGGCGCAGCTGGCCCAGCAGCGCCTGCCTGCGCCCGGCCAGGGCGCGCCTGAGCTCCGGCTCAGGGCCGCTGTCCTCCAGAAAGCCCGTGGCCCAGGCCAGCAACCCCGGCAGGTCGTCGCGCGCCGGAAATTCTGCGCCCGGACTGTCCGCCTCCGGGCCGCCCGTAGCCGGATCGCCCATGTCCAGACCATTTGCGCCCAGGCCCTCTGTGGAAATGACGGCGCGCTCCAGCAGCGTGGCCAGGAAAAACTCGCGCGCAGGCGTCCAGGCCAGGCGGCAGTGGCGCAGCAGTACGGCCAGCTCCACGGCCAGCTCAGTGCCGCAGCGCCGGGCCAGGAGGGCGCGCAGGTCCGCCGGGGCCGTGGCCTCGGACCGCAAACGGCGCACAAAGGCGCGCAGGCCGTCCGCAGTGGCGCTCAGCTCCGCCCGCGAGCCGCCGGGCAAGAGGACTGGCAGTAGGACGGGCAGCAGGACGGGCAGCAGGACCGGCAACAGGACGGGCAGCAGGGTCGGCAACAGCGCCGGAATCTGGCCCGCGCCGCTGGACTTGTCGTCGGAGTTGTCGGCGGACTTGTCGTCGGACTTGCCGTCGGAGTTGTCGTTGGAGTTGTCGTCGGGCTTGTCGGCGGAATCGTTGGTGCTGCTGGCCTTGCAGCGACCGCTGGCGTTCGCGTTGTCGTTGGAGTTGGCAAAGCACTGGACCACCCACTCGGCCAGTTCCGGCGCCTCCCCTGCAGTGACGTCGGCCCGGGCCAGCGCAGGCTCCAGCGCGCGCAGCAAGGACTGGCCGGGCGAGAGCAGCAGCGCCACCAGCGGCGCGTGCTCCGAGGCCTCGGGGTCCGTTGCCAGGCGCGCCAGGGCGGCTTTGAGGTCCATTTCGCCCAGGGTGCTGCGCACCGTGTCCAGCGTGGCCTGGTCCTGCGGCAGCCCGCGGGCCAGGGTGGCGGCTATCTCACCCGCCAGCGTCCGCAGCGCCTCCTGCCTGTCTGTGCCTGTGGCCATACCGCCTCCTCTGTCCTGCCGGAGCATAGCCCGGTCCGCTCGCCACAGGCAAGGACCGGGGCGCACTAGCCTCCTGGCAGGGCCTATGCTAGAAGAACACGTCACAAAATACGCAGCGCGGCCCTTCCCCGCGCACCAGGAGTTTCCCATGACCAGACGTGCCGCGCCGTTCTTCTGTCTGCTTTTCTGCCTGCTCTCCCTGGCCGCCTGCGCCCCGCAGATCGCCATGCAGACCGTGCCGGTGTCCACCGACCCAGGCGGCGTCAGCGTGCTGGTGGACGGCAAGCCCACCTGCACCGCGCCCTGCCAGGTGAGTCTGGCGCGCAACCAGGACCACATCCTGACCCTGACCAGGGACGGCTACCGCCAGCAGGACGTGCTCATCAAGCGCCAGTACCAGACCAACAAGGTGCTGCTGAACGCGCTGAACGAAGGCGTGCGCTCCGGGCGCTTCTACAATGACCCGTACATGGGCTCCTATGGCGGCGTGCACTCCATCAACAGCCAGGAGGAGACCGGCGAGGCGTACGTGCTCTCGCCCTCCACCGTGAGCCTGCGCCTGGTGCCTGTGGGCGGCTTCCCGTCCCGGGCCACGGCGGAGCATGTGCAGCAGTCCCAGGCTGCGGGCCTGTCCCCGCTGGACATCATGGGCGCGGGCGACCAGCAGATGCTGGAGAACGCCCTGGAGAGCACCCGCAGCGGCCAGGCCTCGGCCTGGAGCAACGCCGAGACCGGCGCGGACTTCTCAGTGGTGCCGGACCCGGCCCGCCAGGACGCCTCGGGCAATGTGGTGCGCTGGTTCACCCTGGGCGCGCGCAAGGGGGCGAACATCGCCTCCGGCCACTATCCGGCGCATCGCGTGGGCCGTGGCGAATGGGCCGTGGGCCTGGGCAGCGCCCAGGCTGACAGCAGTCCGGGCAACCCCCAGGGCGACACTTCGGAGAGCGGAGGGCCGGACAAGGGCGCGGACGAGATCACCCGGCGCGAGACCGTGCGCGCCCTGGGCGAGACCAGTTGGCCGAGCGTGGGCAAGACCTGGGACGTCGGCTCCTCCGGCTCCTCGCACACCAGCAGCAGCACCACGGCCATCCCTGGCGGCAGCTCCACCAGCACCA
>MGTN01000124.1:4112-5597 GCA_001799475.1 Desulfovibrionales bacterium GWA2_65_9 | reverse complement strand
ATGGGCGGCGGCAAGTAAGGTCTGTTTCCAAAAGATGGATTTTGTTCCCTGGCGAGGAGCGAGCCTATTTTGAGGCCAGGGAGTGTACTCATGCGGTACAGCCCTGGACCCAAATCGGTTCGCTCTGATGCCCAGGCGGCGTCCAGGGGGCAAAAGACGTTTTTAGAAACAGGCCCTGGCCTCCCGCCTCCCGCTCCTCGTTGTTGCGTCCTTGCAGAACGCGTCTGGCATGGGGCCTCCTGGTGCGGGTTTTGGTGGTGTGTTGATGATACCCCGGCCGGGCCGAGGGGGGCAAGCCTCGATCCTTGAAACGGGGCTCTGAGGTTGGCCCCTGAAATGGGCCCTGAAAATAGTTTCTGCGCAACCCGTTGATATTGAAGCACAGCCCAAAAAAAGAATACGTAAAGAGACAAAAAGTTGGGCGCCCCCCTGGACCCAAACGTTCTTTTGGGCTATGGTTGAAGCAGCCTTGGATAGTCTATATCGATGTTGCTACGCGCCAAATTTAATGCTGTTAATTCGGGGGGCTGCATATGACCACACAACGCAAGAGAATGTACACGGGCAAGGTCGAATTGCACAATGGCTGGGAGCTGCGGCCCTACGCCTACTTGACCAATGAGGGCACCTATGTCCCGGAACTGTCCGCCCGCAAACACCATCCCGGCAGCGCCATCGACATCGTGACCATCAACATGATTTGCGGCAGCAAGGACGACGCCTTTTCGGCGGCCTTGAAACACGGCCTGTGCATGGTGGCGGCCCTGGCGATCAACGCGCGGGTCTGAGCCTCCGTCGAGCGCGGCCCAAGCGGGCGCCCCCCCTGACGCCCTGGCGCGCCTTCCCCCCGGTTGTGCACAGAGAGCGCAGGGAGCGTCACCAACCTGTCACCAAGCTTTCACCAGCCAGCCACCCTTCCAGCTCTGAGCCGGGGTATGGGGGAGTCTCCAGGTGGGGAAACACCCGCCGGAAACTCCCACCCCGGAGCAGCACCACATGCGCAACATACCCGTCTGGGGCAAGATCGCCCTGGGACTCGCCGCCGCCTCGACCCTGACCCTGGCCATCACCGCCGGGGGCTACATTGGCCTCCTGCGCACAGAGGCCGCCCTGACCGAAACCGCCAAACGCCGCATGCCCGCCCAGAAGGCCCTGGGCACCCTGCGCAACGCGCTCACCGCCATCCAGCGCGCCGAACGCACCCTGCTCATTGAGGAGACCTCGCAGAACCCCGCCGAGGTTACACGCCAGAACACGGACAGGGAAAAGTACCGGGCCCAGGCCCAGGCCGCCTTTACTGCTTACGAGGCCCTGCCTGAGGCGCCCGTGAACGACCCGGCCTGGCTGGAACTGAAGGACGCCTGGGAGGCCTGGCTCAAGCGCCACGACAAGGTGCTGGAGCTGCTCTCCGCCGACATGCGCTTCGGGGCCATGGCCCTGTCCATGCGCGAGGCCCGGGAAGCCCTGCTGCGCGTGGAGGCCGCA
>MGTN01000124.1:0-4090 GCA_001799475.1 Desulfovibrionales bacterium GWA2_65_9 | reverse complement strand
CAACATCAGCCGCCCGCTGGGGAAGACCCTGGCCTTTGCCGAGCGCGTGGCCGCAGGCGACCTCACCGCAGAACTCACGGTCAAGCGCCGCGACGAGTTGGGGAAAATGGCGGATGCGCTGCGTGTCATGGTCCTCACGCTGCAAAAGGAGATCGCCCTGGCCGAGGAGCGCGGCGAAGAGGCCAAGAGCGAGGCCGAACACGCGCGCCTGGCCGTGGAGGAAGCCCGGCAGGCCGGACTGCGCGCCGAGCTCTCGCGCCGGGAAGGCATGCGCCAGGCGGCCTCGCGCATGGGCCTGGTGGTGGAGCGCCTGGGCTCGGCCTCGCAAGAGCTGGCTGCCCAGGTGGAGCAGAGCGCGCGTGGGGCCGAGGAGCAGTCGCGCCTGTCCATGCGCACCGCAGCGGACATGGAGCGGCTCATCGCCTCCGTGGCCGGGACCGACACCGGGGCCGCAGGCGCGGCCGAAACCGCCGACGCCGCCCGGGCCAAGGCCCTCTCCGGGGCCGAGGCCGTGGAACTCGTGACCCGCGACGTGGCCGCCGTGCAGCAGCGCGCCAAGGTTCTGCGGGGCAGCATGGACGCCCTGCGCGCCAGGAGCGAGGACATCGGCCGCATCATCTCCGTCATCGACGACATCGCCGACCAGACCAACCTGCTGGCCCTCAACGCCGCCATCGAGGCCGCCCGGGCAGGCGACGCCGGGCGCGGCTTCGCCGTGGTGGCCGACGAGGTGCGCAAGCTGGCCGAAAAGACCCAGGCCGCCACCAAGCAGGTGGACGCGGCCATCCGGGGCATCCAGCTGGAGACCGGCGGCAGCCTGGAGCAGGTGGATCTGGCGGGCCGGGCCGTGGATGAGGCCACGGAGCAGGCCGGAGCCTCGGCCCAGGCGCTTGCCGAGATCGTGGAGTTGGCCTCGCGTGCGGCTGGCGAGGTGCGCTCCATCGCCCAGGCTGCGCGCCAGCAGACCGAAGCCGGCCGCGAGGTCAGCCAGTCCGTGGAGGATATGCGGCGCATCAGCGAAGAGACCAGCCGGGTCATGGAGGAGAGCGCCCGCGCCGTGAGCGAGCTGGCGCAGCAGGCGCACAACCTCTCGGGCATCGTGGACGAGATCCGCGCGGATGCGGGGGAGGGTGCGGATGAGGACAGCGGGACGGACTCGCCCAGGCTCGCTGTCCTGCGCTCAGCGGCGTAGGGCCGCGCCCTTAAAAGTCGTCCATGTTCCCTGCGCTCCGGCGACACGTGTCAAAACGGCTAGAGAGCGGCGTAAAATGAGGACCAGCACTCGTCCAGCCCCCCAAAAAAACGGGCGGCCCCTCCAGTCAGGAGAGACCGCCCATTGCGGTTGTGCTTGCGGTTGCCGTTGCGGGCGCTCGCTGGCCCTACTCTTCCTCGCCGTAGTTCACGCGCAGGGAGTTGATGAGCGAGAGCAAGAGCCCCGGCTTGTCGTGCAGGTCGCTGGACTGCAGGAACATCATGCGCTGGCGGAAGCGGTTCTTCAGCGTCGCCAGGTAGGCCGCGCGGTTCTCCACGTTGTCCGGGTGGTACGTGTCGTAGTAGCCGGGCAGGATGGCCTCCACGCTCTCGCGCGTGGGGATCTGCGCGCCGGGCAGGAGGTCCAGCTTCTCCCAGGTCAGCTTGTCCAGCAAGAGCGCGGTCTGGAGCGTCAGCGAGGTCGCAAGCGGGATGGCCCGCAGGTCCACATCCGAGGCCTTCCAGAAACCGCTGGAGTTGAAGCAGTAGCCCACCGCGCCCTGGTGGAAGACCTTGGTGAAGGCCTGCACGTCGCGCCACAGCTCGTACACCCGGAAGGGGTTGGCATAGGGCACGAACACCAGCTTCTGCAGCTCCTCTTCGGGCACGTTCTCGGCCCGGTTGCGCCGGGTCATCAGGCTCGCGCCCATGGCCACGGCCAGGGCCGGGTCGTCGAAGCGCATCAGCGGCGGCAGGCAGGAGTCCTTCATCAGCCAGCAGATGATGTCCGGGAAGCCGCAGCGGTTCACGTACGCGCCGAGCAGGTCGCGGTCGAACAGGGCGCGGCCGTTGGAGTTGCGCACGTCCTGGCCCAGGGGCAGCACCTTCCCGTCCACCTCGATCAGGCCGTGGTTCATGACAGAAATGATGTAGCGCCAGTCGTCGTGCCCCAGCGGGCGCGAGTCAGTCTTGTCGAACAGGGTGGGCTCCCACACGCGGCAGACCTTCTCCTCGCAGTCGATCTGGAAGGCGTCGTCGTGCAGCACGACCTTCTTGAACCCGGCGGGCAGGGTGCCGCCGTTGTCCGCGCTGTTGGTGTGCGAGCTCTTGCCCGTGCCGGACAACCCGAAAAAGGCGATGCTGCGCTTGCCGACTTCCTGGACCGCCTTGTCCGCGCAGCCGGCGAAGTCGATCTCCTTGATGCCGCCGTGGCAGGCGGCCATGCCTAAGCGCATGCCGCTGGTCCAGGCCAGGGTCAGGGTGCCTTTCTTGCGCTCGCCGAAGTAGCGCATGCCGAGATTGAAGATGACGTTGGCGGTCTCGTCCACCAGGGCCAGCTGCGGGCCGCCGTGGTTGTTGTAGAACGGGTCCGGGTTGTTCCACAAATTATCGCCGATGATCAGGATGTCCTGGATCGGCAGCTTGGGGCTCCCCGCATACTGCTTGGCCAACTCGTCAAAGGGCGTGAAGTTGGCCAGCCAGTTGAACACGTTCACGGCGTCGTCCACGCCGGACACGAGCGTGGCCCGGATCATCAGGTCGCTGTCCAGGCCGAGCACGGCGTGGGCCTTGATGAGCGGGCGCTTCTGGAAGTTGAACATGGCCTCGCGCACGTCGCCCAAGACCTTCTGCTGCTCGCTCAGGGTGAGGGCATTGTAGAAGCGCCGGGCATTGGCCGAGCGGCCCACGATGCGGCCGTGGCAGTTGTTCAGCACGCGCGCGCCCTTGGGCAGCCCCAGGCGCTTGGCGGCCGGGGGGTACACGGGCATGTCGGTGATGGCCACGTCGTGCTGTTCCAGCGCCAGTTCATAGGCCTCGGCCGCGTTGACCAGGCGCACGCGGGGATCGAGGATCAGGGTTTCGGCGAGGCCGCGCAGGGGGGGCATTTTGGACAGGTCTGGACCGTAGAACTCAAAGCTCGACTGGCTGGACATCCGGTGGGCCTCCAAAAAATACCGCGCCAAGCGCGGGAGGGTATGCGGCGGGGCGAGTCCCCGCTCCTCTCCGAGCGCGGGGGTCTCCGCCGTCAGGTACCAGAATAGAGCATCAAAGGGGGGGTGGTCAACGGAAGAAAAGGGGACTTGAGATATTCACCGTGGCTCCCTGCAACGGACGCCGTGTGCCTCGTTATTTGCCCCCGGCAGGCCGCTGCCCCTGGGCCCGCAGGTCGAAATGGGGCCCGCCGCGCCGCTGGACCGTGATATCCGCAAATCCGGCCTTGTGCAGGGCCTGCGCCAGGGTGCTGGCGATGAAGCCGGTGCGGTGGGCCATGTACAGGTTCCCGCGCGCCAGGGACGGCCGGTGCCCGTACAGGATGTCGAGCGGCGCGATGGGCCCGGCCGGAGACGTGTAGATGGGCTGGGTGAGATTGCCCTGGGCGATATATTCCGCAACCACTTGCAGGTCCGGGCAGGTGACGAGGGCCTGGCCGCCGGGCTTGAGGACCCGGAAAAACTCCGCCAGGGCGAGGGGCACCTCATGCGGGTACAAATGTTCCAGGTTGTGGGAGGAATAGACCGCGTCGAAGCGGGCCGTTTCCACCGCAGGCATGGCCCGGATGTCCCCCAAAATATCCGGCCAGACCTCGGGGTTGATGTCCAGGCGGACTTCCCGCCACTCCGGGCCTTGGTAGGCAGCGGGAATCTTTTTGGGATTCCTTGGCCCAGACCCGACATGAAGAAAGGAGTATATCGCGTCCTGTTCTTTTGCTGCCATGTGTTGACACCCGCTCTGTCTGCTCTGGTTTGTTTCACATTCACCAGAATGCTGCGCAGCGTCAATGCAGAAGGAATGTGCGCGGGCAATGACAACAGACGTCCCTGAACAAGAGCATCGACGCTGGCCGTTTTGGGCACACGCGATGGTGCAGCATGTGCCCCCTACCTGAGCCCGAACTCCG
>MGTN01000123.1:7314-7456 GCA_001799475.1 Desulfovibrionales bacterium GWA2_65_9 | reverse complement strand
GCCGCGCAGCGAAATCCAGCACGTCACGTTCCAGGATAACGGCAGAGGCATCATATTCACGGCCCAGACGTTCGACAATTTCCGGCACTTCGTCTGCGCCATCCTGCAACATCCGCAGCACGGCGATCCCGGTTTCATTGGC
>MGTN01000123.1:7120-7251 GCA_001799475.1 Desulfovibrionales bacterium GWA2_65_9 | reverse complement strand
CACCAGATGGGCGGGAGGAAAGGTCTGCTGAGGAACGGCTTCCGCCTCCCAGGGCAGGGTATGGACAAGAGTGCGCGCCTCGTCGCCAGCGGGATCTTTCCAAGCGCGGCACAGCGCCTGCCACAGGGAAT
>MGTN01000123.1:4659-7024 GCA_001799475.1 Desulfovibrionales bacterium GWA2_65_9 | reverse complement strand
GTGCCCGGGCCCATTCGGCGGCCTCGTTTTCCGGCATGCTTTCATCGACCACGACAAAGCCGGCTTCAACCTCGCTGAGCAATTCGCCGGCGCAATCCCCCAGTTGGCGGAGCAGACTAGCCATGGCCGAAATGGTCGGCGGCGGAATCAGCATCGCCGTATCGAGCAGCTTGCGCAAGGCGCCCAGCGTGCCGGCGACGGCTTCGTCGGCGCTCTCGGCGAGCAGGCCGAGCGTGTCGTTGAGGCCGGCCAGCAAGCGTGGCTGCACTATCGGCGCATCGGCCAGTTCGAGCAGGCCGCCGCGCAGGGTCAGCAGATGGCCGGCCAGGTTGCCGCTGTCGACCGTAGACACGTAGAGCAGCGGCAGCGGTTGCAGGGTCTGGGTGTCGTACCAGTTGTAGAAGTGGCCGCGATAGCGCTCCAGACCAACCATGGTGCGCAGCGTGTTGGTCGTGCGTTCAAGCAGCTTGCCGGTCGTGATGTAGCCGAAATCCCAGGCGCCCAGGTTGGCCAGCAGGGCCAGGCCCATATTGGTCGGCGAGGTACGGTGGGCGACGGCGGCGACCCGGTATTCCTGATAATTGTCCGGCGCCAGCCAGTTGTCGTCCGGCCCGGCGAAATGGTCGAAAAAAGCCCAGGTGCGCCGGGCGATGCGGCGCAGGAAGAAGCCCTGCTCGGCCGTCAGGTGGGCCTTGCGGGCGGCCAGCGGGCGACTCAGCCACCAGGCGATGAAGGGCGAGGTCAGCCAGAGCAGCAGGACCGGCGCGGCAATGAGCATTTCTTCCTGGCTGGCGAGCACCAGCCAGGCACCCAGCCCGGTGGCCAGCAGCGGGCCGATCCACATGCTGCGCAGGCAGGCAAACAACTCGCTGCGGCGACGCCCGGCCAGTTGGCGTTCGACCTCGCTCGACGGGTTCCATTCGAGCAGGCGACGACGCGACACAAGCAGACGCCAGGCGGTGCGGGCGATGGCGTCCAGACTGAACCAGGCCTCGTAGGGCAGACAGGCCAGTTCAAAGCTTAGCTGGCGGAAATGGCGCCAGACCGATCCGGCCACCACAGCCAGATGCTGACGGAGCAGGATTTCGTCCGGCTTGCGGCTGGCGTCGAGCAAGGCGGCGAAAATCGGCGGGACGATCAGGATGCCGAGTATCGACACGGTCCACCAGGCGACTGGGGCCAGGACTGTCCAGCCAAGGACGAGCAGCATGCTCAGGGCGGCCGGGACGAGGCTGCGCCGCAGGTTGTCGATGAGTTTCCACTGCGACAGGTTCGACAGCGGATTGCGATGCCGGCACATGCCCTCACCCGGCACCTTGGCGAACAGCCAGCCGGCCAGTTGCCAGTCGCCGCGCAACCAGCGATGGCGACGAATGACATCGGCCCGGTAGCTGGCCGGGCAATCTTCGTAGAGCTGCACATCGCTGAGCAGGCCGGACCGGGCGTAGCAGCCTTCGAGCAGGTCGTGGCTGAGCACGCGGTTTTCCGGAAAACAACCGCCCAGCGCCCGCTCGAAGGCTTCGACGTCGTAAATGCCCTTGCCGATGAACGAGCCTTCGCCGAAAACATCCTGATAAACATCGGCGACGGCGCGAGTGTAGGGGTCGATGCCCGGTTCGCCGCCGTACAGGCGGGCGAGCAGCGAGCGGTTGGTGCCGGGCAGGCTGACGGCGACGCGCGGCTGGAGGATGCCGTAGCCGCTGACCACCCGCTGCAGTGTTTCGTCAAAACGCGGACGATTGAGTGGATGCGCCATGGTGCCGACGAACTGGCGCGCCGTGTCGCGCGGCAACTGGGTGTCGGTGTCGAGCGTGATGACGTAGCGCGTGCCGGCCAGCGCCGCGGTGTCGCCGGCGATCAGCGAAAAGCCGTCGGGCGTGCCGTTTATCAGCAGCGCATTGAGGTCAGCCAGCTTGCCGCGCTTGCGTTCGTAGCCCATCCAGATGCGTTCCTGCGGATTCCAGCAGCGCGGCCGGTGGAACAGGAAAAAGATGCTTGCTACGGTCAACCCGATTTTTTGCCCGAATTTCAAATTCAGTTCGTCGATCTTTTGCGCCGCCAGCTGCATCAGAGTGGCGTCTTCGGGCAGCGTTTCCTGCTCGGCATCGAGAAAATCGGTGAGCAGCGCGAAGTGCAGGCTGGGATCGCGGTTGGCCAGGAAGCGGACTTCCAGCGCCTCGATCAGGCTGTCGATGCCGGCCGCGCTGGTCAGCATGGTGGGCACCACAACCAGGGTTCGCCAGGCGGGCGGGATGCCTTTGGAGAAATCCATTTTCGGCAGCGGGTGCGGTGCGACGAGCAGGCTGGCCGCCCAGTTCACGAGCGAGACGGCCAGTTGGCTGGTCGCCAGCAGCGCCACCAGGCC
>MGTN01000123.1:0-4564 GCA_001799475.1 Desulfovibrionales bacterium GWA2_65_9 | reverse complement strand
GCCCGCCCCATCCTGCGCTGCGCGAGCTAGTTCGAGCACGCGGGCGGCGAGCAGTCCTTCGGACAGATCGCTCTTGCGGGCAATCGCTTCGGTGGCATGGCGATAGCGGTCGCGCGTCGCGAAATCCATCGCGCCATAAACGCCGCAGGGGTCGCCGAGCAGCGTCTGCTCGACGATGCTCTGGGTTTCGACGAAGGTCTGCCAGTCCATGGCGCCGATGATGCGCAGGCTGCCGATGCTGTTGCTGATCGACACCTGATCGGCCGCCTGCAACTGGTTCTCGGTCTGCACCATCTGGGCGATGGTCAGGCCCGACTCGGCCAGATGCTGCTCGATCCAGGTCAGTGGCAAAGCCAGCGCCGGGCCGCGCCCTTGCAGGCGACGGGCCAGTTCGGCGACGAAGGTGCTGACCATCGGCGGTTTTGAGCGCGCCATGTCGGCGATGGTCAGGATCAGGTTTTTCGGATCATGCTCGGCGGCCTCGATCATCCGGTCCGCCCAGAGCTCGGCCAGACCGCGCTCTTCCCAGCCAGCGGCGATGCTGACCCCGACCCGGCGCAGATTCTCGATGACGGCCAGACGCAGCATGATGGGGATCGCCCACAACTCGCCGAGGCGCAGGTCGGTGACGGTTTGGTAGGCGGCGACGAAGCGGCTCAGCGTTTCCGGATCAACCCGTCCGTCGCCATGCGCCACGGTTTCCAGGGCAATGTCGTACACGCGCGGATGGCCGACCGATGGCCCGCTGGCCAGGCGCGGCAGTTCGCGGCTGTAGCCTTTGGGCAGGTGGCGCTTGGCAGTGCGGATCTGCTCTTCGATGAGGTAAAAATTGTCGAGCAGCCATTCGCCAGCCGGCGTGATCCGGCGTTTTTCGGTAGCGACGGAAGTCAGTCGGCGACAGACATCGACCAGCGTATTTTCGTTGGCCGCCAGCCGGCTGAGCAGACGGTCGGAGACGGTGCCGGCGGCGAGCCGGTGCGCGGCGGCCAGCGCCTTGCCGTGCTGCGCCATCTGGTCGGCGCTGTACAAGGCGGCGCGTAAGGGCGCCTCTTCGTTGGGCAGGGCGGCCGACCTGTCACTCTCCCGAAAGCCTTGTGCCAGCTGGCGAAAATACGCAACGAACGACTGGCTGGGTTTCAAATTGAGTACCCTTTCCGGAAACACGCCCGAAACTTGGAGGATAGGCAGCCGGGAGCAGCGCGTCGGTGTGGTGGAACACATAGGCCGTGCCAATGCCGGCAATGGCTGGCATTGCTACGGTCAACCGGAAAAAATAGCTAAATTTGAAATGCGCCGGGGAGAGCGAAACGCCCGCTTTACCTACCCGATACCGTCAATCAACGCTCCTTCACGAGCAAGCGCTCGAACTCATCGGCCGGCAGGGGATGTCCAAACAGGAAGCCCTGCCCTTCGTCGCATTGCAGCTTGCGCAGGAAGGCCAACTGGGACTCTGTTTCGACCCCTTCGGCGATGACCCGCTGCTTGAGGCTTTTACCCATGCCGATCATGGCGCTGACAATGCTGGCATCGTCCACATCGATGTCGATATCCTGGACAAACGACTGATCGATTTTCAGCGTATTGATCGGAAAACGCTTGAGATAGCTCAGGCTCGAATAGCCGGTCCCGAAGTCGTCGATGGCCAGTTGCATGCCCATCGCCTTCAGTGATTCCAGTACCGAAGCCGACGATTCGGCATCCTGCATGAGGATGCTTTCGGTCAGTTCCAGTTCAAGAAAACTGGGCAGCATGCCGGTTTCCTTGAGGATCGTCGCCACCCCCTCGAGAAAGCCCTTATGGCGAAACTCGACGGCCGAAATATTGACCGAAACGGGCACCGCCAGCAGCCCGGAATCCTGCCAGGCGCAGACCTGGCGGCAGGCTTCGCGCAGTACCCAACTGCCAATCGGGACGATCAGACCGGACTCCTCGGCGATCTGCACGAACTGCTTGGGATAAACCAGGCCATGTTCCGGATCCTGCCAGCGGATCAGCGCTTCGCTGCCGATCATCAGGCCCGTGGCCAGATCGATCTTGGGTTGGTAATAAAGCTGGAACTCGCCCTGCTTCAAGGCGCGGCGCAGGTTGCCTTCGACAAACAGGCGACGCACTGCGCGGATGTTCATTTCCGTGGTGAAAAACTGGTAGTTGTTCCGGCCATTGGCCTTGGCGTGATACATCGCCGTATCGGCGCTCTTCATCACGCCATCGGCATCCAGCCCGTCGTCCGGGTAGATGCTGATACCGATGCTCAAGGTGACATGCAACTCGTGTCCGCCGATCAGGCAGGGTTCGGCAAACGTAGCCAGAATCTTTTCGGCCACCGGCGCCGCATCCTGCGTATGCTCGACTTCGGTTAGCAGGATGACGAACTCATCCCCACCCTGCCGGCAAACCGTGTCGGTATCGCGGATACAAAGCTTCAGACGCTCAGCTGCCGTTTGCAGCAGCAGGTCGCCAACGGCGTGGCCGAGCGAATCATTGATGTGCTTGAAGTAATCCAGGTCGATGAACATCAACGCCACCCGTTTGCTGTGCCGGCGAGCCTGGCCGATGGCCCGTGAAAGGCGCTCGGTCAGCAACATCCGGTTGGGCAGTCCGGTCAAAAAATCATGCTGGGCCAGATGTGCCATCTTCAATGCCATCGCATGCGACTCGCTGACATCGTGGAAAACGATCACGGCACCGGCCACCTGACCATCCCGGTTATGGATGGGGGCGGCCGAATCCTCGATAGGCGATTCAATGCCGTCGCGGCGGAGCAGGATACTGTTGGCGGCCAGCCCGACCGTGCGGTTCTCGCGAATGGCCAGTTGGGCCGGATTCGGCGCCTCCAGGCGTGTCGTTCCATCGACGATCCGAAAAACCTCCGACAACGGACGCCCAATGGCGTTTTCGCTCGACCAGCCGGTCATCTTCTCGGCCACCAGATTAAGGTAGGTCACATTGCCCGGCAGGTTGGTGGTCAGAACGGCGTCGCCAATCGAATTGAGCGTAACCTGGGCGCGCTCCTTTTCCTCGAACAAGGCATCTTCAGCCGCCTTGCGCTCGCTGATGTCCTCGACAATCTGGACATGGCCTCGCGAATGCTGGCCATCAAGCATGGCCGCCGCATTGAGCCGCGCCCAGACGATGCTGCCATTGGCCCGCAGAAAACGGGCTTCCGACTTGAAAATAGCGTCGCCCAGCGCAGCCGCCCGCCATTCGAGCAGGACACGCTGACGGTCATCGGGATGAATCGCCATAAGCCAGTTGGTGCCCAGCGTCTGCTCAAGACTCAGGCCGGATATTGCGTGATAGGCCTCGTTGGTATAGACACATTCACCACGGACATCCGAGACGAAGATGCCGAGCGGCGAAGCATCGCTCATGGCGCGGAAGCGCGCTTCGCTGAGCATCAATGCCCGCCGCGTCGTCTTGCGCTCGATCAGGTAGTTCAGGGTGCGCGGCAACCAGTGGGCATCGACCTGATCCTTGACAAGGTAGTCGTCCGCACCGCTCTGCACCGCCAGGCGGGCGGTTTCCTCATCCTCTTCCGAACTCAGGATGATGATCAGCGCCTCGGGCGCCGCCTGCGAGACCTGCTGGAAAACAGCAATGCCCTGGACATCAGGCAGGCTGAGGTCGAGCAGGATGATCTCGAAACTTGTCATGGCCAGAATACCCAAGGCTTCAGACAGGCCGACCGCCCGCTCGACCTGATACGGCTTTCCGCCCTTGCGGGCCAGCGCGGCCTCAATCAGCCTGGCCTCGCTGGCGTCATCTACAATCAGGAGAACATCTTTCATCATCTGCTCCTGCCGCAAGCCAAAATCGGGCATTCGTTATTCGTGGGTAAGCATTTTTTCCGTGAACAGATATTCCCTGAGCTGTCCGGAAAACCGGTCGTCCCGGCGCTGTATCCAGGCCAGAAGCATGGCGGCATGCTCCTTTTCCTCATCGCGGTTGTGTTCAAGGATGCTTTTCAACTCGCCATCCTGGCAGGCAGCGGTGCGCTGGTTGTACCAGTCGACCGCTTCCAGTTCCTCCATCAGGGAAACCAGCGCCCGATGCATGTCGCGGGTTTCGGCGGGTAATTCATCGACCGGTTCGTGATAACCGACACTAGACATGGTTGGCTCCTGACTGATTTTGGCTTGGTTGATGAAAGATCAGCGGCGGCTGATCAGGGCGCCGATGAAGGCACCGGTAGCCGCAGCAATTCCGATGATTTTCCAGGGATTGGCACGCACGTAGGTATCGGTGGCGTTGGCGGCACCGCAGGCGTTTTGGGCGATGGCGTGACGCGTTGCCGAATACTCTTCGGCAACGGTATGACCGGCATCCTTGAGAAGATGATCTGCCTTGCCAACAATCCCCTTCAAATCCCGGGTCAATGTTTCCTTAAGACTTTCTGTGCTTCCTGGGACGGTGCTCTGTTCTGTCGTCATGATTTCTCCCGATCTCTGCAATGGTTGGCTGGAGAGGACGTCGGGCTGCCTGACAGGCGGCCCTTTCCATTCCTCTGACATGAATGTTGGTCGCTACCGAATGTCGGGTCTGTGCGCTGGCGAACAGACCCTGG
>MGTN01000122.1:512-20739 GCA_001799475.1 Desulfovibrionales bacterium GWA2_65_9 | reverse complement strand
GGCTCGACATCCTGTTCATCAAGCCTGGCAGCCAGAAGCAGATCTACGGCAGCCTGTCGGACTACGACCTCACGGCCATCGAACCGCCGCTGTGGGCGGCCATCCTGGGCGGATACCTGCGCGAGCAGGGCTATGGCGTGGAGATCCTGGACGCCGAGGTGGCCGGAGAGACTGGGGGCCTGTCCTGGGACCAGGTTGCCCAGGCCGCTGTGGACCGGGGGGCGCTGCTCACTGCGGTCATGGTCTCCGGCCACAACCCTTCGGCCTCGACCATGAATATGCAGGGGGCCGGGGCCATCAGCAGCAGGATCAAGGAGCTGGCGCCGGACCTGGCCGTGTGCCTCACCGGCCTGCACGTGAGCGCCCTGCCGGAGCGCTCCGTGCGCGAAGAGACGGCGGACTTCGTCGTCCAGGGCGAAGGCCTGCGCACCTTTCCGCCGCTACTTGAGGCCCTGCAAACGCAGAGTCCGTCGTTCAAGGGCATTCCGGGCCTGTGGTTCCGCGAGAACGGCCAGGTGGTGCCAGCCAGCATGCCGGAGATGTGGGCCGACCTGGACACCCTGCCCATGCCCGCCTGGGACCTCTTGCCCATGGAACGCTACCGCGCCCACAACTGGCACTGTTTCGACGACGTGACGCGCCGACAGCCCTATGCCACGCTCTACACCAGCCTGGGCTGCCCGTATCAATGCTCGTTCTGCTGCATCAACGCGCTCTTTGGCGAGCACCGCCTGCGCTCACGCGGGGTGGACGCGGTGCTGGCCGAGATCGACTTTCTCGTCACCCGCTATGGCGTGCGCAACATCAAGATCATGGACGAACTGTTCGCCGTGAACGAGAAGCGCGTGCTGGAGCTGTGCGGAGGTATCGCCGAACGCGGCTATGACCTCAACTTCTGGGCCTACGCCCGGGTGAACACGGTCAGCGAGCGCATGCTGGCGGCCATGAAGGCTGCCGGCGTCAACTGGATCGCTTACGGGTTCGAATCCGGCAGCAAGCGCGTCATCGAGGACGTGACCAAGGGCTACAAGCTCGATCAGGTGCTGCGCGTGGCCCAGATGACCTACGACCAGGGCCAGCACATCTGCGCCAACTTCATCTTTGGCCTGCCCGAGGACGACTACGACTCCATGCAGGAGACCTTTGCGCTCATGCAGGAGATCAACGCCGAATGGGCCAACATCTATTCGGCCATGGCCTATCCGGGCTCCAGGCTCTATGACGACGCTGTGGCCTCTGGAGCGCCCCTGCCAGCCACCTGGAACGGGTTCTCGCAATACTCGCCAGACTGCCTGCCCCTGCCCACCAAGTACCTTTCCGGCGGCCAGGTCTTGTCCTTCCGCGACTATGCCTTTGACGCCTACTACAAGAATCCGCGCTACCTGGAAATGATCCGCAGGAAATTCGGGGAAGAGACCATGCGCCACATTCAGATGATGGCGCAAAAGTCATTGGACAGAAACAACGCCGTCATATAGGGTCCGTCCGCCCGTGAGGGACGCAACATCATTTGGAGAAAGACTGCATGAAGACGACGCTTCTGGTCATGGCGCTCAATGAAATCGATGGGATGAAAGCCATCATGCCCAAGATCAAGCGGGACTGGGTGGACCAGATCATCGTGGTCGACGGCGGCTCCACGGACGGCACCATCGAATGGTCACGCGAGCAGGGCTACCAGGTCTACGTGCAGAAGAAAAAAGGCTTCCGCCATGCCTATTGCGAGGTTATGCCCCTGGTTGAGGGCGATGTGCTCCTGACCTTCAGCCCGGACGGCAACTCCGTGGCCGAGCTCATCCCGGACATCCTGAACAAGATGCGTGAAGGGTATGACATGGTCATCGCCTCGCGCTACCTTGGCCCGGCCAAGAGCGATGACGACGACATCATCACCGCCTTTGGCAACTGGCTGTTCACCAAGACCGTCAATATCCTCCATGGGGGCAATTATACCGACGCCATGGTCATCTTCCGGGCCTACAAGAAGCAGATGGTCTATGATCTCGATCTCATGGATGAGGGGGCCTACAGCACGCCGGAAAAGCTCTTCTTCACCAAGATCAGCTGGGAGCCGCTTTTGTCCGTGCGCGCCGCCAAACGCAAGCTCAAAGTGGCCGAGATCCCCGGCGATGAGCCCGCACGCATCGGCGGCGAACGCAAGCTCCAGATCATCCGCTGGGGCTTGGCCTATTTTTTCCAGTTCTTCCGCGAAAAACTCTCTTGGAGCTGACCGAGAAGCGTTGCGCTGCAAAGAAAACGGCCACCCTGCACGAAGCGAGGTGGCCTTTTTTTCGTTTCTTGAGCTGACGCTTGGCCCGGCTATTCGATGGTCGCTTCGGATTCGTAGAAGATCTTGCGGCGCAGGTAGCGCACAATGGCCATCTCTGGAGCGAACCGATAGAACTTGTTGCGCAGCCGGAACCGGAAATAGGCGCTGGCCGGTCTGGCCAGAACCTTGAATATGCGGCGCAGTGTGTTGTTGCGCATGCTGTCGACAACATTGTTCAGGGCGTTGGCCAGGATAGACATATAGGAGATGTTGCCGATCCACTGGCGCTCGCGCGCATTGTACCAGGGCAGCTTCTCGCCCGCGAAGTCGTAGTCGTCGAACAGCCAGTTGCACCAGCCGTCCAGGCTGGCGGGCGAGACGAGCCCGTGCTTCACGGCCAGATCCCAGCTCGGGGTGCCGGGCAGGGGGGTGAACTGGGCCATGGTCTCCAGCTGCGCGTCCGGGTTCTCGCGCTTGAGCCGGTAGGCCAGGTCGATGGTCATGTCGATGTCTTCGAAGGTCTCGGTGGGGTAGCCGATGACCAGTCCGAAAGACGGAATGATCCCGAGCTTCTTGCACTTCTGGTTGACCTTAAGCGTCATCTCCGGGGTGATGCCCTTCTGCATCAGGTCCAGAATGCGCTGTGATCCGGACTCTGCGCCGAACTTCAGGGTGTAGGCCCCGGCATTCTTCATGGCCAGAAGCTCTTCGTCCGAGGCTTGCAGGAACACATCGACACGCGTGCCCGAGGTGTAAAAGCTTACATTGAGGTTCTCGCGGATCATGCCTTCGAAGATGGTGTGGGCGCGGGCGCGGTTGATATAAAATTCGTCATCGCGCAGCCACAGGCCGTCGAGATTGAACTTGCGCACTGAGCTGACGATCATGTCCAGCGACTTTTCCGCGGACATGGCGCGCCATTTGCGGCCGCGGATGCTGGCGCTGGAGCAAAAGCCGCAGCGGAAGGGGCAGCCCCGGCTGGTCTGGCCGATGTCGAGCGTGCGCACGCTGTTCTTCACGTACATGTCGCGGTGGATGTACTTCTCCACCGGGATCAGGTGCCAGGGCACCGGCAGAAGCTCCTCCACATCCATGAGCGGGCGTGTGGCGTTGAGCATCACCAGCGGGCCGTCCATGTAGCACAGCCCCAGGATGCCGGAAAGCGGCTGTTTGTTCTCCAGGGCCTTGATGAGCTCCATGATGGTCAATTCACCTTCGCCCATGACGACGATATCGACATTGGGGTGGGAAACCGTCTGCTCCGGCAGGATGGTGGGGTGCGTGCCGCCCCAGACAATGGGCACAGAGCCGTTTGTCAGGGAGCGCACCATGCCGGAAATCTTGAGCGCATGCTTGATCTGAGTGCCGGTCATGGAAGACAAGCCAACGAAGATCAGGTCGTCGGAGATGAGTTCGGCGAGAGCCTGTTCGTTGATGACCTGTGTGCGCTGGTCCAAAATGGCAACGCGGTACCCGGCCTTGTCCAGTGGCGCGGCCACGGCCAAGCAGGCGTGGGGCGGGGCCACTGTAGAGCCGAAGTCCAGGCCGGTTTTGGGATAGATCAGGATGACATGCGGTTTCGTGAGATGCATTGCTGGGCCTCTGATTCACTGGATACTGGACAAGCGGTCTTCAGTTGGCTGGTGAGCCAGGAACAAGGCCGCGCCAAGGTTTCCTGCGTGGCTGGTCGCAAGCTGCGAGCCAACAGCGGAAGCCGGGAACCGGTGCCGTGAGCAGTCCGAAGCAAGGAAGTTCAATGGACTGGCCGGACGTTAACGACGCACTTGGTATACCAGAACAGCGCCGCATGCAAGATTGTCGAACCGGATGCTCGTGTCGGAACACGCCGCTTGCTACGCAACGGAGGCAAGACCGGCGGCCTTGCCTCCAAAGTTCCACACTGAGATTCTTGAGAAATCAAAGCAGCTTGACGCCACCAGCGCTCTTCTTCTTGAGCATCTCAGGATGGGCGGTGGCGCAGGCGGTCACGTCCTCATATATCTTCTGCACGACGGCCACAGGCACATCTGCTGCAACCCGCAGGAGGGGGGAATCCTCAACAAAAAGAGGAAGCCAGTCAGTGGAAGCGAGATGCTCCCAGACGCCTCTTTTGCCGCAGATGGACACGCCGGGCTTGGCCTGCAGGACGACCTGGAAGGCCTTGTAAGCGTTCACGTCCCCAAGCAGTTCCGGGGGGGTGCTGTCGTGGAGCGAGCTGGCCTGGATGGAAAGATAAAAGATTCCGCCGATGTCGAAATCCTCAAACCAGCGTTCACCGGTTCCCTCATCCCTCATCTTTTCCTTTAACAAACTGCGGAAATCATCGGCCATGTGGACTCTCCTGGGGCTTGGGGTTGTTGTCAGAAGGGGTACACGGCCTCAGGCCCGTCCTTGGCGGAGGTCGGCTTGCCGGACTTGGCCTCAAGTGCGTTCAGACGGTTGCGCGCAGCCTCTTTTGCTTCTTTGGTGTCCGCCGTAGCTATGACTGCGTGCAAGAACTTCTTGGCAGGCTCGAAATTCCCTTTGAGCTCGTAGATCATGGCCGCCCTGTACATGGCCACGGTCGGCCACATGGGCTCTTTAGGATATTCGTAGGCTAATCGCAGGTAAAAGTCCAATGCTGCGTCATAGTTGCGCAAGGAATGTTCGCCCTCGCCCAGCCAAAACAGCACTTCCGCTTGGAGCGGCCGTGACAGGCTTTCGCGCTGGCCCCAAAGGAGGAGCAATTGCTTGCGGCCACCGGTAAAGTCGTTCTTGAGTTGCAGGAACGTGGCCATGTCCAGACGTGTCTTTGGGTCAAGGTCCACACCGAGCTCGTTCAAGGCCTGATACGACTCGAGCGCCTCGGCATCCTTGCCCGAATCGCGCTCCATCTTGGCCTTGAGGCCCAGACGCACGGCCTGGCCCGCTTTGTCAGTTGACATATCGTGCATTCTATTCAGGTAGGTTCCTGCGAGCTGGAAGTAGCGGCCTTCGATGGCTTTCCGGGTCAGGTAGGTCAGACAATCATAGCCATAGGCCGTATCCGGGAAGAGAAAGGCCGAGCGGCGGGCCAGTTCAGGGCCTGGAGCCGAGTCCCAGCGGGCCTGCCAGTCGGCCAGAACAAGCAGGCGGTCCAGGGGCCAGACCTTGTTCACAGTGCTTGAGCGGCCAACCTCGGCCCTGGTCCAGAAGGGGGCCTCGGCTATGAGCGCCGTTCCCGTGCCAGCGGCGGCCAGCAGGCTGCGCAGGGCAGGGGAGAGCTTCGCGGCTGCGCCGATCTCCTGGGGCAGCAGGTTCCTTACGTCCTCCTGGGTGAGCAGGCCACCGGACAGGCGCAGGCTGAGGGGCAGCTTGCGCTTGTCCAGGCCTTCCCAGGTCTCGCGGGCGCCGTCCAGGTCGCCGCCTTCAACCAGGAGCACGAATTTGAGGGAGCGCAGCAGACGCGACATGTCCTCGGACAGCAGCAGGGACTGCAGCTCCTTGTCCACGGCCGCGCGGGCCTCCAGGTTAGGCAATTGGGTGATGTTGTTGCGGAACTTGGTCCAGGACTGCGAACTGGTGCTGCCCAGGAACCATGTGTCCCGGCTGGCGGCGAAGGGGGCCAGCAGGTTGGCGCTCCAGAACCCGGCAGCCTTGGCATACCCGGCCGCGCGCAGGGTCTTGGTGTCGTGGGGCTTGCCGGTCTCCATGAAGGCGACCATGGCCATCCAGAAATCCTTGAGGGCCGGGTCCGGCAGTCCAGCAAGAGCGGTCCGCGCGCGGGCGAAATCCTCCAGGCTGGCTGCGGCCAAAGCCTCGGCAATGCGCTGGCGGTCGGCAGAGGTGACGCTGAGCGGGGCGTCCTTGTCCTTGGCAGGGGTCTTGGCCGAAGGCGTGGCATTGTCCTTGGCGGAGTCCTTGGCTTCAGCCAGCGGTGCCGGCGGCGCTTCGCCCGTGGCCAGGGCCAGCGCCTCCTTGGACTTGATCCAGAAGTTTTGCGGCCCCCAGGCGGTTTCGGCCTGATCCAGAAGGCTGCGCAGATTCCCCTGCAGGGCCTCGCTGGAGGCCGGGGGAGCGCCCACAAAGGCCCAGAACTGGCGACGCCACACATCGACCCAAAGCGACTCCAGGCCGGGCTCCGCAGCGAGGCGCTCCTTGCGGGCCTTGCCGTCCATGAGCTTGGCTGCGTGGTTGTACCAGATGACGGCCTTGTACGGATCGCCAAGGGCACGATGGGCCTGGGCACCAAGCCAGAGCCGCTGTGCTTCCGCAGCGGGCTCCTCAAAGGCGGGCTGGGCCTCGATGAGCGCCAGCGCCTCCTGGGGCGAGCCCTGCATGAGCAGGCCTTCGGCGCGCTTGAGCACATTGGCGTCCGCGTCCTGGCCGGCTTTCTCGGGCTCTGGAAGCACAATGCGGTCATACGCCCCGTATTTCTTGAGCCAGAGCTCAAAAGCAGCCTCAGTGGGCGCAGGCTTGGGAACAGGTGCCTTTTCGGCTTTGATGGCCTTGTCCGATGCGGACTTGCGCGCCGCAGCCGGTGAATCTGGCGCCAGGAGCAGGACCATGAGCATAGGCACGAGCGTCATCACGCCGGAGATTCCGGCCTTGCGGAGATGTTTCAACATGCTGGTTCGCCTCAGGGACATTTCGTCTTGCGCGCAAGACGGTCAGGGTTGCAGCAAACAAGGGGGACAGTGCCACAAATTCACGCCCCAGGGAAGAGAGCACCCACCGGGCACAAGGCAAAGTTTACATAATTTACATTATGAGACAAGATGCCGCGTGCGCCCAGTGCCGTTAGGAACGGCCGGGCGTTGCTACTTCTTAGCCCAGTCGGCCAGGAACTTGGCCAGGCCGATGTCCGTGAGTGGATGCTTGACCAGATCGAGCAGGACGCTGAGCGGAATGGTGATGGCATCGGCCCCGAGCAGCGCTGCCTGGAAGAACTGGCTGGTGTTGCGGATGCTCGCCGCCAGCACCTGGGTGGACATGTCATAGTTGCGGAAAATGGACATGAGGTCCTGGACAAGCTGCATGCCGTCCTGGCCCACGTCATCCAGGCGGCCAATGAACGGGCTGACATAGGTGGCGCCGGCCTTGGCGGCCAGCAGCGCCTGATTCGCGGAGAACACCAGGGTGGCGTTGGTCTCGATGCCGCGCAGGTGCAATTCCTTGATTGTCTTGAGACCTTCAAGGGTTACTGGAACCTTGATCACGACGTTCGGGGCGATCTTCACAAGATCACGCGCTTCGGCCAGCATGGCCGGGGACTCTGTGGCGATGACCTCCACGCTCACCGGACCGTCGATCTCCTTGCAGATCTGGCGGATGATCTTTTTCCAGTCGCCCTTCTCTTTGGACAGCAGGCTCGGATTGGTGGTCACGCCTTCAATGGCCCCAAGGTCCCTGGCCTGACGGATCTGCTCGATGTTCGCGGTGTCGAGAAAGATTTTCATGAAGCCTCCCGAGGGGCGTAGTGCATGTGAGCAAAAAATCAGGCCTGACCGCCCTCTTCCGGGCCCTGGATACGCTTGAGGTAGGTCTCGCGGCAATCATAGGAGCAGAAATTGAGGACCACATCGCCCTGGCGCACCCGGATGTCGCTGTTTTTGGACACGTAGGCCCCGCACACGGGGTCCTTGACCATCTCGCCGGAAGCCTGCAGGTTTTCGGGCTTTTCTTCCGTCTTATTCTTCTTGTAGCGTTTGTCGCCCATGAAGAGCTTCCAGACGATAAAGCCGCAGATGAAAACGATAAGCAGCTTGGTCAGGTTCATCATGACGTCTCCTATCTCTGCTGGCGGTCTGCGGGCGCGGTGGCGCCCTGCTTTTGTGCGTGCCTATTTCTGCGCGATGGTACGGCCGTCAAGGGTATAGTCCAGCCCTGCCAGCACCTGGTCGATGTTCCGCCCATCCTTGAACACCAGCTTGGGGGCCACGTCGCGCAGGGGCACGAGCACAAAGGCCCGGTCAAGCATGCGCGGATGCGGCAGCGTCAGATACTCTGTGCTCATCTCCGTGTCGCCGTACAGGAGCAGGTCCAGGTCGATGACGCGTGGCCCACCCGGCTCAGCGCCCCGGAGGCGCCCCATCTTGATCTCGATGGCCTGGATGGTGGACAGGAACCCCTCCGGCGCCCAGACATCCGAGGCCACCTGCAGGCGCACCACGGCGTTGGAGAACCAGGGCTGGTCCTTGACATCCCCCTGGGGCTCGGTGTGGTAAATATCGGAAAGAGCTTCGAAAACAATGTCGTTTCCGTAGTCCTCCAGCAGGATCAGGGCCTCATTGATGTTGGCCTCGGCGTCTCCGATATTGGAGCCCAGGGCCACATAGGTGGTTAGAGTTGGGAAATCCGTAACACCGCCTCCTTCAGTCGATCCGTGTTCACCGTGAGCGAGATGCGGAAGTAGCCCTCGCCCGGAGTGCCAAAGCCGTTGCCCGGGGTGGTCACCACGCCGGTCTGCTTGAGAACCCTGGTCACGAAATCCTGGGACGACACGCCGCCCGGAACCTTGGACCAGATATAAAAGGTGGCCTCAGGGATGCGGCAGGAAATACCCGCCTTCTTCAGGGCCTCGATGACCACGTCGCGGCGCTCGCGGTAGATGCCGCGCAACTCCGCAGTGTAGGCGTCGCCCTGGTTCAGGGCCACGATACCAGCTTCCTGCACGGCCTGGAAGATGCCGGAGTCGATGTTCTCCTTCACCTTGCCCAGGCCCTTGACCAGCGAGGCGTTGCCCACGGCCATGCCGATGCGCCAGCCGGTCATGTTGTAGGTCTTGGACAGGGAATGGAACTCGATGGCCACGTCGCGGCCACCGGGGATCTCGAGGATCGACAGGGGCTTGTTGGCCTCGTTGAAGTACATTTCGGTGTAGGCCGCGTCATGAACAACAATAACATTGAACTCCAGCGCCTTGGCGATGAGCTTCTCGTAGAAGGAGCGCGGGGCCATGGCCGCCGTGGGGTTGTTCGGATAGTTGACGTAGATGGCCTTGGCGCGCTTCCAGGTGTCGTTGTCGATGGCGTCCAGGTCGGGCAGGAAGTTGTTCTCGTCGGTCAGGGGCAGATACAGGGGGATGCCGCCCACGAACTCCGTGGTCACGCCGTAGACCGGGTAGTTCGGCGTGGCGATGAGCACCAGGTCGCCGGGATTCACAAAGGCCAGCGGGAAGTGCGCGATGCCTTCCTTGGAGCCGATGAGGCTGACCACCTCGGTCTGCGGGTCCAGGCTGACGCCGAAGCGGCGCAGGTACCAGTCGGCCACGGCCTGGCGGAAGCTCAGGAGACCGACGTAGGACGGATACTGGTGGTTGGCCGGGTTGCGCGCGGCGGTGCACAGGGCGTCGATGATGAAATCCGGGGTGGGCAGGTCAGGATCGCCGATGCCCAGGCTGATGATGTCCAGGCCCTTGGCGCGGACTTCTTCCTTGGCCTTGTCGACCGCGGCGAACAGATACGGGGGCAGGTTCGCAAGGCGCTGTGCAAGCTGGAAATCAGGCATGAGGTGCTCCTTTGGTGCAAATGGAAACGCCTGTGTAATTGCTCGGCCCTGCTTCTGTCAATCTGGGTTGTCAGAACAGGTCGGCGGTCAGGACAAGCAGCCGCTCTTGCGGAGGGTCGAGAAAACGTTTAGGGCCTGGATTGGAGACATGCGGACCAGCACAGGCCGAAGCGATGACGGAGCGGACTCCCCTGCCCCGGTTGGCGGTGATGATCTGATGAACACCATGCTTGATGACACCGGCACACATGCCTCGCACCCCATTGCCGACCGCTATCTCGAGCACCTCGTGGTGGAGCGCGGCCTGTCTGAGAACACCACGCAGGCCTATGCTGCGGACATCGCCGCCCTGCTCGCCTTTCTCGATACCATCGGCGCAAGCCTGGAAACCTGCATCCAGCGGCACCTGTTCCTGTTCCTCACCCACCTGCGCGCCCGCAAGATGGCGGCTACGAGCCTGGCCAGGCACCTGTCCAGCGTGCGCGGACTGTTTGCCTATGCTGTCCAGGCCGGGCTCCTGGCCGAGGACCCGTCGATCCTGCTGGAAAGCCCCAAGCTCCCGGCCCAGCTCCCGGAATTTCTGACTTGCGCCGAAATGGACCGCCTGCTTATGCAGCCAGATGTGACCACGGCCCTGGGCTACCGCGACCGGGTCATGCTGGAGCTGCTGTACGCTTGCGGGCTGCGCATCTCCGAGCTCATCGGCCTTGTGCTGGGCGACTTCGACCCGCAGACCGGCATCCTGCGCGTGTTCGGCAAGCGAGCTAAGGAACGCCTAGTGCCTGTGCACTACGCCGCCCAGCGCCTGCTTTGCGACTACCTGGACCACAAGCGCGCGGGGTTCAAGCCTGTGCAGAAGCACATCTTCCTGAACCGCTCGGGCCAGGGCCTAACCCGCCAAGGCGTATGGAAACTGGTCAAGCGCTATGCCGAGGCGGCAAACATCCGGCGCAGCATCTCGCCGCACACCTTCCGCCATTCCTTTGCCACGCACCTGCTCGAAGGCGGCGCAGACCTGCGCACCGTGCAGATCCTGCTGGGGCATGCGGCCATCAACGCCACGGAAATCTACACGCACATCCAGTCCGGCCGGCTCATGCGCATCCATGAGCAGTACCACCCGCGCTCGACCGGCGGCATTTCAGCGCACGAGGCAGAGGCAAAAATATGAACAAGCCCGCAAGAATCCAGGCCCGCACGGTCATTACGGCCCACGCCAACGCGGATTTCGACGCCCTGGCGGCCATGATCGCAGCCAGCCGCCTGTACCCGGACGCGGCGCTCATTTTTCCCGGCAGCCAGGAAAAAAACCTGCGCAACTTCTACATCCAGAGCACCACGTACCTTTTCAATTTCAAGCACTTCAAGGACATCGACCCGGAAGCCGTGGAACTCCTCGTTGTCGTCGACACCCGGCAGAAATCGCGCCTGCCCCATATTGCCCCCCTGCTGGACAAGCCGGGCATCAAGATCCATGTCTACGACCACCACCCGGACACCGATGAGGACCTCAAGGCCGATTTTTCCCGCGTGGAGGCCTGGGGCTCGTCCACCACCATCCTTGTGCACGAGATGATCGCCAAGGGCGTCGTGCCCAACATCGAGGAAGCCACGGTCCTGGGGCTTGGCATCTTCGAGGACACGGGCTCCTTCAGCTTCGCCTCCACCACACCGGAGGACTTCAACGCCGCAGCCTGGCTGCGCAAGAACGGCATGGACCTGGACGTTATCTCCGACCTCTTGGCGCGTGACCTGTCCTCGGAACAGATCACCATCCTAAGCGCCCTCATCGAATCGGCCAAGATCCATGACTTTCACGGCATCGAGGTGGTCATTGCCGAGGTGAGCACAGAGGACTTTGTCAGCGATTTCGCTTATCTGGTCCACAAGTACATCGACATGGAGAATGTCCGGGTGATGTTCGCCCTGGGCCGCATGAACGACCGCATCCACCTGGTGGCGCGCTCCCGCACCGCTGAGGTCAATGTGGGGCACATCTGCACCTTCTTCGGCGGCGGCGGGCATGCCTACGCGGCCTCGGCCACCATCAAGGACAAGACCCTGAGCCAGGTGCGCGACGAATTGCTGGCGCTGCTCTATTCGCACATCAACCCGCAGCTGGTGGCCGCCACGCTCATGTCCAAGCCTCCGGTCATCATCGAGTCCGACCGCAGCATGGCCGATGCCGCGGAACTCATGACGCGCTTCGGGCTCAAAGGCGTGCCCGTGGTCGCGCCGGGCACCATGCGCTGCGTGGGGCTCATGGAGCGCAAGATCGCGGACAAGGCCATGAGCCACGGGCTGGGCGGCGCTGCACTGGGCGTCTACATGCTGGCGGACTACGCCCAGGTGGGCGTGGATGCGGACCTGTACCAGGTCATGGAGATCATCATCGGCAAGCGCCAACGGCTCCTGCCGGTGCTCCGGGGTGATGACGTCGTGGGTGTGGTCACGCGGACAGACCTGGTGAACCAGATGGTCGAGCAGTCGGCGCGCATCTCCGAGGTGGTGCTGCCGGACCGCAAGAAGGAGCGCAACATCCGGCCGGTGATGCGCACCCGGCTGCCCGGCTCGGTCATCGCCCTGCTTGAGCAGGCCGGGCATCTGGCCCAGAAACTTGGGTACAAGGTCTATGCCGTGGGCGGCTTCGTGCGCGACATCCTTATCGCCCGGCCCAACCTGGACATCGACCTGGTGGTGGAGGGCGACGGCATACAGTTCGCGCGGGAACTGGCGGCGCTGCGCCAGGGGCGGGTCAAGGAGCACCTCAAGTTCAAGACCGCCGTGGTGGTGTTCCCGGACGGCCAGCGCATCGACGTGGCCACGGCCCGACTGGAATACTACGAATATCCAACTGCCCTGCCCACGGTCGAACTCTCGTCCATCAAGATGGATCTGTACCGCCGGGACTTCACCGTCAACGCCCTGGCCCTGCAGCTCAATCCAGGCGACTTCGGCCAACTCATGGACTTTTTCGGGGCCCAGCGCGACATCAAGGAGAAGATCATCCGCGTGCTGCATTCCTTAAGCTTCGTGGAAGACCCCACGCGCATCCTCCGGGCCATACGCTTCGAGCAGCGCTTCAATTTCCGCATCGACGGCCAGACCCACCGGCTCATCAAGAACGCCGTGCAGCTCAAGCTGTTCCACAAGCTCTCCGGCACCAGGCTGACCCACGAGCTTCAGTTGATCCTGGAAGAGGAAAACGTGCTGGAATGCCTGAACAGGCTGCATGAACTCAAGCTCCTGGCCGCCATTCATCCGCTGCTTGCCCTGGATGGAGAGCACATGCGCGTGCTGAGCGAATTGCACAAGGTCCATACCTGGTACAAGCTCCTGTATCTGGAGCCAAAGGCCAACGCCTGGCGGCTGTTCCTGCTCGGCTTGACCATGGGCCTGGAACGCGACCAGCTGGAACTGGTCTGCCAGCGGCTGCGCTTCTCTGAACGCGAGTTGCGCGAGTTTCTGGCCCTGCGCGATCTCCTTGGTGAATCCCTGGCCAAGCTCATGGTTTGGCAGGACGGCCAGTCGGCCCTAAGCGAGATATACTTCACCCTGGCCCCCCTGCCCGTTGAGGCCGTGCTTTTCCTCATGGCCCGCAGCCGCCGCGAGGCCATCCGCAAGAACATCTCGCTCTTCCTCACGCGCATGCGCACCCAGGAATTGTTCATCGACGGCGGTGACCTGAAGTCCCTTGGCCTGCAAAGCGGGCCAGCGTTCGCACACATCCTGGATAAGGTGCGCGCTGCCCTGGTGGATGGCGCGGCCGTGACACGGGAAAAGCAGTTGGAGCTTGCCAAAAGCCTCATACAGGCGCTAGGTGAAAACGGCTTTAAGGACTTCCCGCCGCATCGCGGCAGGCATGGTCAGAAGTAGGACCAGAGCACTTTTTGTCGACTGACAACACAGGGTGCACAGTTGTTGCCGGGAGGGCCCATGAAGCAGGATGATGCTCTCAAGATTGTCAAGGTGGAGAAGGAAAACGACGACACCACCTCGATCTATTTCTCCGGTCCGGACATGGAGCGCTTCAAGAACCGCAAGCCCGGCCAGTACGCCTCCATTCGCATTTTCCAGGACGGCGCCTGGAGCGCCCCGCACCCGTTCACCCTTTCCAGCGCACCCGGCGATGCGACCCTGCGCATGACCATCAAGAAGTCCGGGGCCTTCACCTCCTCCATTCCGGCCATAGAGCCCGGCACCCCCATCCAGTGCACCGGACCCTATGGCCAGTTTTGCAAGGACATCGGCACCAGCAAAGAGGTGGTCATGATCGCTGGCGGGGTGGGCATCACCCCGTTTCTCAGCGTCTTGCGGCACTTCAAGGACACGGGTGCGGACAATGAGATCACGCTCTTCTGGGCCAACAAGACCCCGCAGGACGCCTTTGCCACAAAGGAGTTGGAGGAGCTGACCAGGAGCCTCAAGCTGCATGTCGTTCATGCCTTCAGCCGCGTGGCGCCAGAAGACCAGGCCGCAGCCCCGGCCTTTGACGATGGCCGCCCAGGAAAAATATCGCATGAATACGGACGACTGAATAAGGAAATGTTTTTGCGCCACATCGCCTCCGCAGACGCCTCCTTCTACCTGTGCGGGCCGCCGCCGATGCAGCAGGCCGTGCTGGAGGAACTTTCCAGCTATGGTGTGGATCCGGGCCGGGTGGATAAGGAAGCCTTTGTCTTCAGCAATCCGAAATCTGCATGATATTTCTTCAAAAAGTGAGTGACAAAATGACCCGAAGCGTATGCGCCATGAGCCTAACGGGAGTCTTGACTGTCCTGTTATGCGGAACCCCAGCGATGGCCTCCGGGCCTGTTCTTCCCATTGATGGATCGCAGCTTGGGGCTTTGTGGGTCCTGCCCTTTGCCTGCATGCTGCTCTCCATCGCCATTGTGCCCCTTGCCCTTCCCCACTTCTGGCACAACCATTACGGCAAGGTTTCCCTGTTCTGGTCCTTGGCGTTTCTGGTGCCGTTTGCCCAAAAATCCGGTCTGGATGCTGCGCTCTTTGAGCTTCAGCACACCATGTTCCTGGAATATGTTCCTTTCCTCATCCTCCTCTTTGCGCTGTTTACAATTTCTGGCGGCGTGCGGCTTACGGGAAGGCTGAGCGGTTCACCGCTCGTGAATACGCTCATCCTCTTTGTCGGGACCTTCCTCGCCAGCCTGATGGGCACCACTGGCGCAGCAATGCTCCTTATCCGGCCGCTTCTGCGAGCCATCGAGCATCGCAGATACAAGGTGCACACCGTCGTCTTCTTCATCTTCCTCGTGGCCAACATTGGTGGTTCACTGACCCCGCTCGGAGATCCCCCCTTGTTCCTGGGCTTTCTCAAGGGCGTGAACTTTTTCTGGACCACGACGCATCTGTTCATGGAAATGCTCTTTGTCTCCACAGTGCTTTTGGCCATTTACTATATCCTCGACATGCGCCTGTACGCCAAGGAAGGACGGCCCAGCGCAGCTTCAGCCGACACACAGGAAGCGCTGGGCCTTGATGGCGGCGTGAACCTTGTTCTGCTCCTGGGCGTTGTGGGAGCTGTTCTTATGAGCGGCATTTGGAATCCGGACGTCATCCTTGGCTTCCTGCAGGTGCACGTCACATTGCAGGATCTCACGCGGGACCTCTCCCTGCTTGCCCTGGCCGGGCTCTCGTTGCTCCTGACATCCAGCAGCACGCGTGAGCTGAACGACTTTTCCTGGGAACCCATTATTGAGGTGGCCAAGCTCTTCTTTGGCATCTTCGTCAGCATGATCCCGGCCATCGCCATTCTCAAGGCTGGGCAGAACGGGGCCCTCAGGGACATCATCGCCCTGGTGTCCCATGACGGCGTGCCAGTGAACCATATGTATTTCTGGCTCACTGGGGGGCTTTCCAGCTTTTTGGACAACGCGCCGACCTATCTGGTGTTCTTCAATACCGCCGGAGGAGATGCAGCGCAGCTGATGAGCGAAGCGCCCAAGACCCTGGCCGCCATTTCCTGCGGGGCGGTGTTCATGGGCGCCAACTCTTACATAGGCAACGCCCCGAACTTCATGGTCCGTTCCATTGCGGAATCCCAGGGAGTCCAGATGCCCAGCTTCATCGGCTATATGGCCTGGTCGCTGGGCATCCTGATCCCGCTGTTCATCCTGACGACCTTCCTCTTTTTCCTTTAAGGACAAGGTCAGGCTGGCATAATCACGTGCTGTTCGCGCAGGGGGCGCTCGCCGCTCACGTCAATCATGCTCATGTGTCCGGGCGATCATGGTTGAAGTTGACGCTGGCGCAAGCCCGTGGTGATCGTGAGAGCCATTGCGGCTTGTGGTCCGCGTGCCAAGGCCAACCAGGCATGGCCAGATCACAGCTTGGAAGATACCAGCCCTGTTGCGCGCATGCTCATGGGCTTTCAGCATTGCTCCAGGCAGGGCAGTCCACCAGGCCAGTCGGCAGAGCCAGGACAAGCCGGTGCCCAGACTCCATGCAAAGCCTTGCCCTGGGAGGGCTCACGCGGTAGAGTGCCTCATCCGGCGGGCATGTGCCCGGAAATTATGGACAGGTGATACGCAGCATGGACGTATTGTGGGCCCCCTGGCGGCTTGACTACATACTCGGCCCCAAGCCGGATGAATGCGTGTTCTGCGTGCCAGACCATACCGGCGAGGACGCGGAACGCTTCATCCTGCACCGTGGCCGCCACAACTATGTCATCATGAACCGTTACCCGTACAACAACGCCCACCTCATGGTCACGCCCTACCGCCACGTGAGCTGCCTCACGGACTTGAGGCCTGAGGAGGCGCACGAGAACATGGACATGTTGCAGTCCTGCGTAGGCATCCTTGAGCAGGTCTTCAAACCCCACGGCATCAACGCCGGCTTGAACCTGGGCGAGGCTGCCGGGTCGGGCATCGCCGCGCACATCCATTTCCAGATCGTGCCGCGCTGGAACGGTGATTCCTCGTTCATGGCCGTGTTCAGCGAAACCAGAGTCATGCCGGAGCATCTGCGCTCCACGTACAACCGCCTCAAGCCCCATTTCGACGCCCTGGGCTGATCCTGGGCCTATAAGGAGTACCTCAAATGCGCTATCTCAAGGCCATCATGCTTGCCCTGCTCTTTGTCGTTTCCATGCTGTTCTTTGTGCAGAACAACGCTCCCCTTTCCACCAGCATCCAGTTGGAGTTCAAGCTCATCACCCTGAACCTCATATCCGTTCCGCTGCCCTTGTATCTCTTCGTGCTGGCCGCATTTCTGTTGGGCGTGGTGTTCTCGCTGGGCTTCCTGCTGGTGGACCGCATCCGCCTTGGCCTGGAACTCAAGGCCCTGCGCAGGCAGTACGCCTCCCTTGAGGACGAGGCCCTGGCGCTGCGCACCCTGCCCCTGAACCAGCCCGAGAACAAGCCGCATCCCGGCGTGTAGCGGGCGGAACGACTGTGCCCTGGAACGAGCTCTTCCGCCTCGGACGCCGGAAGTCCAAGCAGCAATCTGTTCCCGGCACATCTGGCGCGAGCGAGCAGCACACGCTCCAGGATACCCGCGCGGCCATCGAGGAGCTCTCACAGGCCGTCCGCAACAATCCGGAATCCGTCGAAATCTATCTGGCCCTGGGCAATCTCTACCGTTCCCAGGGCGAAATCGAGCGGGCCATCCACATCCGCAACAGCCTCATCGCCCGGCCCGGGCTTGATCCGGACCTCAAGGCGCGCAGCCAGTTCGAACTGGGCCGCGACTTCCGGCGTGGCGGCATGCTCGACAGATCGCGCCAGGCCTTTGAGGATGCCAGCGTGGTCCTGGGCCACACCGAGGAGATCGAACTGGAGCTGGCCCGCCTTGCTGCGGATTCCGGTGAATTTGAGCGCGCCGCCGAGCATTACGGACGCATGGGCCGCGCCCTGGCCCAGGCTCATTTCCTGGCGCGCCAGGCGGGAGAATGTTTCCGTCAGGGCGACACCACACAGGGCGAGCGACTCATCAAGCAGGCCCTGACGGTTTTCCCGGCCTCGCCGGAGGCCTGGCTGGCCAGCGTGGTTCAGGCCACCTTGTCGGGCAACATCGAGCAGTTGGGTGTGAGCCTGCAGAGCGCCTGCGCCAATATCCCGGCTCCGCAACGCTTCCTGCTGCTGGAGGGCCTGCTTGAGGCCCTGTCCGCCGCGCGCGTGGACAATGGCGGCGGCAGCGGCACCAAGGCCCTGCCCCTGGCCCGCATCACGGACTTGGTCCAGGCCTCGGTGCGGGTGCTCGCGAGCTTCCCGCCGGACACGCTTTTGTGCTACTACTGCGCCAAGCTGTACCTTTTCGAGGCCGATCTGGAGAGCGCCAAACACTGGCTGGAAAAGGCGCTGGTGCTCAATGCCGACTTCTGGCTGGCCCGGCTGGAGCTGGTGTCACTGGTGTTGACGGACCAGGAGCTGACGCATTTCCTGCGCGACCAGATGGCCTATTTCATCAGCCACGCGCGCAAATCCAAGCGCTTTGTCTGCCAGGCCTGTGGGTTCCGCTGGGACAAGACCTTTTTCGTCTGTCCGCGCTGCCGCTCCTGGCACAGCATCCTGTTCCGGCAGGAATTTTCCTAGCCCCCCTGCCCTGCTCGACACCAGCCCGCACACACGCATGGACACCAGCATGAACGCCCCGAAACTCACTCCCATGTTCGAGCAGTACATGCAGGTCAAGGCCGAGCACCCGGACGCCCTGCTGTTCTTCCGCATGGGCGACTTCTTTGAGCTGTTCTTCGAGGACGCCGAGGTTGCCTCGCGCGAGCTCTCGATCACGCTGACCTCGCGCAACCCCGGCGCCGAGGCCAAGGTGCCCATGTGCGGCGTGCCCCACCACTCCGTGGACGGCTATCTGGCCCAACTCCTGGAAAAGGGCTACAAGATCGCCATCTGCGACCAGATTGAAGATCCCAGGCAGGCCAAGGGGCTGGTGAAACGCGCTGTCACTCGCGTGCTTACCCCCGGCACCATTGTGGAAGACCTCTCGCTCACCGCAAAGACCCACAACTACCTCGCCGCGCTGTACTGGGACGCCGACAAGGGCGCAGGCGGCCTGGGCTGGGTGGACTTCTCCACCTCGCAGTGGTCGGGCCTCTTTTCCCGGCGCGAAACCGACCTCTGGCAGTGGGCCATGAAGATCGCCCCGCGCGAGCTGCTTTTGCCGCCTGGCAAAAAAGTTCCGCAGCAATACTTCGAGTTGAGCGCCCAGGTCACACAGCTGCCAAGCCCCAGCTCCTTTGACCTGGCCGCCGGGACCGAGGCCGTGCTGAACGCGCAGAACGCCCCGGAGCTGTCCACCCTGGACCTGGCCGACAAGCCGGAGCTGGTGCGCGCACTGGGCGCTCTGCTGGGCTACCTGCGGCGCACCCAGATGACCGACTCCCCGCCCCTGGGTGAGTTCCAGGTCTTGGACCTGTCACGGCATCTGGTGCTGGACGAGGTCACCGAACGCAACCTGGAGATCTTCCGCAGGCTGGACGGCCGCCCCGGACCCGGCACCCTCTGGCAGGTCCTCGACTTCACCCAGACCGCCATGGGCGGACGTTTGCTGGAGTCGCGCCTGCGCCAGCCCTGGCGCGAGCTGGCCCCGGTCGAGCGCACCCTTGACGTGGTGGACTTTCTTTTCCAGCGCGACTCCCTGCGCCAGGATCTGCGCCGCCAGCTCTCCGACGTGCGCGACCTGGAGCGCCTGGCCACACGCATCGCGCTCTCCCGCGCCACGCCCCGGGATATTGTGGCCGTGCGCGAGAGCCTCTCGCGGCTGCCCGGCCTGCATGAGCTGCTGCGCGCGGCGGCAGGCAGCGACGACGCGCTCGCGCTCACCGAGCTCAAGAACCTGCTCAAGTCCTGGGACTCCATGGCCGACGTGGCCGAGGTGCTCACGCGCGCCCTGGTCGACGCCCCGCCCCTGGTCATCACCGACGGCGGCCTGTTTTTGCCCGGTTACGATCCGGCCCTGGACGAGCTCATCTCCCTCACCGAGCACGGCGAGGCGCGCATCCGCTCCATGCTCGAACGCGAGCGCGACGCCTGCGGCATCCCCAAGCTCAAGCTCGGCTACAACAAGGTCTTCGGCTACTACCTGGAGATCTCCCACGCCTACCAGGGCCAGGTGCCGGAACACTTCATCCGCCGCCAGACCCTGGTCAACTGCGAACGCTACATCACCCAGGAACTGAAAGACCTGGAAGAACGCCTGCTCTCGGCCGCAGACGAGCGCAAGTCCCTGGAATACCGCCTGTTCAATGAACTACGCGAGCAGCTGGCGGGCCAGCGCACGCGCTTCATGTTCATGGCCGCTGGCCTGGCTGGCCTGGACTACTGGCAGGGCCTGGCCGAAGCCGCACGGCAGAACGACTGGAACCGCCCGGTGCTGCACGAGGGCATCGAGACCGAGATCATCCAGGGGCGCCACCCCGTGGTGGAAGCCGCCAGCGGCGCGGCCAACTACATCCCCAATGACCTGCGCCTGGACGAGACGCGGCGCATCCTGCTCATCACCGGCCCGAACATG
>MGTN01000122.1:0-447 GCA_001799475.1 Desulfovibrionales bacterium GWA2_65_9 | reverse complement strand
GGATTTCCCGCGCGCGCTGGACCACAGCCTGGGGCACACCGGCCAGCCGGGCCACCTCGATGCCGTAGCTCTTGTCCGCCGGGCCGGGTACGAGTTTGCGCAGGAACACGATGTCGCCCTTCCACTCGCGCACCGCGATGTTCAGGTTGCGCAGGCCGGGGATGCGGCCTTCCAGCGAGGTCAGCTCAAAGTAGTGCGTGGCAAAGAGCGTGCGCACCTGGCCGCGTCCGCGCCGCGACAGCTCCTCGACCACGGCCCAGGCCAGGGCCAGGCCGTCAAAGGTGCTGGTGCCCCGGCCGATTTCGTCCAGGATGACCAGGCTGCGCGAGGTGGCCTGACGCAAGATGCGCGCGGTCTCCATCATCTCGACCATGAAGGTGCTCTGGCCGCGCGCAAGGTTGTCCGAGGCCCCGACGCGGGAGAACACGCGATCGGCCAGACCCAGGC
>MGTN01000121.1 GCA_001799475.1 Desulfovibrionales bacterium GWA2_65_9 | reverse complement strand
CGCTTCTTCGCCTCGAACAGGCCCAACTCGTGGATGTTGGTGGCAAGGAACTGCTCCACCTCGAGGAGTTCAAGACGGTCTGCCACCCCTGCGTTGCTGGCGAGACCCTCCGCCACAGCGGCACCCTTGGCCGTGGTCACGATGAAGGGCTTGCGGCTGGCCTCCAGGTTGGCTTGGCACTTGCGGATCAGGGCCTCGCCTGGGGCGGTGGACACATGGAAGGTCACGTCCCCAACCTCGAAGTCACCATGCCGTCCCTCGCCTGCGTCATTCTGGTTGGCCCCATGGTGCTGGACCTTCCCAACCCCCAGGACCAAGTCCAGCTTGGCCCCCACAAGGTGCTGGAGCAAGGTGCCCTGAAACGTGGTGCCTGGCATCTCCTTCTGGCGGGTCTCCGCCTGGGCCAGGAGGTGTCGGATCACGGTCCGCAGGCCAAGGGACTCGTCAAGGCGCAGGGTGAAGGGCTTCCCGGCAAAGAAGGCCTGAACCAAGTCCACCCAGAACCGCTCGACGGCGTCCAGGTCAATGGGCGCAGTCTCCGCATGGGCTTGGTTCAAGAAGGCCACGTAGGCCCGCATGTTGCCCATGCTGCCACGGCTGGTCCTGCCGCCCTCTTCCGCCAGAACGCGGGTGATCCCGTGGCGGGCCAGGACTGCCTGGACCTTCCCTTTCCCCAGACCCAGGACTTGGCCTTCACCAGGGGTGATCAGGGCCTCCGGGTTCAGGGGCAGCCCCAAGGTCCGGGCGTGATCCGTCACCACCAGGGCGACACATAGGGGGCCTTTGCCACGGAAGTGCCTGCTGGCGGTGAAGGCTTCAAGACGGGAGCGCATGGGCTAGGCTGCCTCCTTCGACCTGTTGCGGGCCAGGGAGGGTTCGATCACGGTGCGGGCCAGCCAGGAGACCACAGGAACAGCCACACCGTCCCCAATGAGGTGGTAGGCGTCATTGTACCGCTGGGGCATCGGGTAGGCCTCGGGCAGCCCCATGAGCCGGGCGGCCTCACGGGGGGACAGGAGGCGGGTGCGGACCTTCTTGCCCTCCACCACCATGATGATCTGGCGGCTTGACCCGCCCACCGGGGTGCGGAGGCATCCGGCCACTTCGTCAAAACGAACTTCCGCCCTCTGGGCCTTCGTCCCGTCATCCTGTGGCCGCGTCCGCTTGTACACGGTCCCCACGCGCCTGCCGCCCTCCAACTTGGCCTTCTTCACCTTCTCCAGGTGCAGGGGCGACATGAGGGCCAGGATACGCTTGGTCTCGAAGGGAGTGTGCCACCTCACGCCGCTGGGCTGATCCTCGATCAGGTCCGAGAGCTTCCCGGTCCTGCCCTTCGGAACGGGAGGGGTGATCCACAGCCACGCGGCCCGGGCCTGCGGGGTCAAGCGGTCATAGGCATGGGCGAAGGAGTTGGGGTGCCAGGGGGTTGTGGGGCCGTTGCCCACCAAGCCGGAGACCGGCAAGGCATCGGGGCCGAAGGCCACCACGAAGAGCCTGGGGCGGCTCTGGGGAAGGAAATGTTGGGCGTCCACCACCAGCGGGGCGTACCTGTAGCCCTCCTGGGCCAGGGCCTCACAGATGGACGCGAAGTCGCGCCCCTGGTGGGAGGTGATAGCCCCACGGACGTTCTCAAGGACGATCATCCGAGGTGCGCGTCCCTCCGCCCGAAGGCCCTGCATGAGCCGCCAGAAGGCCCAGAACGTGCCGGAGCGTTGACCTTTCAGGCCCTCGCCGTTGCCCGCCAGGGAGAGGTCTTGACAGGGGAAGGAGGCCCAGGCCAAGTCAGCATGGCCGGGGAGGTCCGAGGTCTCCAGATCGGCGATGCTGTCGCCACGCAGCTCCGGGGAGGGGCCGAAGAAGGCGCGGTAGGCCGCCGTCTTGTTGGGGTCAAAGTCGTTGGCGAACAGACAAGGCCAGCTTGGGCCAAGCCCGCAACGTGCCATCCCGCCACCCGCGAAGAACTCGTAGAAACCCATGACTCCCCCACCCTGCTGCCCGATCAACCGCGTACCTTACCACCCACCTGGAGGCCCGCCTGGAGGTCCGCCTGGAGGCCCACCCCTTCCCCCTACCACCGGGCCAAGGGAACATCAACACCTCTGCGCCCCCGGCTGCCCACCGGACTGCCCACCCGCCACAGGCCACCCACCGGGCCAGGGCAACACGCAAATCAGTACCTGGGTTCGAATCCCAACACGGGATTCACATCGAAGACCAAGGCGGTCCCGTGGTTTCCTGGAAGCGTTGACAGGGCAAGGGTTTTTCGGCAGAGGACAAGGGAGGGCTGGCCGCTGTGGCTGCCCACAGGACTGTCCCACACGGGGCCGAAGGGCGAAGCAGAAAGTTATACGATTCAAGATAGTTATCGCTCGGACGCCCGAATCCCACCCTCTCCGCCACCACCCTCTCCAAAGACGTCCAACATCGTCTAGTTACGCCCGAGTATCAAACGCCCTCCCTTGGATACAATTTGGGGCACAGGGCAAAACAATCACCAGTACCGCCAAAATACTGATTGGCCATCAGCCCACAGATTCTCCAGTGGCCGCTGACGTCTTCCAGAGCCCACTGCCCGGTGCCGTCACGCCTGCCTGCCGGTGACCAGTTCCTCCACGCCCTCCATCATTACAGCAATGTCGCCCGTGAAGTAGGCTTGGAAAATCCGCCTTAAGCTGTCCTTGAGTTGCGCATCGTCGCTTGCGACCGTCGAGTCATACAGATTCCTGGCGATGCCCGCGAAAGCGTCGAGGATGACCGGATCGAAGTGCCTGCCACTGTCTTCCTTCATCAGGCTCATGGCCTGATCGAAGCCTATCGGCTCCTTGTAGGGACGGTGCGAGGTCAGCGCGTCGAACACATCCACCACGGCGAAGAGCCGCGCGCAGAGCGGTATCGCGCCATTGGCGCTGCCGTGGTCGTAGCCGCCGCCGTCATAACGCTCGTGGTGCCCGCTGATGACGTCAACGGCGTCGCGCAGCCAACTGGCCTGGGCGACTATGTCGCGGCCGTGCTGAATGTGCTTCTGCATCTCGCGATACTCAGCGTCCGCAAGCGCGCCGGGCTTGAGCAGGATGGCGTCACGGATGCCGATCTTGCCCACGTCGTGCAGCATGGCCCCCTTGATGAGGGACCGGATGGCCGAGGGCTCCAAGCCCAGGGCCTCGGCCAAACGCACGGAGTAAATGGTCACCCGGTAGTTGTGCTGGTCCGTGTCGCTGTCGCGCTTGGCGATGGCGCTGCCGAGGACGCGCAGGGTCTCCAGGTTGGCCTCCTGCAGATGCACGGAGAGCGCGGTCACCCGGCGCAGGAGCCGGATCACCACCGGGTAGAACAAGAGCGTCGTCGCCAGCACCACGAGCACGACCATGGCCACGGTACGCAACGTGCCTGCTGCAAGTTCAGCCAGCATTTTGTCGGACACGGCGTAAATGGCCTCGACGTAGGCCGCGCTCTGCCCCCGGCTGTTGGTGAAGATGATCCCCAGATGCACATACGGCCGATCGCCGATGCGCACAATTTCGCGGAACGTGCTCTGTCCCCCAGGCGAGAAGGGGAAGTGGTGCCCGGCCATGTGCTCCAACACCTCGTGCGGGTACGCAAACCCCGGAACAAAGCGCTGGGCCAGGTCACGATAGCCGGTGTCCATGATGCGCACGTAGACGACTCTGCCGATGTCGTCCCTGTGCCTCCTGGGGGGCAGCGCGTCCAGCGCGGCCTGGATGTTCCGGCCTTCGCCCAGGTCCGGCGTGTCCAGGTGGGCGAGGATGTGCTGACGGAAATCCTCGGCGTCATGCAGGGTGTTCGCCAGGATGGCCTCGTCGTAGCGCGAGAACTCGTGCAGATACGCGCCGACGCCCAAAAGCGCGCACACGACCACCGTCATGCCCAGGACGCGCCGGATGAGCAGGCGGTGCAACGAGGCCGTGAAGCCCCTGTGCTTGGCCAGGGCGTCAATCATGCCGGGGGGGATCCTCCTGGGCAGATTGTGAAGCGGGCTTCGCGTCGAAGCGCTCCGAAAGTCCCTGAATGACGCTGTAGAGCACGGGGATGAGCAATACGCCCAGGGCCGCCGCGCAAAGCATGCCGCCAAACACCGCCGTGCCCATGGTGTTGCGGGCCGCCGCACCCGCGCCGCTGGCCAAGGCCAGGGGCACCACGCCCAGGATGAAGGCGAAGCTGGTCATGAGGATGGGCCTGAAGCGCGCCAGCGCGCCCTCAAGCGCGGCCTCGGGCACGCTCAAGCCCTCCTCGCGTCGCATCTTGGCGAACTCCACGATGAGGATGGCGTTCTTGGCCGCCAGGCCGATGAGCACCACCAGGCCGATCTGCGCATAGACGTTGTTGTCGAAGCCGCGCAACAGCTGCGCGCTCATGGCCCCGAACACGCTGGTGGGGATGGACAGGATGACGGCGAAGGGGATGGTCCAGGACTCATACTGCGCGGCCAGCACCAGAAAAACCATCAACAGGCCCATGCCGAAGGCCACCAGGGCCTGGGAGCCCGCCTGCTTCTCCTGGAAGGCGATGCCCGTCCACTCCATGCCGTAGCCCTGGGGAAGAGTCTTCGCCACGGTGCGCTCGATGGCCGAGATGAGCTCGCCGGAGCTGTGGCCCGGCGCGGCGCCGGTGGTGAACTCCACCGAACGGTAGAGGTTGTAGCGGCGGATGTACTCAGGCCCCTTGATGTTCGAGCCAAGGCCCAGGGTGGACAGGGGCACCATGCCGCCCGCAGCGTTGCGCACGAAGAAGCGGCTCAAATCCTCGTCCGTGGCGCGATACTGCGACTCGGCCTGGAGCATGACCCGGTAGGTGCGCCCGAACTTGTTGAAGTCGTTGACATACATACCGCCGAGCATGATCTGCAGGGCGCTGAACACATCGCTCAGCGCCACGCCCTGGCTCTTCACCTTGTCGCGGTCCACGTCAAAATAGTACTGCGGCACGCCTATGCTGAAGTCCGTGAACATGCCGCCCACGGCCGGGCTCTGACCCGTTGCCTGCCACAGCGCGCCGGAGTTCCTGGCCAGGTCGGCTATGGACTTGCTGCTGCGGTCCTGCATCTCGAACTGGTAGCCGCCGGTGCTGCCCATGCCGGGCACCGTGGGCGGCGGGATGCAGATGATCCGGCCTTCCGGCAGCTGGGCGAACTGGGCCTGGGCGCGCTTGAGGCTGGCGCCCAGCGAGAGTTCCCTGGTCTTGCGCTCGTCCCAGGGCTTGAGCACCACGAAGACGCAGGTGGTGTAGGAACTGTAGCCGCCGGTGAGGATGTTCAGGCCGCCCAGCACGATGTTGTCGGCCACTGCGGGATCCTTGGCCAGCACGGCCTCGACTTTCTTCAGGAGCGCGTCGTTGCGCTTGAGCGATGCGGCCTCGGGCAGGTTCACGCTGATGATGTAGTAGCCCATGTCCTCATTGGGCACGAAGCCCGTGGGCAGCATCTTGAGCACGCCGCCGGTGCCGGCCACGACGCCCACAAGCAGCAGCAGGGGAATCATGGACATGCGGATGCCCTTTCGGACCAGGGCGCCGTAGCCCTGGGTGAAGGCGTCGAAGCCCCGGTTGAACGCCCCGAAGAAGCGCGCCAGCAAGCCCGTCTTGTCCGTGCGGGGGCGCAGCAGGATAGCGCACAGGGCCGGGCTCAGGGTCAGCGCATTCAGGGCCGAGATGCCGACGGACACGGCCACGGTGACGGCAAACTGCTGGTACAGCCGGCCCGTGGTGCCGCTCATGAAGGCCGAGGGCAGAAACACGCTCATGAGCACCAGCGAGATGGCCACGATGGGTCCTGCCACCTCGGCCATGGCGCTTTTCGTGGCCTCGACGGGGGTGAGCTTGTCGTGGTCGATCTTGTGCTGCACCGCCTCCACCACCACGATGGCGTCGTCCACCACGATGCCGATGGCCAGCACCATGGCGAAAAGCGTGATGGTGTTGATGGAGAAGCCCAACAGCGGGAAGGAGGCAAAGGTGCCGATGAGCGCCACGGGCACGGTGATCATCGGGATGAGCGTGGCCCGCCAGTCCTGCAGGAAGATGAAGACCACCAGGAGCACGAGGAGCACGGCCTCGAACAGCGTGTGCAGCACGCTCTCGATGGAGGCGCGCACGAAGCGTGTGGTGTCGAAGGGGATCTTGTACTCCATGCCCTCGGGGAAGGACTTGGCGCGTTCGGCCATGACCGCGCGCACCTGGTTGGCCAGGTCGATGGCGTTGGCCCCGGGCAACTGGTAGATGAGGATGGTGGAGGTGGGCTGGCCGTTTAGGCGCGTGTAGCCCCGGTAGCTCTCCGAGCCCAGTTCCACGCGGCCCACGTCCTTCAGGCGGATGATGTTGCCGCCGAGGCCAGCGCGCAGGATGATGTTCTCGAACTCGGCGGGCTCGGTCAGGCGGCCTTTGACCTGCACGGTGATCTGGTAGGGCACGTTGTCCGGCGCGGGCTGCTGCCCGAACTGCCCACCCGGAGCCTGGACGTTCTGCTCGCGCAGGGCATTGGCCACGTCTATGGCCGTGAGTCCGTGTTCGGAAAGCTTGTTTGGGTCGATCCAGACGCGCATGCCGTAGGTCAGGTTGGCGGCCAGCATCACGTTGCCCACGCCGGGGATGCGGCTTAGGGCGTCCACGATGTTGATGCGCGCGTAGTTCTCCAGAAACAGCGAGTCGTAGGTGTTCTTGGGCGAACTCAAGTTGACCACCAAAACCATGTCCGGAGACTGCTTCATGACCGAAACACCGGCGCGGCGCACCTCGTCGGGCAGGGTGGCCTGGGCCAGCTGCACGCGGTTCTGCACGTCCACGGTGGCCAGCTCAAGGTCGCGGTCGGCCTCAAAGGAGATGTTCAGCACCATGCGGCCGTCGTTGGAGCACACGGAGTTCATGTACAGCATGCCCTGGGCGCCGTTGACCTGCTGCTCGATGGGCGCGGCCACGGTCTCCTCCAGCACCTGGGCGCTGGCGCCGTTGTAGCTGGCCACCACCTGCACCGTGGACGGCGCGATGCGGCTGGGGAACTGCGAGACGGGCAGCACCGCGATGCACAGCCCGCCGATGATGGTGATGACGATGGAGATGACGGCGGAGAAGATGGGCCGCTGGATGAAGAAGTTGACCATGCCTGGCTCCCTTGCAGTGCTGCGCTTTGGTACCGCGTGCAAGACGCCGGGCGGGCGGGCCGCCGGAGGGCGGAAGCCCCTGCCGCCCCACCGCCTGTCCGGCTTGGGCTACTTCGGCGCCGCGGCCGGAGCGGCTGGCTGGACAGCCACCGGAGTTGTCATCACCGGAGTTGCCGTCACCGGGGTGCCTGTGCGCACCTTCTGCCAGCCGTCCACGATGACAACATCGCCGGGGCCCAGCCCCTTCTGCACCACGTAGGAGGTCTCCACGCGCGGCCCCAGGACCACGGGGCGGTTCTCGGCCTTGCCGTCCTTGCCCACAACGAACACGCTCTTGGCTCCCTGGACGTCAACCACGGCCTGCTCTGGCACCAGGGTGGCGTTGTCCAGTTCGCCCATGAGCACGCGCACCTTGGCGAACAGACCGGGCTTGATGATGCCCTCAGGGTCGGGGAACACGGCGCGCACCGGAAGGGTGCCGGTGGAGGGGTCGATGGCCCGGTCGGCCATGTCGATGACGCCCTCGTGGGGGTACACGCTCTCGTCGGCCAGGATCACCGTGGACCTGAAGGACGGAGGCGGGGTGCCCTTGGCCTTGGCCTCCACGTATT
>MGTN01000120.1:3460-8215 GCA_001799475.1 Desulfovibrionales bacterium GWA2_65_9 | reverse complement strand
GAACAGGCTCCAGACAATGAAATGGCGAAGATACGGACGCATAGGACGCCTCCCCGAGGCAGTATAACAGATCATGTTAATTCAGCCTCTTACCAACAAGGAGCTCCAGGCTGGCCAGGGACTTTTGATACTCGGTGAGCGCCTGATGCAGGCTGAGTTCGGCGCGGTACAGCTCCATCCTGCTGTCCAGGAGGGCCATGAAGTCGGCCTTGTTCACCGTGTAGGAACTCATGGCCGAACTCACCTGCAGATTGGCCTGGGGGATGAGGCCCGTCTTGTAGAGTTCGATCTGTTTCCACTGGCGGTCGAGCATGCTCACCACCTCGGCAACCATGTAGTACACTTCGTTTTTCATGGACTCGTACTGGGCCGTGGCCATCCTGAGGTCGGCTTTGGCCTCGGTCTCTCTGGGGCCCTGTTTGCTCAAGAAATAGACGGGGAGGCTGATCTCGATCATGCCACTGACCATGTCCTTGCGTCTTTCGCCATCCAGGTTCCTCTCCCGCTGGCCGTAGGCGCCACGGAAGTTGAAGTCTGGGAGGTACTCCGCCTTGGCCAGGGCATGCCCCTTTTCTTTGCTTTGGGTCATGGCCTTCATGCCTGCCAGGATCGGGCTGGACTCCAGCGCGGCCTGCTGCAGCTGGCTCAGGGACTGGTTGAGTTTCTGCGGCACTGCATCCACGGGCCGCCCAAGCGGCGTTTCTGTGGGCTGGTTGAGCAGCCCGTTGAGCTTGGCCTCCAGGGCGGATTTCTGCTGCTTGAGCATGATCAGGTCGTCGATCATCCTGGTGACCGAGGCCTGGGCCTTGACCAGATCGAACTGGATGCCTTGGCCGACCTGGTAGCGGACATCGGCAATCTTCGCATAGGATTCGAGAATCGCCTTGTTGCGCTCGGTGACTTCAATGGCGCGGTAGGCGTGGGACAGGTCGTGATACACCAGCTTGACCCTGCTGCGCAGGCGGTTGACTGTTTCGGTGGCGGCGGCCTGCACGGACTCCGCCTCCTTGCCTGCGACCTCGCCCCGCAGCCCTCTTTTGCCAAAGAAGGGCACCCGCTGGGACAGGGACAGTTCCTTCATGGTCATGTCTTCAGCCCGGAAGTTCAGTGTGGTCGGCACATTCACGACTCCCAGGCCGAGCATCGGGTCTTCCAGGGCCTCGGCCTGGGGCACGCGATGCTTGGCGGCCCCCCATTTCTCTTGCGCGGCCTGGGCTTCCGCAGTCTTTTCGACGGCTGTGAGCAGCTGCTCCAGGTCCAGTCTCGCAGGCTCCTCGGCCCAGGCCGAGAGCGACTGCCAGCACACCAGGAACACAGCCAAGGGGACCACCACCAGCCAGCGAAGCCGTCCGCTCACCATCTGCATGCATTTGAACATTGTTCGCTCCCAGAAAATCATTTGCGGCACCCTGCTTCCACCAAATCTAGGACGTGAATCTGGTGCCTCCATGTCCTCTCCATCGGCACGCAATGAAGACCACTATTCATAATCTTATCGTCTTATTTCCAAAAAATGCAAGGGGCATGATGACTGTCCTGTGCAATTAAGTAGTGCCATGTGGGCTCGGCAGACTCAAGCCTCATGCCAGGAGTCGTGCCAGCCTGGTTGAAGTCGTCCATTGTTGGGGGGCGGATCCGTCGCCTTCGACTGCATTAATTTTACTCACCCACTTGACCCTGCTCCAAAATTGGGATAACTTTCAAACTGAGAATCAGAAGACTATGTCTTGGCGTATAGGGACGGCTTAAAGCCGATCATGTCTTGCCTTCGAGGGCACCGAGCCATCGGAGCAAAAAGACACAACTTCAATCGGAGGTTACGCAAATGACACGCCGCATCATTCTCGCTTCGTTTCTGGTGTTTTCACTGTTGGTGGTGTCCTTCAGCGTAGCACAAGCGTCACACCGTGGCCCTGACTCTATCATAACCGCAAACGTTGAAGAGGCACTTGAAAAGGGGATGCCCGCTACACCTGACGGGATGGCTAGCTACACCATTGATGTGTATACTATCGACGGCGTTGTCACACTCCGTGGCAAGATGCAGGGCATGGATCACGTGAAGATGGCTGGAGAGATCGCAAAGAAGGTGGCAGGTGTGAAGTCTGTCAAGAACAATATCTCGGTCAAGGCCTCGAAGTAACAACAACTCATGTGTTCCGTCCCTGTTGATACTCGAACGGCACGGAGCTCGTGACAGCGGAAGGCGGTCATTGCCTGCGAAGTCATCCGCTGTGATAGCAGGACAGTGGCCTTGGCTGGCCCTCAAATGAAAATCGGCTTTCGGGAATCACCCCGGAGGCCGATTTCAGTTTCTTTCCTGCGGCGGCTGCGCCTTGGGCGCTTTGGGAGCCGAAAGGGTTGCCTGGCGGCCAGAATACTGTAAGTTGAGGGTCATGCTCGACACCCGCACAGAGCGCGGTCGTGTTGATTGAGGTTGCGAAAGCCGCCGCACCATGCGCCTTGGCCCAGCTTCCTTGCAGGAGTCCCCAACCCCGGAGGAGCCATTCCCATGCGAAGCCGGATCATGCCCTATGCACCGCTTGCGGTGTCTGTGACCATGGGGTTGCTTATCATCGTTCAGATGCTCCTCATGGTCCAATTCGGAGACGCCGTCATTTCTTACTACACGCCCACCATCCTGGCCTTTGACAACCTGATGGAAGGCAGCCAGCACCTGAAGCATACGGCAACCAACGGCCAATACGCACGGGGCCAGGATAATATTGCCGCCAAGCATTTTCTTTTCGCCCTGGACAAACTTGCCACTGTCGAGGCTCCGACCTGGCCGAAAGCCAAGAGGGACAACCTCCGGGACCTGCTGGACGCGGCCAACAAGGTGCGCTCCGCCGTGGCCCAAAGCGACTACGCCCAGGTCGATGCGGCCCTGGACAGCATGATGCCGCTTCTGGAGATGCACACCATGGAGCACCGGAGCGAGCTGGTGTCCGCCAAGCACAACATCCGCAACCTCACCGTGGGCATCGGCTTCGTCTGCCTAAGTCTTCTGGGCATGGGCTATGCCGCCACCCTGCGCGAGCGCAGGCTGAGCAAGCTCGAAGCCAGTGAGGCGGAGATACGGTCCGTCCTGGCGGCGCTGATCACCGCCCTGGACGCACGGGAGGCCTATACGAAAGGGCACTCTGTCCGGGTGGCGGAGTATTCGGTGGGTATCGCCAATAAGCTTGGACTCTCGCAGGCCGCGCAGCAGCAATTGCACATGGCCGCCTTGCTCCATGACATCGGAAAAATTGGCGTCCCGGACAGCGTGCTGCTCAAGCCGGGCCGATTGTCCGACGAAGAGTTTGCGGTGATGGCCACACATCCGGATACCGGGGCCAGAATTCTCGCCAGCGTGAAAACCCTGGCCGGGATATTGCCTGGAATTCGCCACCATCACGAACGGCATGACGGGAAGGGCTATCCCGATGGCCTCGCCGGGGACCGCATCCCTCTGTCCGCCAGGATCATTGCCCTGGCTGACGCCTATGACGCCATGACCACCGACCGGCCCTACCGCCAGGGGCTGCCCCCGGCACTGGCGAAGCTGGAGCTCCAGGACAAGCGCGACAGGCAATGGAGCGGGGAGGTTGTTGACGCATTTCTTGCGGCGCGAGAGGAGCGGGAGGTCTGAACGGTCTTGCCTTTTCGCTCCTCACTCGGCCCGTGGCACGCGAGCGCTCAAGCAGGGGGGCGCTGATTTTGGGGACCGGGTTCATGGCCTAAAGGCACGGTGGCTAGTCCACCCGGTAGTGGCAGCCCTGGCTCTTGGTGTTGCGCATGGCCGCCTGGGTGACCACGTAGGCGGTCTGGCAGCCGTGGAACAGGTCGATGATGGGCTTGCTGATGGGCGTCATCTTGTAGAAGTCGTGCATGTTCTTGGACAGGTTGCGCAGATCCTCGAAGGCGCGGCGCAGGCGGGCGGTGGAGCGGATGATGCCCACGTAGTTCCACATGGTGTTGCGGATGTTGGCCCAGTCCTGGGCGATGAGCGCCGGGTCCTCGTTGTGGATGTCGCCGGGGTTCTGCCAGTCGGGAATGGCGTCGGCCAGCTTCTTGGTCACGCGCCACTTGGCTCCCAGGCGCTTGGCGATGTCCTGCCCGGCGCTGTAGCCCCAGAGCAGGCCCTCAAGCAGGGAGGTGCTGGCCAGGCGGTTGGCCCCGTGCACGCCCGTGCAGGAGCATTCCCCGGCGGTGTACAGGCGTTCGAGCGTGGTGCGGCCGCGCGTGTCGACCAATATGCCGCCGCAGAAATAGTGCGCCGCCGGCACCACGGGGATGGGGCTGGTGCGCATGTCGATGCCCTGTTCCAGGCATTTGTTGTAGATGGTGGGGAAGCGTTCGGCCACCTCCCGGTGCATGCCGCGCGTGGTGTCGAGGTACACGCAGTCCTCGTCGGTGGCCAGCATCTCGGCCATGATGGCGCGGGTGACGATGTCGCGCGGGGCCAGGTCGGCGCGCTGGTCATACCTGGTCATGAAACTCTCGCCCTTGCTGTTGACCAGGCGCGCGCCCTCGCCGCGCACGGCCTCGGAGATGAGGAAGCGCCGTTCGAAACGCTTGGTGCCCTGGTAGAAGGCTGTGGGGTGGAACTGCACGTATTCCAGGTTGTGCAGCCTTACGCCCGCGCGGTTGGCCATGGACAGGCCCGAACCGATGGACCCGCGCGAGTTGGTGGTGTGCAGATAGATGTGCCCGGCCCCGCCCGTGGCCAGCACGGTGAAGTCGGCCAGCACGATCTCCACCTGGGAGAGT
>MGTN01000120.1:0-3449 GCA_001799475.1 Desulfovibrionales bacterium GWA2_65_9 | reverse complement strand
CGCCACGGCCTTGGTCAGGCGCTGCATGATGGTCAGGCCGGTGTGGTCGGCGGCGTAGAGGATGCGGGCCACGCTGTGCCCGCCCTCGCGGGTGAAGTTCCATTCGTCGGAATCGCGGTGGGCAAAGGGCACATGGTAGGCGTCGATGAGGGTCTTTTGCAGGACCTTGGGGCCTTTGTGGGCCAGGTAGCGCACGGCGCGCAGGTAGTTCTGGCCCCACCCGGCGGTCAGGATGTCCTTTTCGAGGATGCCGGGATCGTCGTCCTGGGAATGGAAGACCACGCCGCCCTGGGCCAGGCGTGTGTTGCCGGCGAAAAGATCCTCCCCGGCGGTCAGGAGGATCACATCCACGCCGGATTCGGCCAGGGTGAGGGCGGCCACGGACCCGGCGATGCCGGAGCCGATGACCAGCACGTCGGACTTGAGGCGGTAGTCGTTCATCCTGGCTCCTTCCAGCGGATGGTCAAGGGCGCAGGCTTAGGCGCAGATGCGCAGCATGCGCTCCAGGGCCACACGGGAATGCTCGGTGACATCAGCGCTCAAGGTGAGCGGTGTCGCGGTGTCGAGGTTCGTGAGCAGCGCAAGCAGGCGCTCCTCGGTGGTCTTGGCCATGTTCGAGCAGGCCAGGGCCTTGAGCGGGAAGATCTCCTTGCCCTCGGGCCTGTGGCGCGCGGCCAGGCGATTGACCAGGTTGCACTCCGTGGCCACGGCGATCCTGGCCCCGGCCGGAGCGTTTGCGCAGTACTTGATGAGGTACGAGGTGGAGCCTGCGCCGTCGGCTGCGCGCACGACGCCTTGCGAACATTCGGGGTGCACCACCACGCGCACGCCGGGCCTGGTCCGGCGCAGCTCCTGGATCTGGCTCTTCTTGAACTGGTGGTGGATGGCGCAGGCGCCGGGCCAGAGCAGCAGCCGGGCGTACTGGGCCTTCTTGTGGTCCAGGCGGCGTCCTTCGTCGCGGATGTCGATCTCCAGGCGCTCGGTGGCGTCGATGTTCAACTGGTTGGCGGTGTTGTGGCCCAGGTTCTTGTCCGGCAAGAAGAGCACGGCGTCGCCCTGCTGCAGGGCCCATTCGAGCATGACCTTGGCGTTGGCCGAGGTGCACACGCTGCCGCCGTACAGGCCGCACACGGCCTTCACCTCGGCCGAGGAGTTGACGTAGGCCAGGGGGATGACCAGCCGACCATCGTCGCGCAGGGCGGAGAGCACATCCTCCACGCGTTGGGCCGGGGCCATGTCGGCCATGGGGCAGGTGGCCCCGGCTTCCGGGATGTGGACCTTCTGGCCGGGCCGGGCCAGGGCGGCGGCGGACTCGGCCATGAAGTACACCCCGCAGAAGACCACATGCTCGGCGGCCAGGGTGTCGATCTTGCGGGCCAGCTCCAGGGAGTCGCCCTGGAAGTCCACGTGGCGGATGACCTCGTCGGACTGGTAGTGGTGGCCCAGGATGACCAGCCTGTTTCCGTACTTGGCGCGCAGGGTCTCGATGCGTTCGTTCAGTGAGCTCATGCTGCTGTCCTTATGCTTCTGGCCTCATGCTGCTGTCTACACGCTTCAGGTCTCATTCTGGCTGCATACCCGTGTTGCGCCGGTTATTCAAGCGGCTGGCTATTCCAGTGGTTGAATGAGCATGCTCAAGTCCGCAGCCGGGGCCGAGTGGGTGATGCGGCCCACGGACACGAAGTCTGGGCCAACGGCCCCGATGGCGGCGATGTTCTCCAAGGTCACGTTGCCGCTGGCCTCGGTCTCGATGCCCTCTGGGATGCGGGCCAGGGACTCGCGCAGAAGCCCTAAGTCCATGTTGTCGAGCATGATGCGCGAGACGTTCGCGGCCACGGCTTCGTCCACCTCGGCCAGGGTGCGGCACTCCACCTCGATGGGCGGGCAATTGTCGGGGTAGGCTTGGCGCAGCTTGGCCACGGCCGGGGTGATGCCTCCGGCGCGGTCGATGTGGTTGTCCTTGACCATGAGCATCTCGGACAGGTTCAGGCGGTGGTTTTTGGCCCCGCCCACGAGCACGGCGTATTTTTCGGGGTAGCGCAGCCCGGGCAGGGTCTTGCGCGTGTCCAGCAGGGGGGTGCGCGAGCCCGCCAGCGCGGCCACGTAGCGCGCGGTGAGGCTGGCGATGCCGGACAGGTGTCCCAGGTAGTTCAGGATGACGCGCTCGGTGCGCAGGATGTGCGCGGTCGGGCCCTGGATGGCCGCCAGCATGGTGCCGGCCGACACGCGCTCGCCCTCGTCCACGTTCAGCATGTGCTGGAACTCGCAGCCCGCGAACTCCAGGATCAGCGGGATGAGCGGCAGGCCCGCCACGATGGTCTCCTCCTTGGCCATGATGTGCGCTACGGCCAGGTCGGAGTCCTCAAAGATGCCGAGTGATGTCAGGTCTTTGCCGTCCTCGGACAGGGCGATGCGGATGCCGGCCAGGAGGAACAGCCTGGCTTCGGTCTGGAAAAACGTCTCGAACAGTGTAGCGGGCAAGGATGCGGACATGCGCGCGTCTCCCTCTCATGGTGTGGTCGAGATTGGTAGGTGAGGATTGGCGCGGCGTCAAGAGTGGGCCGGGGCGGCCCTGCTGGGAGCTAGCGGACGAGGTTCCGTTCGACGGAGTTCTGGGACTGGCCCGAGGGATTGGCAATCTCGTGCGGGCTGAGGCTGAGTTGGGTGCGCACCGAGGGCCTCAGGCCGCCATTCTGCTTGAGCTGCGGCAAGAGCGCCCGGGTGTTGCGGTTCACGGGCACGGTCCAGTGGTGCGCGGTCATGACCTGGCCGTTGTCCAGGGCCGTGATCCGGGCCGAGACGTAGACCACCTTGTCGGCGATAAGGTAGGTGCCGCTGAGTACGCACGGCCGGGCCGGACTGATTTCGTCCTGCATGCGCTGGGCTTCGGCCTGGCGCGCCTCCGGCGTGGTGGGCATGGGGTCGTGTTCCACAGGCTTGGGAACCGTGGTGGGCGGTATCTTGGCCGGGCCATCGGTGACCAGGAAGCTTCGCAAGGCCAGGCGCGCCGCCACCTGCTCGGACACCAGGCGGCCAAAGGGCGAGGGGTCGGCGGGGTCGATGCGGTTGGTGAAGCGGTCGTAGTAGATGGGCGACTTCCGGTTCATGGCGGGCATGAACAGGCCCATCATGTCGTCTGCGGCGTCGTAGCTGATGTCGATGAGCGGGGTGTTGTCCTCGGCAAAGAGCTCTGCCGTGGTGGGGCGTGTGCCCAGCACGTCGTCCTTGGCGTTCACAACGGTGCGCTTGATGCTGTTGTAGTAGGAGGTGGTGCTGCTGCCGCCGCCGCAACCGGCGAGGACCGCGCTGGCCAGGAAGGCCAGGGCGAGCAGGCAGGTTGTGCGGCAGCGGGTTGTTGTGCTCATGTCGTGTTCATCCGGGGAACTTCGGTTGGCGATGTTTTCCTGTGCATAGAGTGTATCGTACGTTTTCGGAAAATACTTTACGCC
>MGTN01000119.1:5555-8105 GCA_001799475.1 Desulfovibrionales bacterium GWA2_65_9 | reverse complement strand
TCAGCCGAAAGGGCTGGGTCAGGCTTCGCCTGACCCAGCCCTTTCGGCGTAATGGGGATTCCAAAGGGCCTCAGGCCCTTTGGCGGGGTCCAGGGGCAGCGCCCCTGGCCTGCGGAGCATATTCAGTTACCTTAAAACGGCACGTCGTCCATGCCGCTGGCCTCGGACGGGAACGCTGGGCCGAGGTCTTCCTCATCGTGGAAGGGCGGGTTCTGACCGCCGTTGCGCTGCTGGCCGCCCTGCTGACCGCCACCCTGCTGGCCGCCCTGGGGACGCGGGGCATAGCCGCCGCCCTCGCTGCCGCCCTGTCCGCCCTGTCCGCCGCCCGGGCGGGGTCCAAGGGCCTGCACGCGCTGCGCGACCACTTCAGTGGAGTAGCGGTCCTGGCCTTCCTTGTCCTGCCACTTGCGGGTCTGCAAACGGCCCTCAACGAGGATCAGCGAGCCCTTGGCCAAGTACTTGCCGCAGAAGTCGGCCTGCTTGTCAAAGGTCACGATGGTGTGCCAGTCAGTGCGCTCGGTGTACTGGCCGTCCTTGTCGCGGATGCGCTCGCTGGTGGCCAGGCGCATGTTGGCGATGGGCAGGCCGGACTGTGCGTAGGAAATCTTCGGGTCCTGTCCCAGGTGCCCAACCAGAATCACTTTGTTCAGGCTGCCAGCCATATGTCGTACTCCTTGCGGGGATTTGTGTTCTACGTCAGCCAGACATCAGAGGCCGCTAATCGCGTCCAGGCTGATCCCTGAGCTTTTTGGCCTGGGACTCCAGCTCGTCCAGGGCGTCCTCGATGGCGTCCGTGGCCGCGTTGGCGGCCTTGGCGTTCCACTCGCCAAGCTCGGCCTCGAGCCTGGCCCGCGCCGCTGCGGCCTGCTTGATGCCGTCCGCCAGTTCGCGCAGAGCCTCCTCGGGCAGCAGGCCGATCTCCAGGCGGTCGGCCAGGTGCGCAACCAGCTCCAGCACGCCGCGGGATTCCGGCGGCAGGGCCGGGATCTTCACCGCCACCGGGCTGAAGGCCAGGGCCACGAGCCGGGGCCAGCGGCGCTCCACCTCGGCCGGGTCAAAGGTCGAGGCTGAGACGCGGACTTGCAGGGTGCGGCCCATGGTGCGCTCCTAGTCCCGCTCTTCCCATTCGCCCTGGACGCGGTTGACCACGTCCTGGATGAGCGAAAGCTGGCTTTCCGGGCACACGCCGATGAGCGGCTGGCCGCCGTCCACGTTGTCGCCCTGCTGGAAATACACGGCGTAGATGATGCCCTCCGGCCCGGAATAGGCCAGCGGGGTCTCCCGCTTCATGCGCGAGACGATGAACATATCCAGGCCCTCGCGCACCTTCACGGACTGCTCGCCGCCAGCCTTGATCTTGGCGTCGATCTCGGGGACGAAATAGTACTTGGCGCGCTCCGAGGCGCAGAAGAGGTGCAGGGCCTTCTTGAGGATGCGCCCGATGACCTCCTCCTTGGACAAAAAGTGGCGGATGGTGAGCAGGCGCTCCCCGGCCTCCACGAACTGGCCCGCAAGCTCGCTGCGGATATCCATGACCTGCCCCTTCTGCGAGGCGCAGATGGGCTTCTTGTTCTTCTCGCGGGTGAGGTGGGCCAAAAGCGTGCCCGGCCGTTCGAGCCATTTCCCGGAGGGGCCGCTGACGCGGTCGCCGGGGTTCAGGCCCACAAAATCCACCACCCCGGTGTGCGGTGTCCGGACCTCGATCTCCTCGTAAGGCGAGGCGTTCATCTCCTCGAGCATTTCCTTGACGTTCAGCAAAGCGTGTCCCCTCGTATGCGGCGGATGGTTTTCGTATTCTGCGCGCTAGCGGTAATACAAGTTCTTGCCGCCCATGGTCAAAAGCGCCTGGTGCAGGTTCTTCTTGATCTCGCGCCTGTCCCAGATACCCTGAATGTGTCCGCGCGACAAGGCCGAGAATGCCCGGTGATATTTTGGGGGCACCTCGACGCCGGTGGTCTCGCGGATGACCCCTGGCCCGGCAAAGCCGATGTTGGAGGAGCGCACCGCGAACTGGTAGGGCGAGCAGCCCAGGAAGCTGGCCACCGGCCCGGCGTAGGAATTGGTGTCGTAGAGCACCAGGTACAGCCCTCCGGCCTCGATGTAGCGCCGCACGGCCATGGTCACGCGCGGCATCTGGATGACCCCGCAGGTGCCCTCCTGGATGCGGATGCCCGCCGTGCCGTGGGAGTAGAGGATGAACGGGGTGCGCTTGAGCATGGCCCGCTCGGCCGCGCGGATGATCTTTTCGCCCTCGGCCGCGCCCACGGTGCCGCCCCGAAACGGGCTCACCAGCACTGCCACCACCGTGGTCACGCCCTCGATATGCGTCTCAAAGGTGATGCAGGAGCTGCCCAGGCCGGTCTCGCGCTTGGCCTGCTCCAGCTTCAGGTCAAAGCCCTCATAGGCCAGGGGGTTGCTCGACTCCAGCTCGCGGTTGAACTCGTAGGCCGAGGCGAAGTCAAAAACGTTGTACAGATACCACTGGAATTCCAATGGGAAATGGTGCCCGCAGTGGGAGCAGACCCCGGCGAATTCCCCGAACAGGTCCGG
>MGTN01000119.1:621-5539 GCA_001799475.1 Desulfovibrionales bacterium GWA2_65_9 | reverse complement strand
CAGGGCTTCTGGCGGCACCTCCAGGCGGCGCTGGTGGCTGTCGCCCAGCCCCAGCAACCGGCCGAGGGGCCCGCCCACGCCCTGGCGCAGGGCGCGCAGCTCAGCCTCTGCGGCTTCGAGCATGCGCAGCAGACGGCGCTTGTGCCGGGCCAGAAGATCATGGCGCAGGGTGCTGTGCGCGGCCCAGAGCACGCCCTCCAGCCCGGAGTAGATGCGCGCGCCAAGGGAGCGGTTGTCGCGGCAGGCCGTGCGGCTCAGGGCCCGGAACTTTTCGAAGCGCTTGCGCACCAGCTTGATCCGGGCGCTCTGGCCCAGGGACCAGCGCACGAAGATGTCCTGCGGGTCCAGCGTCTTGGCTTGGCGGCGGATAGCCATGCCCCGCAGCGGGCCAAGCCCTTCCACGGCGTCCACCACCTCGTCCGTGGCGCGGATGACCTCGCGCCGGAGTTGGCGGAAAAATTCATAGTGCTCGGGCCGCGCGCCCAGGGGCGGCTCCTGGATCACGCGGTCGATGAAGCCGAGCTCCAGGTTGTCGGCTGCGGTGATGCGCAGGCGGCTGGCGCAACGCTCAATAAGCTCCGGCGTGGCCTTGCCCTTGAGGCCGCCCTCGATGGCCGCCGCGCCCTCGGGCGAGATGACCGAATAGTAGCCGTGGGAGAGCATGAGGCGGCGGTCGGCCAGGGCGATGGCCTCGGCCCCGCCGCTGCCGCCCTCGGAGAACACGCTGATGATGGGCACCTTGAGCCCGGACATGACGTAAAGGTTCTTGGCGATCTGCTGGGCCGCGCCGGGATAGTCCTCCACCGGGAAGGCGCCAGGCGTGAAGACGTAGGTGTGGATGGGGATGTTCTCGATCTCGGCCACTTTCATGTAGTAGAGCGCGTTGGCGTTGCCCCAGGGCTTGATGGAGCCCGCGTTGCGGAACTCCTGGCCGTGGCCCTTTTCCTGGCCCACCACCATCACCGACTGGTGCACGGTCTTCTTGCCCATGCGCCGGGCGATGGTGGCGCGGGCGATGATCATGCCCGGATCGATGCTCCACTCGTCCTGGCCGCCGATCTCGGTGTAGTTGTCGTAGACGTTCTCCAGGATGTCCTTCAGGCAGATGCGCTGCGGGTGGCGCACGATGCGCACCCGGTCCATGGGCGTCAGTTCGCTCTCCAGCTTGCCCTCAAGCAGGACGAAGAGCTCCTCCAGCATGGCCACCTGCCGGGAGAGTTCGCGCATGCCCAGGTGCGGGGCCTGCTCCAGGAACTCCTCCAGCCGGGTCCGCAGCATGGCCACGGAGGCGTTCTCGCGCTGGCCGAAGATGTCCCGGATGTAAGTGAGGCGAGCGGCCAGCTCCTGGGTGCGCTTATCTATGTCCATCTGCTGGAGTCCCTGTGTTGGCGTCCATACGCTGTGTCCACCCGTCCGGGCTAGAAGTGCAGGAGGGTCTGGGTGCGGTTCAGGAGAAAGGCCACGTTGGTGCGCAGAGGCTCGCCCCGCGTGTCCGTGCCCTGGAGCACGAGCCCGTTCAAAAATTCCGCGCCGCGCTTGCCGGCCTCGTCCAGGCTCTGGCCCCAGACGATGCCGAGCGCCAGGTTGGGGTCGAAGTCCATGGGGATCTCGTAGGGCTGGTCCCCATGATCCAGGGTCGGCACCTGGGTGAACACCTGGAGCCAGGGCTCGCTTTGCCAGCCAAAGGCCTCGATGCGGCCCAGGCAGGGCGTGAAGCGGTCCGCCGGGTCCTCGGCCAGGATGCGGTACTCGATGCCCACGCCAGCGAAGGAGACATCCTGCTGCGTGTAGCCCAAAGGCTCGCCCAGGCCCAGGCGGATCTGCTCGGCGATGACGTCCACCCCGTCCGTGGAGTCCGGTCGGCCTGCAATGCGCGAGGTCACGCCCGAGACGCCGTTCTCCACCTGGATGCGCGTGTTGACCTCCATGAGGAAGGGCTCGCCCCGCGGGGTCACGATCCACTCCCAGGTGCCCACGTTGTCGTAGCCCACCTGCAGGGACATGTTCACGCTGTGCCGGGTGATGGCATCGAGCACGCCTGCGGCGTCAAAGGCGTAGGTCTGGCTCGCAGGGTCGAAGCCGGGGGCCACCTCGATGCGCTTCTGGCGGCCCAGGCTCTGCACGGAACAGTTGCGCGTACCCAGGTGCACGGCGTTTTTGCCGCCGCGCTCGGCCACCACCTGCACCTCCAGGTGATTGAAATCAAAGATGCGCTGCTCGATGAGCACGCCCTCGTCGCTCAGGTTGCGCTTGGCGTAGTTGCGGATGCGCCGGTAAACCGAGCGGAACGTGTCGAGATCATAGACCTCCTCGATGCCCATGCCGCCGCCGCCAGCCGAGGCCTTGACCAGCACGCAGCCCTCGGCGATGCCCTGGTCGTTCTGGAAGGCGAAGATGGTCTGCGCCAGCTCCACAGCCTCCATCTCGTCGTAGATGGGCCTGTCCGAGCCGGGGATGGTGGGCACGCCATGCGCGCGCGCGATGCGCTTGGTGTTGATCTTGTCGCCCAGGTCGCGCACCAGGGTCCAGGAGGGGCCGATGAAGATGAGCGGGCGCTTGCGCTCCACCACGCGCCGGGCGAAGCGGAAGTCCTCAGCGAAGAAGCCGTAGCCGGGATGCACAGCGGTGGCGCCGGCCGCATCGGCCACGGCCAGGATCTCGCTGGGGTCCTGGTAGGAACTGATGCGAAAAAGCCGCTCCGGCCCGCCAAGGGTCCGCGCGAGGCGCACGTGCCCGGACTGGGCGTCGGCTGCGGTGTAGACGCAGGCAAAGTCGTGCCCAAGCTTGACGCAGGCACGCACGATGCGCATGGCGATTTCGCCACGGTTGGCTATGAGCAGAGTATGTTTGGCCATTCCCGGTCTCCGGGACCCGCAGCTATTCGGCCGCGCGCTTGGCCTTGCGCAGTTCGATGAGGCGTTTCTGGACCTCAAGCACGAGCTTGTCCAGCTTGATCTCCTGGCGGCGATCCATCTCCATGAAATTGCAGCCGATAATGCCACGATCCAGCACACGCATGACCTTGGCCTTGAGGTCGCCGAGGAAGAGCTTCTTGCTCAGCAGGAGGTCAAAGGTGAACTCCAGGCCGGAGCTGTAGCCGCGCGGATTGTCCTCAAAAGCGAAGCCCGAGGCGCTGATGTCGCTCACGGGGAAGTCCAGCGGACCTTTCTTGGTGTTGATGCGGATGTCCAGTCCAGGGACGCGTGTGCGATAGGCCTGGCGGAGCTTGTCTTCCTCGTCTACCTGTATTTCAAATCCCATGCTGCACCTCGCGTGATTCTTGGCATTGCACCGACAGCCAGCGCCCATACGGGCGCACGCCTGCGGCGCGTCTGGGACACCTTACTTGCCGGAGACTCGTTTTTCCAGCACAAATTCAACCCTGCGGTTCTGGGCCCGGTATTCCTCGCTGGTGTTAGGGAACAGCGGGTTCAAGTCCGCCAAGCCCGTGGAGGTGAGCCGCTTGGCCTCAATGCCCATGGACATGAGCAGGCGCAAAACATTCACCGCACGCATGGAGGAGACCTCCCAGTTGTCCCGGAAGCGCGAACCCGCCGGGGGCGGCTGGTCGTCTGTGTAGCCCCGGATGTTGATGGTCTGGTCCGAGTGCTGGATCATGAAATCCTTCATTTCCAGCATGATCGCGCGGCCCTTCTCGGTCAAGGCCACATCGCCCCGGGCGAAGAGCACATCGCCGGGCGCGCGCAGGGTGATGACGCCGTCCTCGAAGTTCGCGCCCACCAGCCCTTCCAGGCCCTTCTTGGTCTGCAGCAGCTTCACGTCCGAGAAGACCTTTTGCTGGGCTATCTGAATCTGCCGGTTCAGCATCACCTGGTCCAGGATGACCCCGGCTTCTTCGTGGCTGATGGTGCTGGTGGCCATCTTGCTCTCCTTGCCGCCCAGGGCGGCGGTGACGGCCTGGAGGGCAGTGGAAATCTTCTTCTCATCCGGCACGGACATGGAATAGAGCAAAATAAAGAAGACCAGCATCAGCATGGTCAGGTCAGAAAATGTTGTAAGCCATTCCTGATCATCGGGCGAGTCCGGCTCCTCGGCGAAGAGATTGAGTTCTTCGTTGTCGGCCATGGCCTACTTCCTTTCTCGGGGCGCCAGGAAGGACGAGAGCTTCTCGGAGACAAGCAGGGGGTTGTTGTTCTCCAGGATGGACTTGGCGCCCTCGAAGATGACCTCCAAATGCAGTTCCTCCTGCAAGGTGCGGGTGCGCAGCTTGTTGGCGATGGGCAAAAAGAGGACCGTGGCCAGGATGGTGCCGTAGAAGGTGGTGATGATGGCCACGGCCATGGCCGGGCCGATGCTCTTGGGGTCGTTCAAGTTGGCCAGCATCTGGATCAGGCCGATGAGGGTGCCGATCATCCCGAAGGACGGGGCCAGGCTGCCCAGGCGCTTGAAGACCTCCTCGCCGACCTTGTGGCGGCGCTTCATGGAGCTGATCTCGATGGACAGGGTGGTGCGGATGAGGCCGGGATCGGCGTTGTCGGCGATAAGCTGGCAGGCCTTCTTGAGCACCATGTTCTCGGTCTTGATGTTCTCCAGGGCGATCAGGCCTTCGCGGCGGCTGATCTCCGCGATCTTGACCATGGTGGTCACGACCTCGCGCACCTGGACCTTCCTGGAGGAGAAGGCCTTGAACCCGCCATTGAACGCCTGCATGACCTCCTCAAAGGGGAAGGCCACGAAGATGGTGCCAAAGGTGCCGCCAAAAACAATCATGACGCTGGGGAGATCAATAAAGATATCGACCTGGCCGCCCATGAAAATGGCGGCCATCACCAGCGTCAAACCGGAAAAGAGACCTATGAGGGTTGCGAAATCCATACGCTGTGCCTACCCTGGCTTGTGCTTTCCGGCGCTCCTGGGATACAATGCCCCGGGGGCGCAAGGAACACCATGAAGGAAA
>MGTN01000119.1:0-590 GCA_001799475.1 Desulfovibrionales bacterium GWA2_65_9 | reverse complement strand
ACGCCGAGATCCCCGGCCTGCCGCAGTCCACGGTGGAGGGCCACGGCGGCTTCCTGCGCGCCGGACTGCTCGGCGGGAGTCCGGTCATGGCCCTGTGCGGGCGCGTGCACCTCTACGAGGGCTACAGCGCCGCCGAGGCCTGCCTCCCCGTGCGCCTGCTCTTCGAGCTCGGCGTGCGCACGCTTTTGCTCACCAATGCCGCCGGGGCGCTGAACCCGCTCTTCTCGGCCGGGACGCTCATGTGCATCACCGACCACATCAATTTTTCCGGCCAGACGCCCCTCACCGGGCCGAACATCGATGCCTGGGGGCCGCGCTTCCCGGACTTAAGCCGGGTCTGGTGCCCCCGGCTCGCCGCCCTGGCCAGCTCCCAGGCCAGACGCCTGGGCCTGGTGCTGGAGCGCGGCGTGTACATCCAGGTGGCCGGGCCGAACCTGGAGACTCCTGCCGAGACAAGAGCTTATCGGCAGCTTGGCGCAGATGCCATAGGGATGAGTACGGCAATCGAGGCCATTGCGGCGACGCACATGGGCCTGCGTGTGCTGGGCCTAAGCTGCCTGACCAACAAGAACCTGCCCGACTGCATGGCC
>MGTN01000118.1:9342-14120 GCA_001799475.1 Desulfovibrionales bacterium GWA2_65_9 | reverse complement strand
CGTCAGCACCTTTGCGGCCACGGCCTTGGCGGCATGCGCCGCGAGGCCCAGCATGGTCTCACCAAGCAGGGTCTGGAGCACCTTGGGCTTGTCCGAGTGCATGCGTGTGCCTTTCCCGGCGGCCAGGATGACGGCGATGGTGTTCTGGTGCGGCATGGATACTCCTGGCAGCAGGGCTGCGCGCGTTGTCTGCCCGTTGGCAGATGAAAAAAGGCAGGCCGGATGAGCCCGGCCTGCCTTGGTTTCTCAGACGTCCTGAGCCACTTTGCGGCGCAGGGTGCGGGATGCTAGCACGTTCCGGCTTTGTCCCCGGAGTTGCGGCAGCTCAAGCGAGCCAGGGAACGACGCAGCGCTGCCTGGGCACGAGCGTGGTCGATCTTGTCCTGGGCACGGGCGAGACGCTGCTGGGCACGCTCCTGGGCCTTGCGGGCGCGTTCCAGGTCGATGTCCGTCGCCATTTCCGCGGCCTCAGCCAGGATGGTGACCTTGTCAGGGCTGACCTCGGCAAACCCGCCGGACACGAAGACGTAGTGCGTTTTGCCTGCGTCCTTGTAGTACAGGTTGCCAATGCCCAGCGCGGACAGGAAGGGGATGTGGTTCGGCAGTACACCGAACTCGCCCAGCGCGCCGGGGGCTCCGACATAGTCAACGTCCTGCGAGAGGACCTTGCGGTCGGGCGTTACGATTTCAAGCAGCAGCTTCTTGGACATGGCACACTATCCTTGCTTGGCTTTTTCCAGAGCCTCGTTGATGTCGCCGACCATGTAGAAGGCGCTCTCAGGGATTTCGTCGTGCTTGCCTTCGATGATCTCCTTGAAGCCCTTGATGGTGTCTTCAAGCTTGACGTAGCGGCCGGGCTTGCCGGTGAAGGCTTCGGCCACGTGGAACGGCTGGGACAGGAAGCGCTGGATGCGCCGCGCGCGGCCCACGAGGAGCTTGTCGTCGTCGGACAGCTCGTCCATGCCCAGGATCGCGATGATGTCCTGGAGTTCCTTGTACTTCTGGAGGATCATCTGGACATTACGGGCGGTGCCGTAGTGCTCCACGCCCAGGACCAGGGGGTCCAGGATGCGCGAAGTGGAGTCCAGCGGGTCGACCGCGGGGTAGATGCCCAGCTCCGCGATCTGGCGGGAAAGCACGAGGGTGCCGTCCAGGTGCGAGAACGTGGTGGCCGGGGCCGGGTCGGTCAGGTCGTCGGCGGGCACGTAAACGGCCTGGACTGAGGTGATCGAACCCTTCTTGGTGGAGGTGATGCGCTCCTGCAGTTCGCCAAGGTCGGTGCCCAGCGTCGGCTGGTAACCAACCGCGGAAGGCATGCGGCCGAGCAGTGCGGAGACTTCCGAACCTGCCTGGGTGAAGCGGAAGATGTTATCGACGAAGAACAGCACGTCCTGGCCTTCCTCGTCACGGAAGTACTCGCAGCAGGCGAGAGCGGTGAGGGCCACGCGGGCACGGGCTCCCGGAGGCTCGTTCATCTGGCCGTAAATAAGCGCGGCTTTCTCGAGAACGCCGGCGTCCTTCATTTCGTGGTACAGGTCGTTTCCTTCACGGGTGCGCTCACCAACACCGGCGAACACGGAGATGCCGCCGTGCTGCTTGGCGATGTTGTTGATCATCTCCATGAGAATAACGGTCTTGCCCACGCCTGCGCCGCCGAAGAGGCCCATCTTGCCGCCCTTGGGGAAGGGGATCAGCAGGTCGATGACCTTGACGCCGGTTTCGAGCACTTCGACCTTGGTGTTCTGGTCGACAAAGGCCGGGGCCAGTGCGTGGATGGGCATGAGCTTGTCGCTCTTGATCGGGCCCATTTCGTCCACGGGACGGCCGACGACGTTCATGATGCGGCCGAGCGATCCGGCGCCGACCGGCACCATGATGTTCTTGCCGGTGTCGGTGGCGTCCATGCCGCGGACGAGACCTTCGGTGGCGTCCATGGCGATGGTGCGGACCACGTTGTTGCCGAGGTGCTGGGCCACTTCACAGATGAGGTCCGGCGCGTCGGTGTTGTTTGGATTATTGATCTGCAGCGCATTCAAGATGTGCGGCAGCTTGCCCTCAGGAAATTCGACGTCCACGACGGCGCCGATGACCTGAACGATTTTACCCACGTTTGCACTCATTTCTTTGGCCCCCTTTTACTTCAGCGCTTCAGTGGCGCCGACGATGTCCATAAGGTCTCTGGTAATGGCAGCCTGGCGCGTCTTGTTGTACAGAAGCGTCAGGGCATTGGTCATGTCGTCGCAGGCGCGCGTCGCGTTGTTCATGGCGCTCATGCGGGCTGCATGTTCGCTGCACGACGTGTCGAGCATGCCACGATAAACCTGCACCTTGATGAAGCGGGGCAGGAGTTCCGCGAGCAAGCCCTCAACAGACGGCTCGTAGATGTATTCCTTGCCCGAGCTTTTGACTTCGGCAATGCCGGCCTGCTCGCCGCTGATGGGCAGAATGTTCTGCACCACCGGCACCTGCCTGCCCACGCTGATGAACTCGCCGTACACGAGGATCACTTCGTCCAGCGTGGTGTCGAGGAAGGAGTTGATGAGCTCCTGCCCGAGCTTGCTGGCGAGCGTGAAGTCAAAGCTGTTCATCACATCACGGTACTGAACCAGAATCTCGTATTCAGCCTTGCGGACCGCATCACGGCCTTTCTTGCCAACGCAGTAGAACTTCACGTTCAGGCCCTGGGCCTGCTTCTCTTTGGCCAGCTTGAGAGCGGCCTTGATCAGGTTGACGTTGAAGCTGCCGCACAGGCCGCGATCCGAAGTCACGAGCACAATGCCCACGGTCTTTTTTTCCTCGCGCTTGGCCAAGAGCGGATGGACCGACTCGTCCGCCCCGGCTGCCAAGTCACCAAGCATCTCGAAGAACTTCTGCGCGTACGGCTTGAACCGCTCGATGCGGCTCTGCGCGTTGCGCAGCTTCGCCGAGGCCACCATATTCATGGCCTTGGTGATCTGCTTGGTCTTCTTGATCGCGCCGATCTTTGTTTTGACGTCCCTCAGGGAAGCCATCGCACCCTCCTGCGCCGCTAGGCGCGGAAGCCCTTCTTGAACTCGTCGATGGCGGCCTTGAGGCGACCTTCGATGTCCGCGTCCAGGGCCTTCTTCTCGAGGATGTCCTTCAGGATGTCAGCCTTGGAGTTGCGCATGAACTCGAGCATTTCGGTCTCGAACTTGCGCACCGCGTCCAGGGGCACTTCGTCCATGTAGCCGCGGGTGCCGGCGTACAGCGAAATGACCTGCTCCTGCACCGGCATGGGCTGGTACTGGGGCTGCTTCAAGAGCTCGACCAGGCGGGCGCCGCGGTTGAGCTTCTGCTGGGTGGCCTTGTCCAGGTCCGAGCCGAACTGGGCAAAGGCGGCCAGTTCGCGGTACTGGGCGAGGTCGAGGCGCAGGGTGCCGGCAACCTGCTTCATGGCCTTGATCTGGGCGGCGCCGCCGACGCGGGAGACCGAGAGGCCGACGTTGATGGCCGGGCGGATGCCGGCGTTGAACAGCGCGGGCTCCAGGTACACCTGGCCGTCGGTGATGGAGATGACGTTGGTCGGGATGTATGCGGACACGTCGCCGGCCTGGGTCTCAATGATCGGCAGGGCGGTCAGCGAACCGGCGCCCAGGCCGTCATTGACCTTGCAGGCGCGCTCCAGCAGACGGGAGTGCAGGTAGAACACGTCGCCGGGGAAGGCTTCGCGGCCGGGCGGGCGGCGGAGCAGGAGCGACATCTGGCGGTAGGCCACGGCCTGCTTGGACAGGTCGTCGTAGATGATCAGCGCGTGCTCGCCCTTGTCGCGGTAGTACTCGGCCATGGTGCAGCCGGAGTACGCGGCGATGAACTGCAGCGGCGCGGGCTCGGACGCGGTGGCCGAGATGATGGTGGTGTATTCCATGCCGCCGTAACGACGCAGGGTGTCGGCCACGAGCGCGACGGTGGACTTCTTCTGGCCGATGGCCACGTAGAAGCACTTCACGTCGCCGCCCTTCTGGGCCAGGATGGCGTCGATGCAGACCGCGGTCTTGCCGACCTGACGGTCGCCGATGACCAGCTCGCGCTGGCCGCGTCCGACCGGGGTCATGGCGTCGATGGCCTTAAGCCCGGTCGCCATGGGCTGGTGGACGGACTTGCGGGCGACGATGCCGGGGGCCTTCAGCTCGACCGGGCGGGTCTCGCTGGAGGCGATGGGGCCGAGGCCGTCGATGGGCTGGCCGAGCGGGTCGATGACGCGGCCGGCAACGGCCTCGCCAACGGGCACGGAGAAGATCTTGCCCGTGCGCTTGACGGGGTCGCCTTCCTTGATTTCGGTGCATTCGCCGAGCAGGGCGACACCGACGTTATCCTCTTCGAGGTTGAGCACCATGCCCATGAGGCCGCCGGGGAACTCCAGGAGCTCCATTGCCATGGCGTTCTTCACGCCATGCACGCGGGCGATGCCGTCACCGACGTAGAGAACGGTGCCGGTTTCGCTCATTTCCACGCGGGACTCGTAATTCTGGATTTGTCCCTCAATGATTTTGCTGATTTCTTCCGCTTTGATCTGCATGGCCCTACTCACCCCTCTTGATGGTTTCTTTCAAAATGTTCAGCTGGGCGCGCAGACTGGCGTCGAGCACGCTGTCCCCGATCTGCAGCACCAGGCCTCCGAGGATTTCGGCGTTGGTGGCGTAGTCCAGGACCAGCTTCTTGCCGGTCTGCTTCTCCAGCCGTTCTTTCAGCTCCACCTTGCGGGAGTCGGAAAGCGCTACGGCGGTGACGAGCTTGCCGGAGACGATGCCGCTGGCATC
>MGTN01000118.1:7907-9330 GCA_001799475.1 Desulfovibrionales bacterium GWA2_65_9 | reverse complement strand
AGGACGACTTTCTTCTCCTCCACGCTGAAGACCGGGTTCTTGAAGAACCGCATGGCCTCCGGCGCTCCCGCCAATGCCCCTGCCAGGTCGGCGAGCTGCTTCCCATAGGTCTCAAGCTCGGAGGAACCCTGCTTGCTCCCTACGGTGAACAGCGCCTTGGCGTACCTGCGCGCGACGATGTTCCCGCTCAATTGAGCACCACCTTTGTTAAGTATTCATCCACGAGGCGCTCATGGTCCTTGTCGGTGAGCTTTTCCCGTACGATTTTCGTCGCCTGCTCGATGACCTGGTCGGCGATCTCGCCACGGACGCGGTCAAAGGCGGCCCTGGCTTCGTTCTCGGCGCTGGTCTTGGCTTGGGCCTGCATGGTTGCGGCGTCCTTCTCGGCCTTCTCGATGATGGCGGCCCTGATGGCCTCGCCCTGGGTCTTGGCCTCGGCCAGGATGGCGGCCTTCTCCTGCTCCAGGTTGCGGATGCCCGTCTCGACGTCCTTCAGCTTCTTCTCGGCCTCGGCCTGACGAATCTCGAGATCCTCGAGGTCCTTCTGGATCTGGGCGCGGCGTCCGCCAAAGAAGGAGGCGATCTTGTCACCCGCAAACTTGTACATGAGGAAGATGAAGATGATAAAGTTGACGATGCGGAAGGCGTAGTTCTTCCATGTCTCCGCATCGATGCCGTGGCCCGCTTCGCCGTCACTGGCGTATGCCACCGCGGCAAAGGCCAGAACGCCGATCAGGCTCAAAACTGTGTGTCTCGCGACTTTCAAAATGTTCCCCCTCCTTCTTCCTGTCGGCTTAAGCCTGGCCCAAAATCTTGGCCGTGGCCTTCTGCGCGAATTTCTCCACTTCGGAAGCAAGAGCCTGCTTGGCCCCGGCCACCTGGGCGGCGATTTCATCGTGGGCGGCCTTCAGGGAGGCAGCGACCTCTTTGCCCGCGGCGGCCATGATCTGCTGCTCCTCGCCAGCGCCATCGGCGCGCAGCTGCTTGCGCATCTCAAGTCCTTCCTGGCGCGCGACGTCGATCGCCGCCTGGTAGCTCTTGAGCTTCTCCTCGGCGTTCGAGTTGAAACCCTCGATCTTGCCCACCTGGGCGGCCATGAGGCTGTTACGCTCCTGGATCTTGTCCCGGATGGGTCGGATCAGCAGGAGGTTCAGACCCACGATGGTGATGAGAAAATTGACCAACTGGATTAAAAACGTTTTGTCGAAGTCAATCATGAGCAGCCCCCGGCACGTTGAGATGGGATTGTGAATTTTAGTCCAAAGTCAGAGGGTGCCTACACGATTGCCAAAGACCTGTCAAAGCCTTTTTTCATTTTTATCAGCTTCTTTTGACGCCAAACTGCCTGTGCGACAAGGCTTTACAGCCCTCTGCCAGAAATCTCTTGTCGCGCAGGAAATGTGAAAAACACGACAAGGTCTCC
>MGTN01000118.1:6874-7897 GCA_001799475.1 Desulfovibrionales bacterium GWA2_65_9 | reverse complement strand
CAGGCTGAAGTTCACCAGCGTGGCGCTGCCGCCGTAGCTGATGAAGGGCAGGGGCACGCCGACCACGGGCATGAGCCCCAGGACCATGCCCATGTTGATCAGCACCTGCCAGAAGAAATAGAAGAACACCCCGGCGGCCAGGTAGCTGCCGAAGGGGTCCTTGGCGTCGCGCGCCACCATGGCGATCTGGTACAGGAAGGCGCAGAACAGGCTGAGCAGGATCATCATGCCGAAAAAGCCCCATTCCTCGCCCAGCACGGCCACGGCGAAGTCGGTATGCTTCTCCGGCAGGAACCTCAGCTGGCTCTGGGTGCCGGCCAGGAAGCCCTTGCCGAAGATGCGCCCCGAGCCCATGGCGATCTCCGATTGCAGGATGTGGTAGCCGGAGCCCAGCGGGTCCGTGGCCGGGTCGAGGAAGGCCAGGATGCGCCGCTTCTGGTAGTCCTTGAGCCCGAACCAGGCCAGCGGCATCAACAGCGGCACCAGCACGCACAGGGTGCGGAAGAGCCAGGGCCGGATGCCCCGGTAGAGGACGAGCCCGCCCAGGAGCAGCAGCACAAGCATGCCCGTGCCCAGGTCCGGCTGCTTGATGACCATGAGGGTGGGCACCAGGCCCAGGCCCAGAATGTAGGCCAGGCGCTTCAGGTCCAGGCGCTCCGGCTCGGCGGAGAGGATGCGCGCGCCCAGGAGCAGCATCGAGAACTTGGCCAGTTCGCTCGGCTGGAAGCTGAACAGGCCGAAATCCAGCCAGCGCCGCGCGCCGTAGATGGTCTTGCCCAGGAAGGGCACGGCCAGCAGCAGCAGCAGGGTGACGGCGTACAGCGGCCAGGCCACGCTGGACAGCCTGCGGTAGTCGAAGCTCATGAAGGCCACCAGGCCGAACAGGCCGATGGTGCCCCAGATGATCTGCTTCTGGTAGTAGGGCTCAACAGATACGCCCTCGCCCAGGCGCACCCCGCTGGCGGAGTACAGGTTCAGCACGCCGATGCAGAACAGCGTGGCCAGGAGGCCCACCAGCGGCCA
>MGTN01000118.1:1939-6827 GCA_001799475.1 Desulfovibrionales bacterium GWA2_65_9 | reverse complement strand
GTCGAGCATGGCCTTGACCGCCGGGCCTGCGCCGGATGCGCCGTGCAGCCCGTGCTCGACCATGGCCACCACCACGAAGCGCCGGCCGTCCTTCTCGCCGAACCCGGCCATCCAGGCGTGGTCGCGGTACTTGTAGGGCACGTTGTCGCCCATGCGCTTCATCTCGTCGGTCAGGCGCACCACCTGGGCGGTGCCGGTCTTGGCGCCGACCACCACGCCCGAAGTAAGCACCCGGCGGCAGGTGCCGTGCGGGTCCTCCACGGTGGCGACCATGGCCCGCTTGATCATGGCCGCGTGTTCCGGGGTCAGGGGGATGGTGCTTTGCACCTCTGGGGCCACGCCGCGCATGAGCTGCGGCTTCAAGACCTTGCCGCCGTTGATGAGGGCGGCGACGACGCGCGCCACCTGCAGCGGGGTCATTCCGGTGTAGCCTTGGCCGATGGCCAGGTTCAAGTCCTCGCCCTTGGTCCAGCGCACGCCAAAGCGTTTCATCTTCCACTCGCGCGAGGGGATGAGCCCGCCCTTCTCGTGGGGCAGGTCGATGCCCGTGGTCGCGCCCAGCCCGGCTTTTTGGGCGTAGGAGCTGATGCGGTCCACGCCGAGCTTCATGCCGAGCTTGTAGAAATAGGTGTCGCAGGACTCGACCAGGGCGCGCTGGAAGTTGACTGTGCCGTGGCCGCCGCGCTTCCAGCAGCGGAACACGTGGCTGCCCAGGGCCACCTCGCCCGTGCAGTGCACGGTTTCATTGGGGTCGATGGCCTTCTCGTGCAGGGCAGTTGCGGCCATGAGCAGCTTGAAGATCGAGCCCGGCGGATACACGCCCTGGGTGGCGCGGTTTTGCAGGGGGTGCATGGGGTTGTCGCGCAGCTCCGTCCACTGGGCCGAGGACAGCCCGGTGGTGAAGGTGTTGGAGTCATACGAGGGCTCGCTGACCAGGGCGTGGATCTCGCCCGAGTCCGGGTCCATGACCACCACGCTTCCGGCCTTGCCCTCGAGCACCTTGTGCCCCAGCTGCTGCAGGCTCAAGTCGATGCTGAGGAAGACCTCCTCGCCGGCCTTGGGTTCGCGCTGCAACTCCTCCGAGAGCCTGCGCCCGGTGACGTCGACCTCGATCAGCCGCCTGCCCTTGGCTCCGCGCAGGCGGTCATCCAGGCGGTTCTCCAGGCCCTGCTTGCCCACGAAGTCGCCCAGGGACAGGGTCGGGTCGGCCTGCATCTCGGCCTCGTTGGCCTCGGCCACGTAGCCGAGCACGTGGGAGAGCAGGTGCCCGTAAATATACTTGCGCCGGGTGCGCGAGAGGATTTCGACCCCCGGCCAGCGCAGGCTGCCACCCTCGATCAGGGCGATGTGCTCGAAGTCCAGGTCCGGCACCAGGGTCAGGGGCTCGAAGGGTTTCACCTTGGGCTTGTTGCGGGCGTAGATGTCCTTCAGGCGCTCCGCCGGGATGCCCGACCACTCCGAGACCTGATTCAGGGTGGCCGGGATGTCGTCGCAGTCCTCGCGCACGAGGCCCAGCACGAAGGCCGGCTCGTTGACGGCCAGAAGCTCGCCGTTCCTGTCGCGCAAGAAGCCGCGCGGAGCGAAGATGTACTCGGTGCGCAGCTGGTTGTTGCGGCTTTTTTCGGTGAACACCTGGCCCAGATGGATCTGCAGGTACCACAGGCGCACGGCAAAGAGGCAGAACAGCCCGAAGATCAGGCATTGCAGGAGTCCCACGCCCAGGCGCGGCGGTTCTTGGCCGTAGGCGCTATGCAGATTCTTCATGGACCCTCTTCAGCCTGTCCGGGAACATGGCATCGGCGGCATACCACAAGGCCGGGTACAGCAGGGCCTGGAGCAGACATTCGCCCAGCACCCGGCCCAGGGGGAAGGCGCGCATCTCCAGCACGGCCATGAGGTAGAGCAGCAGAAAATGGGCCAGGCCCAGGGCCAGGCCGAGCAGGGCCTGGAACTGTATGCTGCCGGGATCGAGCAGCCAGCGGCCCACGGTCAAGAGCGCGAAGAGGATGGCATACCACAGGATGGCGTAGCCAAAGGCCAGGCCGCCCGCGCCCTCCTGGATGGCCACCCAGATGACGGTCAGGATGATGGTGGCGCTGGGCTTCTGCCAGCGCAGGCTGATGGCCATGCCGGGGGCGAAGAAATCCACGCCGGGCAGCATGCTCTGCCCCCAGATGCACAGGACGGTGAAGGCCAGCCACCAGAGTGTCGCGAGCATGGCCTAGTCCCACAGGGCGCGGGAGTCTTCCGGCCGGACCGCGCGTTTGAGCAGGAGCACTTCCTCCAGGCGGGGGATGTCCACCAGGGGGTCGGCCTGCACGTCCATGAACAGGGTGGCTTCCTCGCGGCGCACGGCGCTGACGCGGGCCACGGGCAGGCCCTTGGGGTACACGCCGTCCATGCCGGAGGTGACGAGGATCTCGCCGGGCTCAAGGGTGGACTTGAGGCCCACGTACTTGACCACAAGCCGTTCGCCCGCGCCCATGCCGTAGACCACCCCGGCTGCGCGGTTGTCGCGGCCCACCACGGCCACGCGGCTGGCGGGGTCGGTCAAGAGCAGCACCGTGGCCACGGAAAGTCCCGCGCGGTAGATGCGGCCCACCACGCCCTCGGTTGAGAGCACGGGGGTGTCCTCCTGGGCTCCGGAGAGCTTGCCCCGGTCCACCAGGATGGTCTCCAGGATGGCCGTGGGGCCGACGCGGTGGGCGATGACCCGGGCGCCTTCCTTGCGCCAGTCCGGCGGTTCAGGGAAGCCCAGCAGCTTTTCCACCCTGGCCGTGGCCTCGGCGCGCTCGCGCAGGGTCATGGCCTCCAGGCGCAGGGCCTTGATCTCCGCGCGCAGGATTTCGTTCTCCTGCTTGAGGCCCACCAGGGACAGGTAGCGCTCGACAAAGCCGCCGGCGGTGTCCCCGAGCCAGTTGCCGGGCCTGAGTACAGCGCCAACGCTGTCCAGCCCGGAATAGGTGCTCATGCGGGTCAGAAACCCGGTGCGCAGATTCCAGGTGTACAGGGCCAGGTAGAAGAAAAGCCCGGCGACGAGGAAGAAGGCGACACGTTTGGGGTTCACATCAGTCCGAGGTCACTTCCCTGTAGAGGTCGAGGCACTCGAGCGCCTTGCCCGAGCCAAGCACCACGGCGGTGAGCGGGTCGTCCACCACGGTGATGGGCAGCTGGGTCTCGTGCTGCAGAAGCTTGTCCAGGCCGCGCAGCAGCGCGCCGCCGCCGGTCAGGACGATGCCCCGGTCGACGATGTCGGCGGCCAGTTCGGGCGGGGTCTGTTCGAGCGCGATGCGAACGCCCTGGACGATGCCCTCGACCTGCTCGGAGATGGCGCCGCGCACTTCCTCGGCGGTGATGATGCGGTTCTGGGGGATGCCGGTGACCAGGTCGCGGCCGCGCACCTCCATCTCGCTGGCGCCTTCCACGGGGTAGGCGCTGCCGATGGTCATCTTGATCTCTTCGGAGGTGCTCTCGCCGATGAGCATGTTGTACTTGCGCTTCACGTGCTGCATGATGGCTTCGTCCATCTTGTCGCCGCCGATGCGCACGCTCTTGGCGTAGACGATGCCGGACAGGGAGATGACGGCGATCTCGGTGGTGCCGCCGCCGATGTCCACGACCATGTTGGCCGTGGCCTCGGTGATGGGCAGGTTGGCGCCGATGGCTGCGGCCATGGGCTCCTCGATCAGGTACACCTCACGCGCGCCGGCGCTCTGGGCCGATTCCTTGACCGCGCGCTTCTCCACCTGGGTGATGCCCGTGGGCACGCAGATCATGATGCGGGGCCGCACCAAACGGCGCGAGTTGTTGACCTTGGAAATGAAGTGCCGCAACATGGCCTCGGTGACCTCGAAGTCGGCGATGACGCCGTCCTTCATGGGCCGGATGGCCACGATGTTGCCGGGCGTGCGGCCGAGCATCTTTTCGGCCTCGGTGCCCACGGCGAGCACGACCTTGCCGCCGCGGCTGTCGCGCTTCACGGCCACCACCGACGGCTCGGAGAGCATGATGCCGGACCCCTTGACGTAGACCAGCGTATTCGCGGTCCCCAGGTCGATGGCCAGGTCCGTGGAGAAGTAGTCAAAGAATTTATCGAATAATTTAGCCATAAAGCCCCCGGTTCTTGATATATTTGGTGGCCGCCAGTAGGATGGATGGGCGGCGGCAATTCTCTCTGACAGCCGCAGAACAGCACCTCGTACCAAAAGAAGCACCGGCAGGCAATACATGAGCGCTCCCCCCGGCCCGGAAGAAACTACGCGTTTTTATACCCTGGCGGCATTTTTCCGGGCGCGCCTGGGCGCAGCCGCCCGCAAAGTGCCGCTGGACGCCGGGTTCTCCTGCCCCAACCGCGACGGCACGTTTTCCCGTTCGGGGTGCCTGTTCTGCAATCCGGCCGGCTCGGGCACCGGGCTGCTGGCCCAGGGCCTGAGCCTGACCGAACAGTGGGCGTTCCTGGCCCCGCGCCTGAGCGCCCGGCACCCCGAGGCCCGGCTTCTGGCCTACCTGCAGTCCTATAGTAACACACATGCGAGCACCGCCCGCCTGGGCCAGGTGCTGGCGGAAATTTCGGCCCTGCCCGGCGTGGCGGGCTTGTGCCTCGGCACGCGGCCCGATTGTCTGGATGTCGGGCTGGATGCGGGCGGCCACTGCGCGCGCCTGGACCTGCTGGCGTCTTTTCTTCGATCTGACGCCCAGGCGTCATGTACTCGAGTTGACGTCCAGGCGCCCCGGCGCGATGACGCCCAGGCGTCCCTTGTGCGAAATGCCGCCCAGACGGGCGCCGGGTTCGACTTCGTGCAGCTGGACCTGGGCCTGCAAAGCGCCGACGACGCGGTGCTGGCGCGCATCGGCCGGGGCCACGACGCGGCCTGCTTCGCCCGCGCGG
>MGTN01000118.1:1203-1890 GCA_001799475.1 Desulfovibrionales bacterium GWA2_65_9 | reverse complement strand
GCGGGCGGGCGGGTATGCGCCGCCGGGGCGCGAGCGGTACGTGGCGGATCTGGCCCAGGCCCTGGCGGTCCTGAGGCCGGACATCTGCGTGCAGCGCCTGGTGGCGGACGCGGCCCCGGGCGAGCTTTTGGCCCCGGACTGGGCCGCGGACAAGGAGGGCACCCTGCGCCTTCTGCGCGCGGAGCTGGCCCGCCTGGGGCTCTCCCAGGGCTGCCTAGCCTAGACGATCTGCCCGGCGTCGTCCACGATGGCGATGCCGGAGACGCTGAGGCCCGCCACGTCCGCGCCGGTGGCGATGGTCACGGCGGCGTGCCCCCCGGTTGTGCCATCGGAGTCGTACATGAGCGCGTTGCCCTCCACGTACCAGCAGGCCTGGTTGCTGGCCGCGTGGGAGGTGCCCGCGTCGAAGAAGTTCAGCCCGTCCACGATCTGCGTGGTGGCGCTGTAGCCGAACTGCCCGGTCTGGAACCCGAACTTGGCCGCGCCCAGGGCGACCACGGTGTCGCCGCCCTCGCCCGGGGCGCGGTACAGGAAGATGTCCCCGGCGCCGTTGAGGGTGTCGGCCCCGCCTGCGCCGCAGACCACGGAGCCGCCGGTGATGGTGTCGGCAGAGCTGGTACCGACGAAGACCGTGATGTTCGAGAGGGTGTCCGTGCCCCCTCCGGCCTTGGCCACCGTGCCGCTCGT
>MGTN01000118.1:0-1189 GCA_001799475.1 Desulfovibrionales bacterium GWA2_65_9 | reverse complement strand
GCCCCGCCGTTCAGGGTGTCGTTTCCGGCGCCGCCATTGAGGGTGTCGTTCCCCGTGCCGCCGGTGACGGTGTCGTCGCCGCCGCCGCCATGGATGTTGGCGCCGGTGGTCCAGCCGGAGCCCAGGGTGATGGTGTCGTCGCCCTGGGTGCCGGTGATGTGCTCGATGCCGGTGAAGCTCTGCGTGGGGTTGGTGGGGTCGGTGATCGCCACAGTGCCCGCGCCGTTGCCCGTGCCGGTGAGGGTGATGGGGTGGTCGTTGGTGAAGGCGGAATAGTCGAGGGTGTCGGGGCCGTCGCCGCCGTGGAGGGCGTCGTTGCCCAGCGAGCCGAGGAACTGGTCGGCCCCGCCTCCGCCGTGGAAGGTTTCGGCGGTTTGCCTGCCGTGGAACACGTCGCTCATGGCCGTGCCCGTCACCGTGGTGATGGTTGCGGCGACGGACTTCACCAGGGCCGGGTCGTCCGCCTGCGTGCCCGCCAGGTTGTGGTTGGAGTTGGGCTCGTAGTAAGCCGTGTCGCGCGGGGCGGTGCCCGCCTGGGGGTCCAGGTCCACGTAATGGGACTGGTTCTGTCCCGAGAGGTCCAGGCTGGTCAGGACCTGCGGCTGGTTCTGGTTCCCGGCGGCCAAGGTCGGCGAGGTGTGATGGGTAATCTGATCGAATGGGCTGGAGACGGCCTGCAGTTGAAGCAGATGGGTCCGGAAGTAGACGGGCTGGCCGCCCGACATGCCGTGCAGCAGTATGCCCAGCGTGCCGCCCGACATGCCGCCCAGCACGGTGCTCGGGGGGAGGCCGAATTCCCCGACCAGGCCCGTCCCTCCACCCGCGCCCAAAGTCGTGCCGCCGAATAGGCCCCCCGTGGTGAGGGACGAACCGCCGAGCCTGCCGCTGCCGAGCAGGATGGGGATTGCGCCGTTGCCGCCGTCGCCTTGGGGCGGAGGCGCGGTCGGGTTGGTGAGGGTGCTGCCGAACATCTGCTGCAACTCGATCAGGTGTCTCTCCTCGCCCGCAAGCGCAAGGTTGGTGAGGGCGCTGCCGCCGCCGCCCGGGCCTGTATTGCCCTGTCCGATGCCGCCGCCCGAGTCTGCGCTACCGCCGAGTCCGCCGCCGGGTCCGCCCGGGCCTGCGCCGCTGCCAAGTCCGCCGCCGCTACTGCCCGGACCTGCGCTGTCGAGGACGATGCCGCCGCCCG
>MGTN01000117.1:26079-26307 GCA_001799475.1 Desulfovibrionales bacterium GWA2_65_9 | reverse complement strand
GCTTTTTAGGAGAGCACCTGCTCGCCTGCCAGCCCTCCCGTTGGTCCGGAGGAGGCTGACCCTTCCGAAGAAGAGCAGGCGGGCGAAATTCGAAAAATTTAAAATTCAAAAAAAGATAATCCGAACAAAAACGCCATTGATAATTCAATTATAGCAAAAAAACTGGTTAACAATGTCGGACGAAAATATTATACGTGAGTTTGATTCAATAAGAGTTGCATTCACTCT
>MGTN01000117.1:21783-25916 GCA_001799475.1 Desulfovibrionales bacterium GWA2_65_9 | reverse complement strand
GAAGCCGTAGAGGGTGGCCAGGACGAACAGGAGGATGGTCACCGCGGAGATGGTCCAGATCTTGACGGAGATCCTGGCCTTGCCGATGGCGTTCAGGAAGTTCAGCGACATGTATGCTCCTTGCGGACGAGGTGCTATGGCCCAGGCTTGAAAGGCTCGTGGACAGCTACGTTTTCGTCATAGCCTACAAATATCTTAAGGGGAAGCTTGCCATTGCACCCCGATGGGCGGTATCTTCGGCGGGTATATCATCTGCTTGGTACTGAATTCGCGCTGCACATCCAACGGAGGTTGTTCGCATGGCCAAGACCAATTGCTGGGAGTTCAAGAAGTGCGGCCGCCAGCCCGGCGGGGCCAAGGTGGCGGAACTGGGCGAGTGTTCGGCGGGCAAGGAGCGCAAGGCCGACGGCTGCAACCAGGGCAAGATGGGCGGCCGGGCCTGCTGGGCCATTGCCGGCACCCTGTGCGGCGGCAAGGTCCAGGGCTCCTTTGCGCAAAAGGCCAGCAACTGCATGGAGTGCGATTTCTACAAGCTGGTGCGCAGCGACGAAGGCGCGAACTACATGGGCACCAAGGAGCTGGTCAGGAAACTTGGAGGTTAGGCCCAGGCCATTGCCCTTTGCGCCCCACCTCGTGTAGGCTTGCGAAAATCGCAGCCCGGAAAAGTCCGGGCGACAGAGGGGGGCCAGATGAGGGGCCAGATGAGGGGCCAGATGAGGGGAAAGATGAGGGAAGAGATGAGGCATGCACGCGTGGCGCTCGTTCTGGGCGTGGCCCTGCTGGGTGGCGCCCTTTCGGCCCAGGCCCAGACACAGCCGCCGGCCAAGCCGGCCAAGTCCAGCCCGGCCAAGTCCATGTCGGTCAGTCCGTCTTTCAAGGCCATGGACACGGACAAGAGCGGGCACCTGACCCTGGACGAGGTGCTGGCCTATGCCACGAAGAAGAGTTCGGACGCCAAGCCTTTCCGCATCACCGATGCGGACCTGGACGGCGACGGCAAGCTCACGGTCGAGGAGCAGCGCAAGGCTGGCATCACGGGGCTGGAGCAGCACGGCACCGTGGACCTGAAGGCCATGGACATCAATGGCGACGGCTACATCAGCAAGGAAGACCTGGACGAGTACTTCCGGCGCAAGCACCGGGAGGCCTATGCCCGGGCCGATGCCGACAAGGATGGCGCGCTCAGGCCGAGCGAGTTCGCCCTGTTCCGCTTCTAGCTTCCGCCCTGTACGATTCCAAAAAAGAAGGCCGCCCCGGAACTGTCCGGAGCGGCTTTCTGCTTGGGGGGGGGCGTAGGCGACTGCTACTTGAGCGGGGCCAGCACGACGTAGTCGTTGGCCTTGGCCGTGGCGTGGCACTTGATGCAGGGATCAAACTTGCCCTGGACAGCGATCTTCATGTCCGGCCCATACTTGAGCCAGAAATAGTCCCCGGCCTCGGGGTTGAAGCCCTTCTTCTTGTACATCACGTTCACTGCCATGGGCTTCTTGTCGGTTGAAAAGACTTCCTTCACTATGATGGCCCCGTCGGGCATGGCCCCGGCCTTGTCCTTGATGGCCTTGAGGGCCAGCTTGTTCACGTAGACGTTTTGCAGGCCGCCGTGCGGCTCCTTGCCCACGCGCATCTTGGCGGTGCCCGGCATCAGGTCCCATTTGGTGTAGGGGTCGGTCTTGTTGATGTAGTCCATGAGCGCCTGGCCATCGGCGGCAGGCATCATCATGCCCATGCCTCCGGTAGACATCATGCCTTTGTTGGCGGGCATCATGCCTTTGGCGGGCATCATGCCCGGTTCCGCAGCGATGAGCCATGCTGGCAGAAGCAGGGCGCAGAGTCCGGCAAGCAAAAGAAGCCGCGGGAAGGTTCTGTTCATGGGTTTGTCCTCCATATGGGTTAGAGGGAAGGGATTGTCTCGTACGTACGCCAATTCCCGGGTGTGTCAACGGTCAGGGCGAAACGTCGGACAAAAAAGAAGGCCGCCCGGGTTGTCCTGGGCGGCCTGTTTGTTGGGGTCTGTTGGGCCGGTTGCATTTTTCAGCGGAACCAGCGCGACGTAGTCAGTATCCGAGGCGTGTCTGCGGCAGCGTCGTTTGCAGGGGTGCTGCCTTGCCCATGACAGCCATTTTTGCGTCCGGGCTGTTCTTGAGCCGCCTGTTGACTTGGCCTCGGTGGTGTAACCTTTTTTCGTCCTGCATCGTGACTGCGGCCAGTTTCTTTTCAGGCCTGCAGTTTTCCTCCACGATGACAGCTTCGTCGGGCATGGTCCCGGCCTTCTCCTTGATGATGGCCTTGCGGGCCGCCTGGTCCACGTGGACGTTTTGCAACGCGCCGTGCGGCTCCTTGCCTGGGCGCATCTTGTAGGTTTCCGGCGTCAGATCCCGTTCCCCTGGGGACCTTTTTGCGTTTAACTCCTGGAGAGCCTGACCGTTGGCTGCCGGCTTTTGGCCCGCAGCCGCGTGAGCGCGGCAGGGCGGAAGCAGATCGGAGCGCAGGCCGGTCAGGGGCCACTTGCTAGCGATGAAACCTGTCCATTGGAGTGTCCTCCTCTTGTGTGCATTGAGGAAAGATTCCTACAGTGCCAGGATACTCCTTGGGCCTGCCATGTCAACGGTTGGGGCAAGAAATATATCCAGTGGGTCAGGCCGGTTCCAAAAAATATTGGGGGTGGCGGCTAGAACTCCTGCGGCAGGCCCTTGAGCTGGGCCTGGGTGAACACCGGCCCGTCCACGCAGACGAACTTCTCGCCGATGTTGCAGCGCCCGCACAGGCCCACCCCGCACTTCATGCGCCGCTCCAGCGTGGTCACGATCTGCTCGTCCTTGAAGCCGAGCTTGCTTAAGCCCTCCAGGGTGAAGCGGATCATGATCGGCGGGCCGCAGGTCACGGCCACGGCGTTTTCCGGGCGAACCCCAAGCTCGGTCAGCACGGCCGGGACCACGCCTGTGCGGCCCTGCCAGTCTGCGCCGGGATTGTCCACGGTGAGCTCCACGCGCATGTCGCCGCGCCCGGCCCACTCTTTCAGCTCGTCCTTGAAGCACAGGTGCTCCGGGGTGCGGCCACCGTAGATCAGGGTGAGCTTGCCGTAGTCGGCGCGGTTGTCGAGCATGAACAGCAGCAGGGTGCGCAAGGGGGCCATCCCAAGGCCGCCGCCGATGAAGATGATGTCCTTGCCCTGCATGTCCGGGTGGGGGAAGTGGTTGCCCAGCGGCCCGCGCAGGCCGATGGGGTCGCCCTCTTTGAGCGTGTGCAGGCGGTGGGTCAGCTCGCCCACGCGCATCACGCTGAACTGCAGGTAGTCCATGCGCGTGGGCGGTGAGCAGATGACAAAGGTGCTCTCGCCCGTGCCGAACACGGACAGCTGCGCCACCTGGCCGGGCTGGAAGGTGAAGGCCCGCATCTTGGCCTCGTCTTGCAGCACCACGCGGAAGGTCTTGACGTCCGGGGTCTCGTCAAAGGTCTCGATGATGGTGGCCAGCTCGGGGATATAGGGATTGTCCGCGTTCATTTGGTGTCCCCCGGCGTTGTCGCTGTGGCCTTGTGCTCGGCTGCCGCTCTTGCCGTCTTGATGACATCGAGCACGATCTGCCGGATGTCCACGGCCACGGGGCAGGACTTGATGCACCGGCCGCAGCCCGTGCAGGAGAACTCCAGGCCCGACGGCGAGGTCGGCGGCGAGGTCGCCGCTTCCGGGAATTCGCGTGGGTGGTAGCAGAACTTGTGGCCCACGCGGTTGCGCAGGCGGTGGGCCCGGCTGGCGCGCGGGTTGTGGCCGCTGCCCTCCAGCGTGTACAGCGCGCTCATGCAGGTGTCCCAGGTGCGCAGGCGGCGCCCGCTCATGCCGTGGTTCTCGTCGGTGATGTTGAAGCAGGAACAGGTCGGGCAGAGGTAGGTGCAGACCCCGCAGGACAGGCAGCGGGCCGACTGGTCGGTCCAGAAGTCCAGGTTGTCGAACAGGGCCAGGAAGCTCCCGGCGATGTCTTTCAGGTCTGGGGCCGGTTCCATGACTATGATTTTGGCCCGGCGCGCGGCCAGCTCCTCCAGCTGGGCGGCGGAAGCCTCCGGCAGTGTGGCGATGAGTTGTTCTCCGGCCGGGGTCACGGCCCGGGCCACAAACCCGCCATTCAGCGGATGCAGCA
>MGTN01000117.1:16721-21739 GCA_001799475.1 Desulfovibrionales bacterium GWA2_65_9 | reverse complement strand
CAGGGGCGCGGTCCGAGGATCAGCGTGTGCTCCGGCGGCAGGGACTCGGACAAAAAGACCTCAGTGCGCGTCAGGTCGGCCTGGTCCTTGCGATACTTGTAGCTGAACAGGTTCTCGGTCTGGGGCAAGAGCGCCTCCTTGGCCGAGGACGTGGGCGGGCGGCTGAGGTACGGGTGCATGTCCTCGGAGAAGACCCGGTAGACGATGGCCGAGCCCTCGCGCACCGGGGCCAGCACGCGGTAGGCGCGCGCCCAGGCCGCGGTCACGGCCGCCAGGTCGGACTCTTTCAGGAAGCGCGCTACCATAACAGCCCCCTGTCCTTGATGCGGTCCTCCTCCATGAGGAAGGTGTGCAGGGGCGGGATGGCCTCCAGGCTGACCCCGGCCTGGTAGTTGAACAGCTCCTTGAGCTCCCGGTTCATCATGCGCTTGAGCAGCAGGATGGGGATGCCCATGGGGCAGGAGCGCTGGCACTCGCCGCATTCCGTGCAGCGTCCGGCCAGGTGCAGGGCGTGCATGACCTGGAACAGCCACTTCTCCTGCAGGGTGGCCTCGGCGGAAAGCCAGTGCGGTTCGCGGCTGTCGGCCAGGCAGACGTGCTTGCACACGCACAGCGGGCAGGCGTTGCGGCAGGCGTAGCAGCGGATGCAGCGGCCCATCTGGCGCTTCCAGAAGTCGAAGCGCTCCTGGGTGGAGAGCTTCTCCAGGGCGGCCAGGTCGGCGTAGGTGTCCTGCGCGCCCTGGGGCAGGGTCTCCGGGCCGATGACATGGTCGCTCACCAGCGGGTTGGGATACTGGCAGCGCAGGCACTTGTCGGCCAGAAGCCCGGCGCTCTCCTTCTCGATGACGACCTCGCGCCCACCCTCGGGCAGGGTCAGGCGCAGCAGGCCGTTGCGCGGGGAGCCGATGAAGCTGGCGGCCTTGACCGAGGCGACGTCCATGCTGGCGCGCAGCTTGGCCAGGTCGATGACGCCCTCGCAGGGCAGGCCGAAGATGACCAGGTTCTCGCGCTCCCACAGGCGCTCCTGCAGCAGCTGGATCACCGAGCGCGAGTCGCAGCCCTTGACCACCACGCCCAGGCGCTTGCCTCGCAGGCCGTAGAGGCTGGTGGCCAGGTTCTGCACGCAGGTCGGGTCGAAGATGAGCCTGCCCAGGTCCTTCTCGCTCCGCACGGTGACGGGCGTGGCGTGCAGGGGGTCGAAGCCCCGGCCGTAGCCCAGCACGAAGTCGACGCCCTCAAGCTCTGCGGCGATCTTGGCGCGCAGTTCTGGCGTGCGGTCAGGTGACGCGTTCGCCGACGAATCACTCGCCATCCATGACCTCCTTGTAGTCGTCCAGGTGGAGCAGGGCGTCGCGCTGGGCGTTGCGCCCGGCAGCGCGGTGGAGGTCGCCTCCGGTCTCGTCCGCGTGCCACATGTCCGGCTGGGCGCTCGACACTCCGAGCATGCCCTCAAGGGCGCACAGGGTGCGTGCGGTCTCGGCCATGCGCGGGATTGGCCCCAGGGCATGGATCTTGTCCGTGAACTTGGTCACCATGTCGCGCCAGCGCGAGCCCTCCGAGGCCGAGACCCAGACGTACTCGAAGCGGCCCTCGTCGATGCCGATGATGGGCAGGAAGCGCCGCAACAGCTCCAGCCGCCTGCGGGCGTACAGGTTGCCCTCGGTGTAGTGGCAGTCGCGCGGGTGGCAGCCGGAAACCAGCACGCCGTCGGCCCCGGACAACAGCGCCTTGGCCACGAACATCGGGTCCACGCGGCCCGAGCAGGGCACGCGGATGATGCGCAGGTCGGTGGGCTGGCTGAACCGGGCCACGCCGGCCGCGTCTGCGCCGCCGTACGAGCACCAGTTGCACAGAAAGCCTATGATTCGGTAGTCTCGTCCCATGTCCGGCATAGCGCGTTGACCTCCGCGAGGAGCTGTGAATCGGTGAAGTGCGCAAGCTGGATGGCCCGCACGGGACAGGTGACGCTGCAAATGCCGCAGCCCTGGCAGACGGTCTCGACCACCTCGGCGCGCTTGCTGCCGTCGCGCAGCTCGCGCATGCGGATGGCGCCAAAGGGGCAGGTGCGCTCGCACTTGCCGCAGCCGATGCAGCGGATGGTCTGCACCTGGGCGATCTGCGGGTCGCTCTCGAGCTTGTCCTTGGACAACAGCGCCAGGACCTTGCCCGCGGCGGCGCTGGCCTGGGCCACGCTGGCCGGGATGTCCTTGGGGGCCTGGCAGGCCCCGGCCAGGAAGATGCCCACGGTGTTGGTCTCCACGGGCCGGAGCTTGGGGTGGCTCTCCAGGAAGAAACCATAGGCGTCGCAGGAAATGCGCAACTTCTCGGCCAGCTCCGGCGCGCCGTGCGCCGCCTCCGCGCCCACGGCCAGCACCACCAGGTCGGCCGCTATCTCCACCTGGGCGCCCAGCAGGGTGTCGGCCCCGCGCACCATGAGCTGGCCGCCGGAAGGGCCGCCCGTGGGCCCACTCGTGGGATAGACCTGGGCCACGCGGCCCCGGATGTACTGAACGTCGTACTCCTCCTGGGCGCGGCGGATGAACTCCTCGTAGCCTTTGCCGCAGGCGCGGATGTCCATGTAGAAGACGTAGGCTTTGGCGTCCGGGATGTGGTCGCGGGTCAGGATGGCCTGCTTGGCCGTGTACATGCAGCAGAAGGTCGAGCAGTAGGGCCGGTCCACGGAGCGGTCGCGGCTGCCCACGCAGGCGATGAAGACCACGGTCTTGGGTTCCGCGCCGTCGCTGGGCCGCTTGATGTGCCCGGCCGTGGGGCCGGAGGCCGAGAGCATGCGCTCGTACTGCAGCGAGGTGATGACGTCCGGGTAGCGCCCGCCGCCGTACTCGCCGCACTTTGTGTGGTCAAAGAGGTCCAGCCCCGTGGCCGTGATGACCGCGCCGACCTTCTCGGTCAGCACCTCGTCCTGCATGTCGTAGTCCACGGCGTTGGCCGGGCAGACCTTCTGGCACACGCCGCACTTGCCCTTGGTGAAGCGCAGGCAGACCGTTGGGTCGATGGCCGCGCGCTTGGGGATGGCCTGGGGAAAGGGGATGGTGATGGCCGTGGTGGTGCAGATGCCCTCGTTGTGGCGGTCCGGCACCTTTTTGCTCGGGCACTTCTCCAGGCAGGCCCCGCAGCCCGTGCACTTGGTCCAGTCCACAAAGGGGCTCTTCTTGCGGATCTTGACCTCGAAATTGCCCACGTAGCCGGAAAGCTCCTCGACCTCGCTCAGCGTGTGCAGGGTGATCCGCGGGTGCTGGCCCACGTCGACCATCTTGGGGCCGAGCACGCAGACCGAGCAGTCGATGGTCGGGAAGGTCTTGTCGAGCTTGCTCATGATGCCGCCGATGGACTGCCTGCGCTCCACCAGGACCACGTCCAGCCCGCCCTCGGCGCAGTCCAGGGCGGCCTGGATGCCGGCCACGCCCGCGCCGATGATCAGCACGCGCTTGTGCACCTCGAAGCTCTTGGCCGTGAGCGGCCGATCGTAGCGCAGCTTCTCCACGGCCATGCGCACCAGGTCCGTGGCCTTTTCGGTGTTGCGCTTGCGGTCCAGCGAGATCCAGGCCACGTGCTCGCGGATGTTGGCCATCTCGAACATGTAGCGGTTCAGGCCAGCGCGCTCCACGGCCCGGCGGAAGGTCACCTCGTGCATGCGGGGCGAGCAGGAGGCCACCACAACGCCGTCGAGCTTGAGGTCGCGGATGGTCTGCTCGATGGTCTTCTGGCCGGGGTCGGAGCAGGCGTACATGTGGTCGGTGGCGAAGACCACGTCCGGAAACTCGCGCGCGGCGAGCGCCACGGCCTCGCAGTCCACGGTGGCGGCGATGTTGTTTCCGCAGTGGCAGACCATGACGCCTATGCGCATGGGGCGTCCTCCTTGGGGCCGGGCTCGCTGCCTGGCTTGCCGGGCTTCTGGCCGCTCGTCCCATCGGCTTTGGCAGCGGCCTTGGCGGCGGTCTTGGCGGCGGCAACGGCGGCAACCTCCAAGGCGCGCTTCTGCTCGCGGGCACGGGCGGCCTCCAGGACCGGGCGCAGGTCCAGCACCAGCTTGTCCAGGCCCAGGTCGGCCTCGGCCAGGCCCAGGGCCAGGCCCAGAAGCTGCGTGAAATATGGCGCCGGCAGGCTGAACTCGCGCCCGCCCTGACGCCGGGAGTGGTCGTTCACCTGCCCGCGCCGCAGGTCCAGGTTCATCTGGCACAGCGGGCAGGCCACCACGATGACGTCGGCCCCGCAGGTGTCGGCCATGTCCAGGATGCGCGCCGAAAGCCGCTGCATGATGTCCAGCCGGGGCATGCCGAAGGCCGCGCCGCAGCACTCGGTCTTGAAGGGGAAATCCACAACCGTGGCCCCGCAGGCCGTGAGCACGCGGTCGAGCGCCGTGGGGTTTTCGGGGTCGTCGAAGGCCATGAGCCCCGGCGGGCGGTTCAGGAGGCAGCCGTAGTACGGGGCCACGCGCAGGCCGGTCAGCGGCTTCTTGACCGCGCTGGCGATGGCCGCGATGCCCACATCTTCGGCCAGCACCTGGAGCACGGACACGGCGCTGGCGCGCAGGGGCGCGGGCCGGTCCAGCAGGCGTTCCACCTCGGCCCGGAAGCTTGGGGCCATGTCCTCCGGCGCATTGCTGTCGGGCTGGACATCCTGGGCCAGATGCTGGCTGGCGGTGCGCAGGGCGGCCAGGCAGCTGGGGCAGGGCGTGGCCACGCGGTCGTGCCCGATACGCTCGGCCTGGAGCAGGTTGCGCGCGGCCAGCGCCCCGGCCAGGACGTGGTCCACGGTGTGCGCCGGCGTGGACCCGCAGCAGGTCCAGTCCGGCACATCCACCAGCCGCACGCCCAGCGCCTGGCAGCAGGCCCGGCTGGAGCGGTCGTACTCGGCTGCGGTGCCGGTCTGGGAGCAGCCGGGGTAGTAGCCCAGGGTCAGGCTTGTCGTGGCGGAGCCGCTCATTCCTTGTCCTTTGCCGTGCCGCTGCGCTGGGCTTCGTCAAGGGAGTGGCGGCGAGCCCCTTGAACCGCGAAGCG
>MGTN01000117.1:13845-16683 GCA_001799475.1 Desulfovibrionales bacterium GWA2_65_9 | reverse complement strand
GGCCATGCTTGGCCACGGAGGCCAGGAAGCTGTCGGCGAAGGTCTTCACGCCCGGCTCCGGGGCGTGCCCGGCGCGCCTTGCCATGTGCCGCAGCACATCCATGACCTTGGCCACGTCGATATTGTTGGGGCAGCGGGTGGTGCAGGCCTGGCAGCCGGCGCAGAGCCAGATGGCGCGGCAGGACAGCGCGCGCCCTTTCTGCCCCAGCTGCACCAGGCGCATGACCTGGTGCACGGGAAAATCATAGTCCGGGGTGTAGACGCAGCCCGCGGTGCACATGCCGCACTGATAGCAGGATTCCAGATGCTGGCCGCTTGCGCTGGCGACGTCGGCCTGGAAGGCGGGGTCGCGGTCTGCTGCGAGGTTGAGGGTCTGCATGGACGCTCCTCCGGGGCAAAGGCTCCCAGCCTGGGAAGTAGCAGACAGGTTCCGCCAAAGCAAGGACGCTGGCCCTGGCCGCGCCCTGGGGGAGCGTCCGTGAGAGTGGCCGTGCCCGCCCGTGGGGGGGCCGGTTCTTCCGTTGATCCGGGGGTGGCGGAAGACCGGCCCGCCTTGGTGGCGAGGCATTCGGGGGCGTTTCAAGCTGGCCTGCTGCGGTAGCGCCGCACAGTGGCCTCCCCCGGCCAATTGCTTGCTAGTCGTCGAGTTTCGGCTTGGCGTAGAGCTCCCCGCCAACGGCGTCGTTGATGACGAGCAGGGGGAAGTCCTTGACCGTCATCTCGCGGATGGCCTCGGGCCCGAGCTCGTCAAAGGCGATGACCTTGGAGGCGGTGATGCACTTGCTGAGCAGCGCTCCTGCGCCGCCCGTGGCGCCGAAGTATACGGCCTTGTGCTCGCGCATGGCCGCCTTGACCTCGTCGCTGCGCTTGCCCTTGCCGATGGTGGCCTTGAGGCCCAGGGCGTGCAGGCGCGGGGCGTAGGCGTCCATGCGGTAGCTGGTGGTCGGCCCGGCGGAGCCGATGGGCCGGCCCGGAGGCGCGGGAGACGGACCCACGTAGTAGATGGACGCGCCCTTGAGGTCAAAGGGCAGGGGCTTGCCCGCGTCGAGCAGCTCCATCAGCTTCTTGTGCGCGGCGTCGCGGCCGGAGTAGATGATGCCGTTCAACAGCACGACGTCGCCAGCGCGCAGCGAGTCGATGTCGGCATCGGTGAGTGGGGTGTTCAGGGTGTACGTGGGCATCAGAATTCCACCTCCTCGTGCCGGGCGCTGTGGCACTGCACGTTCACGGCCAGCGGCAGGCTGGCGATGTGGCAGGGGGCCAGGGCGATCTTCACGGCCAGGCAGGTGTACGACCCGCCCAGGCCCATGGGGCCGATGCCGAGCTTGTTCACGGCCGTCAGCAGTTCAGCCTCCATGGCCGCCACCTTGGGGTCGGGGTGCACGTCGTCGAGCTTGCGCAAGAGCGCCTTCTTGGCGATCTTCGGGGCCTGCTCGAAGGTGCCGCCGATGCCGATACCCAGGATGGTGGGCGGGCAGGGGTTGGGTCCGGCCTCGGCCACGCGGCTTACCACGAACTTCTTGATGCCTTCCCAGCCCTGGGAGGGGCTGAGCATGGTCACGCGGCTCATGTTCTCCGAGCCGCCGCCCTTGGCCATGTAGCTGATCTTGAGCCGGTCGCCGGGCACGAAGTCGATGTGAATGATGGCCGGGGTGTTGTCGCCGGTGTTCTTGCGCGAGAGCGGATCGCAGCTGCTCTTGCGCAAAAAGCCGTCCTTGTAGCCCGCCACCATGCCCTCGGTGATGGCCTTGTTCAGGCCGCCGGGAACAAACACGTCCTCGCCCAGCTCCACGTAGAAGATGGCCAGGCCGCAGTCCTGGCACAGCGGCAGCTTGGTGTCTGCCGAGAGGTCGGCGTTTTCCAGCAGCTGGCGGAAGATCTCCCGGCCGGCCTCGGTGGTCTCGTTCTTGTAGCCTTCCTCGAATTTCCTGCGCACATCAGCGGGCAGCTTGGTGTTGGCGCTCATGCACATCTGCGCCACGGCCGCCGTGATGTCCGCCGCCTTGATTTCTCTCATGGCGATCCCTCTTTTTTTCCGTGTTCTACTTCTTGAAGAAGTTCTTGAGAGCCGTGATGCCCATCTTCTTGCGCAGGAAGCCCAGCTGGTCCTGCAGGGGCATGTGCTTGGGGCACACGTCCTCGCAGGCGAGCAGGCCCATGCAGCCGAAGATGCCCATGTCGTTGCCGATGATCTGGTAGTAGTCCTGCTCGGTGCGCTCATCCCTCGGATCGATGAGGAAGCGGCCCACGCGGTTCAGGCCCGCCGCGCCCAGGAAGTCCGGACGCAGGCGCGCCGTGCCGCAGGCGGCCACGCAGCAGCCGCATTCCACGCAGCGGTCGAGCTCGTAGATGGCCTCGGCCACCTCGTTCTCCATGCGTTCTTCCTTTGCTGTGGGGTCAAACACCTTCTTGGTGTGGATCCAGGACTCCACGGTGTCGTAGAGCTCGCGGAACCAGGCCCCGGTGTCCACCGAGAGGTCGCCCACCAGTTGGTACACCGGCAGGGGCAGCAGGGTGATTTCCTCGGGCAGATCCTTGGTCTTGGTGTGGCAGGCCAGGCTTGGGCGTCCGTTGACGACCATGCCGCAGGAGCCGCAGATGCCGGCGCGGCAGCAGAAGTCGAACTGCAGGCTCGGGTCCTGCTCCTCGCGGATGCGGTTCAGGACGATGAAGAGCGTCATGGAGTCGGTTTCCTCCAGCACAAAGGACTCCATGTGCGGGGTGGACTCCGGGTCCTGCGGGTTGTACCGGAAGATGTTGAATTTCAGTGATCTGGCCATGGCTTACCCCTTGTCCGTGGTCTTTACGTCGTCGGCCTTGATGATCTCGCTCTTGCCA
>MGTN01000117.1:9998-13707 GCA_001799475.1 Desulfovibrionales bacterium GWA2_65_9 | reverse complement strand
TGCCGTTGCTCTTGAGGCCCACCTTGCGCGCGCGCGCCAGGGTCTCCTGCAGGGTCTGCACGCACTCGGTCAGGCCCGCGTCGGTGCGGAAGATGTTCGCGCCCTTGAACAGGGCGTCCTGCATGGCCGTGCGCACCTTGTACACGTTCTCGGTGCCGGCCTTGCAGCTGACGATGTTCTGGATGCGCTCCTGCTGGCGCTTGACCTCGGCGTCGATGACCGCGGAGTTGAAGGTGACCTCGGCCCCTTGCAGGAATTCGGCGATCTTCTTGCCCACGATGCCGCCCGCGACCACGGTCTCGGCCAGCGAGTTGCCGCCCAGGCGGTTGAAGCCGTGCATGTCCCAGCAGGCGGCCTCGCCCACGCTGAACAGGCCCTTAAGCCCGTATGCCGCGCCGTCCTTGTTGGTGCGCACGCCGCCCATGCTGTAGTGCTGGGTGGGGCGCACCGGGATGAGCTGGTGGATGGGATCCACGCCGAGGAAGCTCGTGCAGATCTCGTATACCTCGCGCAGCTTGCCGGTGATGTGCTTTTCGCCCAGGTGGCGGATGTCGAGCCAGAGGTGGTCGCCGTAGGGGGACTTCACGCCCTTGCCCAGGCGGATGTGGTGCGTCATCCAGCGGCTGACCACGTCGCGGCTTGCCAGCTCCTGCTTGTCGGGCTCGTAGACGTGCATGAAGCGCTCTTCGTTGACGTCGAGCAGGGTGCCGCCGTCGCCGCGGCAGCCCTCGGTGACGAGGATCTCGGTGGGCACGATGCCGGTGGGGTGGAACTGCACGGCCTCCATGTTGCCCATGGGCACCACGCCGGTGTTGAGCGCCGCGATGTGGCCGCCGCCGTCGCAGATGACCGCGTTGGTGGTGCCGGGGTAGATGCGCCCGAAACCGCCGGTGGCGATGGTCGTGGCCTTGGCCAGGTAGACGCGCAGCTCGCCGGTGCGCAGGCAGCGGGCAACGGCGCCGAAGCAGGTCGCGCCGTCCTGGATCAGGGCCACGGCCTCGGTCTTGTCATGGACCTCCACGCCCAGCTGGGCGCAGACGTTGTCGACCGTGAAGAGCACGGAGTGGCCGGTGCCGTCGGACACGTAGCAGGTGCGCCACTTGGCCGTGCCGCCGAAGTCGCGGGCGGTGATCAGCCCCCGGTTCTCTTCCTTCTCTTCCTTGTCGAAGATCTTGCCGCCCTTGAAGTAGGTGTCCTTGCCGGGCACCACGCGGTTCCAGGGCACGCCCCAGTGCGCCAGCTGGCGCATCTCGATGGGCGCGCGGTCGGCGAAGAGCCGGGCCACTTCCTGGTCGCAGCCCCAGTCCGAGCCCTTGACCGTGTCGGCGAAGTGCACGTCCGGGCAGTCGCCCTCGCCCTTGTCGCAGTTGCCGAGCGCCGCCTGCATGCCGCCCATGGCGGCCGAGGAGTGCGACCTGCGGGCCGGCACGAGGCTTAAGCAGATGGCGGAGAAGCCCGCCTGGGCGGCCTCGATGGCCGCGCGTTCGCCGGCCAGGCCGGCACCGATGACGAGAACGTCAGTGTAGATGGTCTGCATGTTTCTCACCTATCCCTTCAGGAACCAGAAACGGATCAGCGTGAGCACGCCGATCGTGATGAAAATGAGGGTGAGCAGGTTCTCGCCGCGCTTGAGCCCCTTGCGCTCACTGCGCCCGGCCAGGCCCCACTTCACCGCGATGCGGTACAGGCCGATGCCCACATGCAGCTCCACCAGGGGCAGCAGCAGCAGGTAGAAGAAAATCCAGGCCCCGCTGCGGATGCGCTCGGCGCTCTTGAGCGCGGTGATGGGCAGGTCCGAGAGCACCACCCACATGTGGATGGCGCCCATGACCAGGATGATCATGGCCGTGACGACCTGAACCACCCAGAGCCAGGTGTCGGTGTGGTGCAAGAGCTTGGCGTGCTCCCAGATGGTCTTCTGGGCTTCCAGGCGGAAGGGGATCTTGCGCGCGGCCAGGGCGAAGTGCGCCAGGAAAAGCAGGAACACCAGCGGGCCGCCGACCTGGGCCATGCCGGTGGCTTCGAAGAACTCGGCGATGGCATTCATGATGCCGGGGCTGATGACGACGCTGGCCACCAGGGTCATGTGCATCCACATGAACGCGATGAGACCCGCGCCGGAGAGCATTTGCGCCCAGTCCAGCACGCCGTCGAAGCGGTGGCATTGCAGGCTTTTGTGATTGGCGGTCAAGGGAACGGACATTCGCACCTCCAGCTATGTTTCAGAAATCGTCTTGTCCGAAATTGGCAGTAAAAACGATGAATATCCAGTGTTAGCCCGTATCGTTATGGGAGTCCAGGCCCCGAGGGGGAAAACCGCCCGGGGCCTGGGCTGGGAGGCTTTGCCGGTTAGAGCTTGCACTCGTTCTTCGTGCTGCCGTCGAGGAGCTCCTCAGGGGAGTCCGTCGCGGCTTCGTTCCGGCCGGATAAGCTGCACTGCAGCTGGTCCATGTCGAGCGCCCCTTCCCACTTGGACACGACGATGGTGGCCACGCCGTTGCCGATGAGGTTGGTGATGGCGCGCGCCTCGCTCATGAAGCGGTCCACGCCGAGCAGGATGGCCATGGCCGCCACGGGGATGGTGTGCAGGGAGCCCAGGGTGGCCGCCAGGGTGATGAACCCGCCGCCGGTGACGGCCGCCGCGCCCTTGGAGGTCAGGAGCAGGATGCCCATCATGTACATCTCATCGCCGAAGGTCAGGGGCGTGTTGGTGGCCTGGGCCAGGAAGATGGCGGCCATGGTCAGGTAGATGCAGGTGCCGTCCAGGTTGAAGGAGTAGCCCATGGGCAGGGTCAGGCCGACCACGGACTTGTTGCAGCCCGCGAGCTCCATCTTGGCCATCATGCGCGGCAGGGCCGCCTCGGAGGAGGAGGTGCCGAGCACCAGCAGGATCTCTTCCTTGATGAAGCAGAGATAGCGCCACAGGCTGAAGCCCGCCAGACGGCAGACGGTGAAGAGGACGACGAAGACGAACAGCAGGCAGGTGGTGTAGACGCCGGCCATGAGGTACATGAGCTGCTTGAGCGTGGCCACGCCGTGGACGCCGACCACGTAGGCCATGGCGCCGAACGCGCCGAGCGGCGCGAAATACATGATGTAGTGCACGACCTTGAACAGGCCCTTGCCGAACTCGTCGATGAACGTGGTGACGCTCTTGGCCTTTTCGCCCAGGGCCGAGAGGGCCAGGCCGAAGAAGATGGAGAAGAACAGCACCTGGAGGATCTCACCCTTGGCAAAGGCGTCCACCACATTGTTCGGGATGATGTTCAGGATGAAGTCGATGGTCGAGAGCTTCTTGCCTTCGCCCGCGTACTTGGCCACGGCCGAGGCGTCCAGCGAGGCCACGTCGATGTTCATGCCCACGCCGGGCTCGTAGACCTTGACCACCACTAGGCCGATGGCCAGGGCGATGAGCGTCATGGTCCAGAAGTAGAGCATGGCCTTGAGGCCCACGCGGCCGACCTTGCCCATGTCGCCCATCTTGGCGATGCCGACGACAACCGTGCAGAAAATGATGGGGGCGATGATCATCTTGATCATCTTGATGAAGCCGTCGCCAAAGGGCTTCATCTGCCCGGCGAAGCCTTCCTTGCCGGGGAAGAGGACACCCAGCAGAATGCCGATGCAGATGCCGGTGATGACCTGGAAGTAGAGGGACTTGTAAAACGGTTTGCCTGCGCTCATTGGGGGCTCCTGAGGGGGGTGATGT
>MGTN01000117.1:7836-9943 GCA_001799475.1 Desulfovibrionales bacterium GWA2_65_9 | reverse complement strand
CGCCCGCAGGGGTTAGGACAGGCCGAGCCGGTCCATGTTGCGGTAGAGTGTGCGGCGGTCGATGCCCAGCAGGCGCGCGGCCTTGGCGCGGTTGGCCCCGGCGCTCGCCAGGGCGCTGACGATGTCCTGGGCCGTGAGCCCGCGCGAACCCGGCCTGGGCCGGGGCGCGTCTGCTGGGCCGGGCGCGCTCGCCAGGGACCGCTGCAGGCCCGCCTGCAGGCCTGCCTGCAAGCCCCTCTGTAGATCCGTCGGCAGGTGCGCCGGGAGAATCTCCCCGCCGGGGCACAGGATGCAGGCGTGCTCCAGCGAGTACTTGAGCTCGCGCACGTTGCCCGGCCAGGGGTAGGTCATGAACAGGCGCATGACCTCTTCCGAGCATTTGCTGAACTGCTTGCCGAAGGTGGCCTGGAAGTGGCTGATGAAGTGCGCGGTCAAAAGCGGGATGTCCTCGGTGCGCTCGCGCAGGGGCGGCAGGTGGATGACCATGACCTTGAGCCGGTAGTAGAGGTCCTCGCGGAACAGGCCCTGGCGGATCTTCTCCAGCAGGTCCACGTTGGTGGCGGCCAGCACGCGCACGTTGGCCTTGCGCGTCCTTGAGTCGCCCACGCGCTCGAACTCCTTGCGCTCCAGCACGCGCAGCAGGTTCAGCTGGATGCGCGGGGAGACGTCGCCGATTTCGTCCAGGAAGATGGTGCCCTTTTCGGCGGCCTCAAACCGGCCGACCTTGTCGCGGATGGCCCCGGTGAAGGCCCCGCGCGTGTGGCCGAAGATCTCGCTCTCCAGCAGGCTCTCGGACAGGGCCGAGCAGTTGACCTTGACCAGCGGGCCCTTGCTGCGCGAGCCTCCGAAGTGCAGGGCCTCGGCCACCAGCTCCTTGCCGGTGCCGCTCTCGCCGGTGATGAGCACCGTGGACTCCACATCCGAGAGGTGGTCGAGCACGGCGTAGATGTCCTGCATGACCTTGCTCTTGCCGATGATGCCCCGGTGGCTGTGCAGGTCGGTCAGGCGCTTTTCCAGGTCGGCCAGGCGGGTGATGTCGCGAATGACGAGCACCGCGCCGGCGAAGTTGTGCTCACTGTCGAGCAGCGGCGAGCTGTTGATGACCACCACCTTGCCCGGCGAGTGGCTCTGGCATTCCACGCGGTGCTCCAGCACGGGCCGCCTGGTCTCCAGCGTGGAGCGCAGCACGGAGAAGCAGGCCCGCTTGCATGAGCCGGAGAGGTCCGCGAGGTCCTGGCCCTGGGTGAGTTCCGAGCCGATGCAGCAGACCTCGGAAAGGGCGCGGTTGGTCTGGATGATGCGCATGTCCGTGTCCACGGTGATGATGGCGTCGGGGATGGAGCGGAACACGGCCTCCACGTTGGCGCGCAGGCGTTCCTTCTCGGCGTGGATGCCGCGCATGGCCAGCTCGGTGGCGACGCGGTCGGAGATGTCCTGGACCATGGGCAGCAGATACAGCGGATGGCCAAGCGCATCGCGCACCATGCCCGCGGACAGGTGCACCCAGACCTCGTGGCCCTGTTTGTGGATGTAGCGCTTGTCCTGTTCCCAGGAGTCGATCTCGCCGCGCTTGACCCGTTCGTACTGGTACAGGCTTTCGGCGCGTTCGTCGGAATGGGTGATCTCGGCGAAGGTCAGCTGCTTGAGTTCCTCCTCGGTGTAGCCGGTGATGCGGCAGAAGGCGTCGTTGGCGCGCAGGAAGAGGCTGTCCGGGCCGACCATGCTGGCCCCGATGGGCGACTGGTCAAAGGTGTGGCGGAAATTCTCCTCGCTCTCGCGCAGGGCGCACTCCACCAGTTTGCGCGCGCTGATGTCGATGTTCAGGCCTTCGATGTACAGCAGCTCGCCCGTGGAGGGGTCGCGCACCTCGCGCGCGGTGAGGGATATCCACTTGGCCGAGCCGTCCTTGCAGTTGAAGCGCGTCTCGAAGTCCTTGATGCGGCCCTGCTCGCGCAGGATGCGCAGCATGGTGTCGCGGTCCTGCGGGTCTACATAGAGCTGGGAGCGCAGGTCGCGGAAATGGTTGATCAGTTCCTCCACGCTGTCAAAGCCCAGAATTTCCGCCAGGGCCGGGTTGACCACCAGGAAGGTGCCGCCTGGGGTGGAC
>MGTN01000117.1:4704-7783 GCA_001799475.1 Desulfovibrionales bacterium GWA2_65_9 | reverse complement strand
GCACTCGCGCCCGACCACCCCGGCGGAAAGCTCCTCCAGGGACACCTCGCCCGGGGCGAACAGCCCGGAGAGCGCGGGCAGGGCGTCGGTGTGGCCAAGCAGGGCCTGGGCCTTGGCGTTGGCCGTGAGCACCTGGCCTGTGGCGGCATCGAGCACCAGCACGCCCACGTCCACGGCGTGCAGCAGGTCCAGGTCATGGGTACCGGGGGCGGGCACGGGGCTAGCCTTTGCCTCGCAGGGGCGGGCCAAGCAGGGGCAGCAGGTCGGCGGGCGCTTTGAGCAGGTGCCGCGCGCCGTTGGCGCTCAGCTCGGCCTCGTCGCGGAAGCCCCAGAGCACGCCCACCGGAAGCATGCCCGCGCCGCGCGCGGTGCGCATGTCCGTGGCCGAGTCGCCCACGAAGGCGATCTGGCCTGGCATAACGTCGAGTTCGCCAGCCAGGGCCAGGGCCCCGGCCGGGTGCGGCTTGTTCGGAACACCAACCCTGGACCCGCGCACCTGGGCGAAGGGCAGGCCGGGAAAGAACTCGCGCACGGTCAGGTCGGTGTAGTCCTGCGGCTTGTTGCTGAGCACGCACAGGGGCAGGCTCATGGCCAGCAAAGCCTGGAGCAGCTCCGGGATGCCGGGGTAGGGCCGGGTCTTGACCTTCCAGCGCTGCTTGTACTCGGCCACGAGCAGGGCCCCGGCGCGCTTGCAGGTGGCCTCGTCGCGCTGGGCCTCGGGCAGCATGCGCAGCACCAGCTCGGCCACGCCCAGGCCCACGAACAGGCGGTAGGCGTCCACCGGGTGCCCGGGCAGACTCAGCGCGGCCAGGGCGGCGTTGCCGGAGTCGGCCAGGTCCTCCAGGGTGTTCAGGAGGGTGCCGTCCAGGTCGAAGATGAGGGCGCGGGGCGCAGCGGTCATGGCACTCCTTGTGTGGCTCGTGCTGGGCTTTGTGGGACGACTGGATGTACACCCAAGCGGCCCCAGGCACAAGTGTCTGGCCTCTGCCTGGCCCCTTGCGCCTGGGCCTGGCCCTTGCCTGGGGCCGTGGTTCGTGGCATGACCCGGCCATGGCCAAGCCCTTCGTCTTTCGCCTGGAAAAGGTCCTCGAGTACCGCCGTCAGCTGGAGGACCAGGCGCGCATGGCCCTGGCCCAGGCGAGCGCCCGGCACAAGGCCCAGGAAGAGGTGCTCAGGGACGTGGAGACGCGCCTGGCCGAGCACCTGGACCAGGGTTTCGGGACCACGGCCACCCAGGCGGATATCTGGCTGTGGATGCAGTACCGCCAGGCCCTGGAACGCGACCTTGCCGCTGCGAGGGCCGAGTTGCAACGGCTGGCCCTTATTTTGCAAAATTGCCGCCAGGAAGCCGTGCTCCGCTCCAGGGAAAAGAAACTCCTGGAAAAACTCAAGGACAGGCAGGCGAAAAAACACCATGTCGCGGAAAACCTCGCAGAGCAAAAAGAGTTCGATGAGATGTCCACGCTTCGCTATGAGCCCAAAGATTCTTAAGGTTCTGGCGCTGCTCGTGGTCGTGGCCGCGCTCAAGCTGACCGTGCTGGGCACCCTGGGCCTCAAGACCTGGGAGCAGCTCCAGGGCGAGGAGCTGTTGCCCCTGGACAAGGCCCTGGCCGCCGCTCCGGCCGCTGCTTCGGCCGCTGCGGGCAAGGCCGGTCCCGCCCCGGCCAAGGACGTTGCCCCGGCCCCAGCCCAGGCCGAATCCGGCATGCTGGACCAGACCGCCATCCCCGGCGCCAACGTCAAGGAATCTCCGCAGGCCAGCAGCCTGAAGCGCCGCGAGGACGAGGTGGCGGCCAAGGAGCGCGCCCTGGTCTCCATGGAGAAGAGCCTCGACGAAAAACTGGCCGAGCTCAAGCGTGCTGAGGCCTCCATCAAGGCGGTCCTGGACCAGGCCGACGTGCTCAAGGACGCGCGCATCAAGCGTCAGGTGGACACCTACATGGCCATGAAGCCCAAGCAGGCCGCCGAGGTGCTCTCCAACATGGACGAGGAGCTTGCCGTCAAGATTCTGACCGGCATGAAGCCCAAGGTGGCCGGCGAGATCATGACCTTCGTCAAGACCCCCAAGGCCGCCAAGCTCACTGAGGCCATGACCAGGGTCCAGACGCCCCTGCAAGGCCCAGGCAAGTAGCGCCAGACCGAAATTCCCCCGGCCCCGCCCGGAAGTCCCTCGTGGACGGCCGTGCGGGGCTGTGCTACGTCCGCCCCATGCCACGCATCAAGCTCATTCTGGCCTACGACGGCACCGACTTTGCGGGCTGGCAGCTCCAGGCCCGCGACCGCACCGTGCAGGGCGAGGTCGAGGCCGCCATCGCCAGGATCGCCGGAACCCGGCTGCCCGTGCAGGGCGCTGGCCGCACCGACTCCGGGGTCCATGCGCTCGGCCAGTGCGCCCATTTCGACATCCCGGAATCCCTGCTGCGCATCCCCTGGCGCGTGGCCTTGAACGGCATCATGCGCGCCGACGTGCGCGTGCTCGAAGCCGTTGTGGCGCACCCGCGCTTCCACGCCCAGTACGACGCCCTCTCCAAGATCTACGCCTACACCCTCTGGCATGACCGCAGCCATGTGAACCCGCTGCGCCGCCGCTTTGTCTGGGACGTGCCGCCGCTCGACCTCGCGGCCATGGACGAGGCCGCCGAGGTCTTCCTCGGCAGCCACGACTTCAAGAGCTTCCAGAACGCGGGCACGCCGCTGGGGCCGCGCGGCACGGTGCGCACGGTCTCGGCCCTGTGGCGCGAGGGGGGGGTAAGCGCGCCGGAGATCACCTGGCGCATCCAGGGTGACGGGTTCCTCAAGCAGATGGTGCGCAACATCGTGGGCTGCCTGGTGGCCGTGGGCAAGGGTAAAGTCATGCCCGCAGACGTCCGATCAATCCTCGAGCGGCGCGACCGCAACCACTCCCTGCCCACAGCCCCGCCCTGGGGCCTGTGCATGGAGCGCGTCTTCTATCCTGAGCAGGGATCTGCAGGCGAAGCGGCGCGCGGCCAGGACACGGCCCATGACGAGCATCAAATGGCCGACAGCGGCTATTGCGGACCTGACGGGTCTGAACGGGGGCCTGCGGACTGACGGTCAA
>MGTN01000117.1:0-4689 GCA_001799475.1 Desulfovibrionales bacterium GWA2_65_9 | reverse complement strand
GGCCTCCTCCTTTGCCTGGCCCACCGAGGGCATCCCCTTTGCCACGCAGTCGCGCCTGGCCGTGCAGCCAGCCTCAAGCAGGGCCGATCTCGGCGTGACCCTGCCGGACGCGTCCAGCTTTCTGCAGGAGGACAAGTTCCTCTCACGCGGGTTCACGGCCAGCACGCCAACCAGCCTGGACGCGGGCACCTACACCATGAACCTCGGCTTCGGGGGCCAGACGGACAAGCTGTCCGTCACCGTGGCTGCAGGGGATTCCAACGCCGACGTGCTCCAGGCCGTGGCCGACGCCGTCAACGGCTCCACCCTGCAGGTGGACGCGGCAGTGCGCAGCCAGACCAGCTCCGGCAACCTTGGGCCGGGGGTCATCCCCACCGGGAGCTTTCTGGCGCTCAGCGTGAACCGCACCCGTGCAGAGCAGACCCCCACCCTTAGCGACACCTCCGGGCACCTGGCCGCGGCGCTCAAGCTCTCGGCCACCTCGACGCCCATGGCCCCGGCCGAGACCGGCACGCACCAGCTCACCAGCCTGTCCGTGGCGCGGCCAACGACCTTCCGCACCGGCGGCTACGACACCGAGGCCGCCACCACCATCGCCCCAGGCACCTATACTGTGGCCTACGCCGTTGGCCCGGCCTCGGGCAGCGTGCTCTCGGGCAGCGTGGACATCACCGTCAGCGCCGGGGACACCTGGGGCGACGTGCTCTCGCTCATGAAGAACACCTTCGGCTCGGCCAGCCCGTCCATGGTCTCGGAGCTGGTGTCGGCCAAGCGCGTCTGGGACTCGACAACCGACGAGCGGCACGAGGTGGTTGACGCCACCGGCCTGGAAATCCGGCTGAACGACCCCAAGCCCGGCTGGCGGCTCACGCTCTCCGGCGGCGACAACGCGGGCGAGACGGCGAACATCCTCTCGGCCATGGGCCTGAACGTGACGGCCCAGCCCGGCAGCGACGGGCGCATGGTCATCGACGGGCTCGACCGCACGCGCACGCCGGGTGCGTACATTGCCGACCAGGGCCGGGTGGCGCTGGACCAGTCCGGCACCTTTGGCGAGGTTGTGCCGGTCTCCGTGCTCGCGCCGCTGGGCCTCCTGTCCCAGGGCCTGTCGGACGTTGTCACGGCCTACAACGACCTGCGCGGCCTGCTGACCAAGAACGCCGACCTGCTGCGCGTCCCTCTGCACAGCAATGGCCTTGCCGAGGACTGGCGCAAGCCCGTCAGCGACCGCGCCCTGGACCTGAACAGCCTGGGCCTGGCCGAGAGCGGCAAGGACAAGCTGCTCTGGCTCCAGGCCGACGGCTTTGTGCAGGCGCTGACCGCCAACCCGCAGTCCGTGCGCACGACGCTGCTGGGCGACGGCAGCGACGACAACCCAGGCCTGCTGCCGGAGCTGGCCCAGAAGGCCCAGGACGCGCTGTCTGCCGGGGCCGACAAGATGCTGCTGCCGCAGAGCGCGTTTCCGGAACGCGACCCGTTTCTGGCCTCGCCCACGCCGCGCACCGAGCTGGAAATCGAGAAGAAGAGCCAGCTCTTGGACCTGCTGGACAGCGCGCCAAAAATTGGGGCGGGCATCACCTCGGGCCATGCGCCGGAGCCGTTCCCCTGGGGCGGCAGCGGGACACTGTTGCGGCGCAAGGGCTGAGGGCCTGGGGCGCAGGGTCCGAGACAAGGCTTGGCGCAAGGCCCGGAGCAGGGTTTGGCGCAGGGTTTGGCACAAAATACAGCACAGCGGATTTATTTTTTGCGAGGGCATGCTATTTTGCCTAATTTCCCTTGCTGTTTTTATTTGCCTGGGATACTGCGGCAATAGGTCAAGGCATGCTTGGAGCGTCGCGCGCGACTTTGGGTGAGCCGCAGGCGGACGGGACAAGGCGGGTTCCCTGTGTATTCCATGAGGAGTAGGAAGCGATGAAGTCCATTTATGTTGGCAATTTGCCTTTCAGCGCCAAGGAAGATGAGATTCGTGACCTGTTTGCCGTTCACGGCGAAGTGCAGGTGGTCAAGTTCGTCATGGACCGCGAGACCGGCCGCTTCCGTGGGTTCGGCTTCGTGGAGATGGAGGACGCAGGCGCCGCCAAGGCCATTGAGGCCCTGGACGGCAAAGACTTTGGTGGCCGCACCCTGCGCGTCAACGAGGCCAAGGAGCGCGCCCCACGCCCGCCCCGCCGCTACTAAAAAGAATTTACGTTGAGAAAGCCCCCGGCTCAGGAATGAGGCGGGGGCTTTTGTTTTTTTGTGCGATGCCATGTCGAATCTACTAGTTAGTAGCCTTTTCCATCAACGCCACAAACCGTGCATCCTTTGCTGTTCTCGAGTTCCTCGATAGCAATGACCTTCACCACGATGTCTTCCACGCTCTCTCGCTTGGTTTCGGTTACTTCGTTCATTGTGCATTCACCTCCTTTCCTATTACTGCGTTGAAAAGTGTTTTCTTCTCTGAGCATATATGCTTAAGACGATTGTGCGCTCTGTATATATCCTTAAAGTATGAGCATGTGCTACATATGCCAAGAGCTTCACAGCTTTTGCATTCTGTATCAAGTTGTAACGATTCTTGCCGCAGAATGGTGAGCTTTGAAAACATCACATTAAATGATTTTGACAAATCACATTTTACACTTCTGTCACGCACCATAATGCAAAGACATATTCTGAGGTCTACAGAAATGAAGCATTCTGTTAACCCCGCAGAGCAAAGGCCAATCCCATTTTGGATTGACCAATTTAAGTGAGGCTTTCTCTGCGCATACGTGTCACGAATAAATTCTTTGTAGTCATCAGACAGTATCTCATTATCGTATATTGTCCCTTCAGCCTCACACTCTTTTGTATCGTACGCACCGCCAAGTCTTGGTTGCATTTGTACGATTTTACGTTGTTTCGCGCCAATGCTCTCGCAAAAGGATGCCATCGCCTCAGTAGAGTCGCAGTTAACTTTGGTGATAACTGTTTGGATCGAGTAGTTAATGCCATTCTGCTGAAGTAATGCTATCCCTTTAGTAAATAATTCGAAGTTGTCACTGCTCCCAGTCATTTTAAGGTAGTCTGTTCGCGTAGCCCCATATTGGCTTACTTTTACCATTTTTGGGGGATATTTTAGAAGTATATTGATTGAACGTTCTAACATTGAGCCGTTCGTGAGTATAGAGACTATAAAGCCCTTATTCTTTGCGTAAACATATATTTCATTGAAGTCATTCCTGAAAGTGCACTCACCACCAGTAAACCATACAAACAACACGCCAGAATCGTGTAGCCAGTCAAGAAGTTTGTATATTGTATCTGATGGCTGGTCGTGTATGGCTCTTAGTGGCTTTGCGTAACAATGTATGCATTTGAAATTACATTTCCCTGTAAGTTCTATGCCGACCTTCCATGGGTGAGCTAATTGCCTATGCGCGCTAATAAAAGTATCCGAGTTTGCCTTTCGCATATGGAGAGAGGCATGTTCAGCCTTTATTGCTGATATCGACCGTTCACTAATATTGTCTTTGAATGACGACGCTTCGCCACGATAGTTCTCAATGACAATCATTGCACCGGTCTGGTATGAGGCCAGTGGGTCAATAAGCCAAACGTCTTCATTAATTAGTCGTGGTATTACCCTGTTCCAGTATTCGTCAAATGTTGTCTCACTAATCATGGCTAAGAACTCCATTTCGGTGCGAAGCGGTTAATTGCTCGCATTACGTGCCACATAGAAATTGACGGAATAGGTTACTGCTCAATATATATACTTTGCGTATTGTTCGGTCAAGCGTATAGGGCGTATGAATGACGCTCAAGGTATTAAAAAGTATGCGATGTTCGTTTCATAAGGCAATGCCCTCAATCTGCCTCCCCCCACAACCCCCCGCACAACTCCTCCAGCATCCCCAAGAGCTCCCCGCACAGCCCGCCGATGGCCGGGGCCGTGCCGAAGAGCGCCCGCCGAGTCTCGCGCAGGCTGGCCGTAAAGGCCTGGTCGGAATCCGTCGCGCGCACGGTCATGTCCAGCCGCTCGGCCAGGAGCAGCCCGGACAGCCCGGAGCAGAACAGCTCGGCCAGGCGCGCGAACTCGGCGGCGTGCTCGGCCCAGTAGGCCGCAGTGGCGCTGCCCGCTGTTGGGGGCGCGGCAGAGAGCGCCTCGCATACCAGCGCGTACACGCTGTTGATGCCCGGCCCGGGCAGCCCGCGCCGCCAGCCCAGCAGCCACGGGCTGCGCCAGAACAGCAGCAGGTGGCTCTCGCCCACGGCAATGGCCTTTTCGAGCGCGGCCTTGGCCCGGAGCAGCGCCGGGTCTTTCCATTGCGGCCAGCGCGGTTCGCCGTCCGCAGGGGGCTGGCCCACGTGCCAGGGCGGGATGGTGCTTGCGCTGGGTGCCGGGGCTGATGGAGCCGGGGCAGGCCCGTCCGACCCAGTTGCCTCGCCCGTCAACTCGCGCAGCAGATGCGCAAACCAGGCGTTGGCCGCAGGCGAGTCCGGCGTTTCCAGGTGCGGATAGGACAGGACGTAGCGGCCTGCGCCAAAGTTCCCGGTGATGACCGCCGGGCGGCCTTGTAAAAAATCCGGGCGGATCTGCAGGCCGTAGAGGTTCTCCCAGTCGCTGAGCGTGCCCTCGGGCAGGAGCGCCAGGTTCAGGTCCGCCACCCAGAAGTCCGCGCCCAGGCCAGCGTAGCGCGCCAGCACGCGCACATTGTCCGGTTG
>MGTN01000116.1:10563-10666 GCA_001799475.1 Desulfovibrionales bacterium GWA2_65_9 | reverse complement strand
GCCAGGCGCGGGTCCAGGTCCTGCTGTTTGGCGGCCAGGTCGAAACCCAGGCGCAGCTGCTTCTCCAGGTCGCGGTCCAGGACTTGCCGTCCCTTGGCCGCGC
>MGTN01000116.1:5846-10510 GCA_001799475.1 Desulfovibrionales bacterium GWA2_65_9 | reverse complement strand
TCGAGGAGATCCTCAAGTGGTGAAAGCCTGGGCTTGGACTCGGCATTGCGGTCGAATTTGATGGGTCTGTCGGTCATGGAGTCTCTTTTCTGGTGTGGTGTTAAAAAAGTCTCTTAGCCGGAAATCCGCCGACCGGCAAGTGTGTGTGCTTCGAAGGTCCGGACTGGGTTGGCCTGCGCCGAATAATGTTCTGCGCCGACGTCGTCTACGCCTGAAAAATCACGTCCATCATGGGCTAAGCCCATGCGCCACGCATTTCCTCCATCTTCGAGCTTGATTTTATTCGCCGGGGTTCTGTATAGTCCTCGGCACTTATGGCAATTTTGGAACTTTCCGACATCAGCGTGCGCTTCGGCGGATTGCAGGCGCTCACGGATGTCTCCTTTCGCGTGAGCGAGGGCGACATCGTGGGCCTCATCGGTCCCAATGGCGCTGGCAAGACCACGGTTTTCAACGTCATCACCGGCGTGTACCAGACCTCGTCCGGGCAGGTGAGCTACGACGGCAGGCCGCTCAAGGCCCTGCGGCCGCACAAGATCCTGGCGCTCGGCGTGGCCCGCACCTTCCAGAACATCCGGCTGTTCCAGAATATGACAGCCTTGGAAAACGTCATGGTGGCCCAGCACAGCCGCACCCGCGAGGGCGTGTTCGGGGCCATTCTGCGCACCCGGACCCAGAAGCGGGAGGAGGGGCGCATCCGCGAGAAGGCCATGCAGGCCCTCTCGTTCATGGGCCTGGCGGACTTTGCGGGCGAGGTGGCCTCGAACCTGGCCTATGGCCTGCAACGCAGGCTGGAGATCGCTCGCGCCTTGGCCAGCGAGCCGCAGACGCTGCTTCTGGACGAGCCCGCAGCGGGCCTGAACCCGGCCGAGAGCCGGGAACTCATGCATACCATCGGGCGCATCAGTGCGCTCGGCATCAGCATTCTTATGGTTGAGCACGATATGAAGGTTGTCATGGGCATCTGCCGCAGTATCGTTGTTTTGGATCACGGTGTTATGATCGCCGAGGGCCGGCCTGAGGAGATTCAGCGCGACCCCCGGGTGATTGAGGCATATCTGGGTCACGGTTAAAATCAACAACCAGGGGGAAGATGAGATGAAACGCGCGTTGTATTTCCTGTCCTTGCTGCTCCTCGTTTCGTTCGTGGCCATTGGCTGCGGCGGCGAGAAGAAGGATGAAAAGAAGGCCGAGGCGCCCAAGGCCGCGGGCATCAAGATTGGCAGCCTGGGACCCCTGACCGGCCAGTACGCCGCTGACGGCAACGACATCAAGAACGGCGTGCTCGCCGCCATCGAGGTCATGAACCCCGAGATGGGCGCGCTGGGCCCCGTGACCCTGCAGGCCGAGGACGACGCCTGCGACCCGCGCCAGGCCGTGGCCGCCGCCAACAAGCTGATCAACGAGAAGGTCACTGCCGTCATCGGCGCGTACTGCTCCAGCGCCACCATCCCGGCTGCGGAGCCGCTTATGGCCGCCAAGATTTTCATGATCACCCCGGCCTCCACCAACGAGAAGGTCACCGAGAGCGGGCACAAGTTCATGTACCGCACCTGCGGCCGTGACGACGACCAGAGCAAGGCCGCCGTGAAGTTCATGACCGACCAGCTGAAGGCCAAGGCCGTCTACATCGTGGACGACAAGACCACCTACTCCCAGGGCCTGGCCGACAACGTCGAGAAGCTCTGCGCTGGCGCCAACCTGAAGGTGCTGGGCCACGAGCACGTGAACCAGGGCGACAAGGACTTCTCCGCCGTGCTGACCAAGGTCAAGGCCGCCAAGCCCGACGTCTTCTACGTCAGCCTGCAGAACTCCGCCGCCGCTGCCCCCATGCTCATCCAGATCGCCCGCATGGGCATCAAGACCAAGATCCTGGCCCAGGACGCCGTGTACCATCCGCAGCTGATGGAGCTGGCCAAGAAGGACGCCGAGGGCGTGTATTTGACCTTCGGCTATACCGACAAGGAGACCCCGTCCTACAAGAAGTTCGCCGACGCCTACAAGAAGCTCGGCGAGCCCGGCGCCTATTCCGCGTACGCCTACGACTCCGCCGTGGCCTACCTGAAGGCCGTCAAGGCCGCAGGCGGAACCGACCCCGAGAAGGTCAAGGCCGAGCTCATGAAGCTCGACTTCGCCGGCGCCTCCAAGCAGATCAAGTACAAGGAGAACGGCGATTCCGGCTCCAACTACGTGATCCAGGTGGTCAAGGACGGCAAGTTCGAGAACTTCTGGAACCCCGAGAACGGCCAGCTTTACAAGAAGTAGACCGTCCCGCACGCATCGAAAGCACTGGCGGGGGCCTCTCTGGCCCCCGCTTTTCATAAGGCGCAGCACGTGGAAGTTTTTCTCCAGCAGTTGGTCAACGGCATCACCCTGGGCGGGGTCTACGCCCTGGTGGCCCTTGGCTATACCATGGTCTACGGCATCATCCAGCTCATCAACTTCGCCCATGGCGAGATCTTTGCCGCTGGCGGCTACATGGGGGTCATCCTCATCAGCTGGATGGTGGCCCAGGGCTACCCGCCCTTTGTCTGCCTGGGCGTGGCCCTGGTGCTGGCCATGGGCTACTGCGCGCTCCTGGCCATGGCCGTGGAGAAGCTGGTCTACAAGCCCCTGCGCTCCTCCTCCCGGCTGTCCGTGCTGCTCTCCGCGCTCGGCATGTCCATTTTTCTGCAAAACGGCCTCATGCTGACCCAGGGCGTGTACGACCGCGCCTACCCCGGCGAGATGGTCCAGGGCGGCTTCGAGATCGGCGGAGCCATGGTCTCCTACATGCAGATCGTCATCGTCGGCATCACCGTGGCCCTGCTCGTGGGCCTGAACACCCTCGTCTTCAAGACCCGCATTGGCAAGGCCATGCGCGCCACGGCCCAGGACAAGACCATGAGCGCGCTGGTCGGCATCAACGCCAGCCGCATCATCAGCCTGACCTTCGCCATCGGCGCGGCCCTGGCCTGCGCGGCAGGCATCATGGTCGGCATGTACTACGGCAGCGTGCGCTACGACATGGGCTTCGTGCTCGGCGTGAAGGCCTTCTCCGCCGCAGTGTTGGGCGGCATCGGCAACATCACCGGGGCCATGCTCGGCGGGCTGCTCATCGGCATGATCGAGGTCTTCGCCGCAGGGTACATCTCCAGCGAATACAAAGACGTGTTCGCCTTCATCATCCTCATCGGGGTGCTCTATTTCATGCCCACCGGCATCATGGGAGAGAACGTTGACGACACCCGCGTCTAGGAAGCTCTGGCTCGGCTATGCCGTGGCCATGCTCTGGCTTTATGTGCTCCTGTGGCCGCTCATCGGCATCAAGCCCGGGGGGCTGGAGTTCGCCACGAGCGCCGCCATCTGGGCCAAGCTGGCTGCGATTTCAGCCATCCTGCTGGTTCTGTGGCAGCTCAAGCAGCGCGGGGTCTTCGACTTCGTGTCCCGCCCGGCCGAGGCCGTGTCCAAGGCCCTGGGCAAGGCCACGGACCGGGTGCCCACGCGGCTCTGGCTGGTCCTCGCCTTCGCCTGCGCCGTGGCCTTCCCGCTCGTCACCGAGCGCTACGCCCACGACGTGGCCATCAGCGTGCTGGTGTACATCTGCCTGGGCCTGGGCCTCAACGTGGTCGTGGGCATGGCCGGTCTCCTGGACCTGGGCTACATCGCCTTCTACGGCGTGGGCGCGTACACCTACGCGCTTCTGTCCGTGCACTTCGGGCTGTCCTTCTGGCTCTGCCTGCCCATCGCCGGGGCCTTTTCGGCCGTGGCCGGGTGCATCATCGGCTACCCCACCCTGCGCATGCGCGGCGACTACCTGGCCATCGTCACCCTGGGCTTTGGTGAGATCGTGCGCATCATTTTAAACAACTGGATGAGCCTGACCAACGGCCCCAACGGCATCCTGGGCATCAAGCCCCCGGGCGCGTACTGGTGGCAGGACGGCAAGATCGAGCACATCTGGCTCGGGAGCCTGGAGCAGTTCTACTACGTGATCCTGGGCTTGGCCGTGTGCACCATTGTGGCTGTGTACCGCATCAATCACTCGCGCATCGGGCGCGCCTTCGAGGCCGTGCGCGAGGACCAGACCGCAGCCGAGCTCATGGGCGTAAACACGCTGGGCATCAAGCTCCTGGCCTATGCCATGGGCGCGGTCTTCGGCGGGCTGGCCGGGGCCTTCTTCGCCGCGCGCATGCGCTTCGTCAGCCCCGAGTCCTTCACCTTCATTGAGTCGGCCATGGTGCTGGCCATGGTGGTGCTGGGCGGCATGGGCTCCATCCCCGGCGTGATCCTGGGGGCGCTGGCGCTCATCGCCCTGCCCGAGATCTTCCGTGGCTTCGAGCTGTACCGCATGTTCGTTTTCGGCGGGGTCATGGCCATGATGATGCTTTTCCGGCCCAAGGGCCTGTGGCCCGCCAAGCGCATGGGCGCGCGCAGCGAGGAGAGGGACTAGGCCATGACCAGGCAACCCATCCTCGAACTGAAGAACGTCTCGGCCGCTTATGGCCGCATCAAGGCCATCAAGGACATCTCGCTGACGGTCTATCCCGGCGAGGTGGTCAGCATCATCGGAGCGAACGGGGCGGGCAAGTCCACCACGCTCATGAGCATCAGCGGAGTGCTGCCGCTCACCGGCGGCGAGATCCTTTACGACGGCGTGCGCATCGACGGCACCGCGGCGGACC
>MGTN01000116.1:1738-5806 GCA_001799475.1 Desulfovibrionales bacterium GWA2_65_9 | reverse complement strand
CCCTGTCCGGCGGTGAGCAGCAGATGCTGGCCATGGGCCGCGCGCTCATGAGCCGCCCGCGCCTGCTGCTGCTGGACGAGCCGAGCCTGGGGCTGGCCCCGCTCATCGTGCAGCAGATCTTCCGCATCATCCGCGAGATCAACGAGGCCGACGGCGTCACCGTGGTCCTGGTGGAGCAGAACGCCAACCTGGCGCTCCAGGCCTCCACCCGGGGCTATGTGCTGGAGACCGGCAACGTCATCATGGAGGACGAGGCCAGTGCGCTTCTCTCCAACCCGGACATCCGCAAGGCTTACCTGGGCGAATGACCCGGCAGATTCCACAGCCTTGTTCAAACAAATGAAGCCCCCGGCGCCGCTCAAGTGCCGGGGGCTTTTACGTAGGCCCGGTCGGGCTGCGTAGCGTCCTCTGATGATTCTTCTTGCCCCTGGCCTGCTTGATAAGCTACCATTCTGGCATGAAAAGCTGTGCGATACAGGCGGGCTGACTGCGTGCGCCGCAGCCCTGTGAAGAATCTTGTGCGTTGCCGCCTCTGGATGGCGGCCATCGCTTTCGCCCTGCTGGTCGTGCTGTGCGGCCTGCCGCCTGCCCGCGCGGACCAGGAACCCAACGGATGGGAGCGCCCCGCATCCATCACCGTGGTTTGCGACGACAACTACCCGCCGTACATCTTCCGCAGTGACGAGGGGCAAATCCAGGGCATCCTGGTGGACCAGTGGAAGGCCTGGGAAAAGGCCACGGGCGTGCGCGTGAACCTGGTGGCCATGGACTGGGAACAGGCCAAGCAGTTCATGCAGGCAGGCAAAGCCGACGTCATCGACACCATTTTTCTCAACGAAGAGCGGGCCAAGAGCTACGATTTCACCAAGTCCTACGCCAATCTCGACGTGCCCGTGTTTTTCCACAAAAGCCTGGGCGGCATCAGCGACGTCCAGTCCCTGCGCGGCTTCACCGTCGGCGTGAAGGCCGGGGACGCGGTCATCGACGTGCTTGGGCGCTACGGCATCCATTCCCTCAAGGAGTACGACAGTTACAAGGCCATCATCGACGCCGCGCGCATGGGCGACATCCGCGTGTTCTCCATCGATGCCCCGCCAGCCCTGTACTACATGTACAAGTATGACCTGGAGAGCGAGTTCCGGCAGGCCTTTGTGCTCTATTCCGGGGCCTTCCACCGGGCTGTCAGGAAGGGCGACACCGGGCTGCTGGAGCTCGTTGAGCGCGGCTTTGCCGCCATCCCGGCCAGCGAGGGCAAGGCCATCGAGGAAAAATGGCTGGGCGCGCCCATCGCCAGCAGGCTGAATCTGCGCCTCGTGTTCACCGTTGTCGGCGGCATCGTGGCCCTGGCCCTGGTTTTGGCCTTCTTCATCATCACCCTGCGGCGCAGGGTGCGGGCCAAGACTGCGGAACTCAACGTCACGCTGGGCGAACTGCGGACAAGCGAGGAGCGTTTCCGCACCATCTTCAACTCCGTGAGCGACCTTATCTTCATCCACACCTGGCCGGACGGGCGCGTCGTGGACGTGAACCAGCGGACCTGCGATGTATTCGGCTATTCCCGCGAGGAGATGCTGAGCCTCCCGGTGGAGGCCACAAGCTCCGGGACCGCCCCCTATGACCAGGCCCACGCCATGGACCTCATGCGCAAGGCCTACGAGGGGACGCCCCAGGTGGCCGAGTGGCTGGCCAAGCGCCGGGATGGCCGCCTGTTCTGGATCGAGGTGTCCATCCGCCGGGCGCTGGTGCTGGGGCGGGAGCACATCCTCGTCTCCTGCCGGGACATCAGCGACCGCAAAGAGGCCGAGGAGGCACTGAAGGCCTCGGAGAACACCCTGCGCTCCCTGTTCTCCTCCATGACGGACATCATCCTGATCCTTGACGACCAGGGCCGCTATCTGGAGATCGCCCCGACGAACGTCGACCGCCTGTACAGGCCTCCTGCCGAACTTCTGGGCCGCAGCGTGTCGGAAGTGTTCCCCCCGGAACAGGCCGATTATTTCATCGGCATCATCCGCCAGGCCCTGAAGGCCAGGACCACCGTCTCCACAGACTACCACATGGTCATTGGCGACAAGGAATGCTGGTTCGCTGGCAATGTTTCCCCGCTCTCCCCCACCAGTGTCATCTGGGTGGCCCGCGACATCACCGAGCGGAAAAAGGCCGAGGAGGCCCTGTTTGAGAGCCGGGAACGCCTGCAATTGGCGCTGGACGCCGCCAACGACGGGCTCTGGGACTGGCGGCTGGACACCGGCGAGGCCTACTTCAGCCCGCGCTACTACACCATGCTCGGCTATGAGCCCGGCGAGTTCCCTGCCAACTACGAGAGCTTCTCCAGGCTGCTGCACCCGGACGACCTCGCCGCCATAAATTACGCCGTCACGACCTCCCTGCACGACTCGGAGACCAACGTCTTCGAGATCCGCATGCGCGCCAAGTCCGGCGAGTGGAAGTGGATTCTCACCCGCAGCAGGGTGGTGGACCGGAGTTCTTCGGGCGCGCCCGCCAGGCTCGCCGGGACCCACACGGACATCACCGAGCGCAAACTCTCTGAGGAAGTTCTCAAGGAGAATGTCGCCTTCCTGGAGACCCTGGACCGTCTCGATCAGGCTCTGCGCAAGGCCCCGGACCTGGACGCGATGATGGAAGAGGCCCTGGACCTCATCCTGGACGTTCTGGACGTTGACCGGGCCTGGCTCTTCTATCCTGGCGATGCCACCGCCCCAACGTGGCACATTCCCATGGAGCGCACGCGACCGGGATATCCGGGGGCGCACGCCCTGGGCACGGAATTCCCCATGGTGCAGGAGGTGCGAGACGTCATCACGGCTGTCCTTGGTTCTCCCCGGCCCATAAGCTTTGGCCCTGGCGGGGATTTGGCCATGCCTGAGGAGACGAACAAGCCCTATTCCGTCAAGTCACAGCTCCTCCTCGGCGTGTATCCGAAGCTGGACAAGCCCTGGGTGCTGGGCGTGCACCAATGCTCCCGCGTGCGCCATTGGACCGTGCAGGAAAAGGAGCTGTTCAAGGCCATGGGCGGCCGCATCCAGGACGCCCTGAACAGCCTGCTCTTCCTGCGCGACCTGCGCCAGAGCGAGGAGCGCTACCGCTCCGTGATCCAGAACATGCAGGACACTTACTACCGCACCGATGCCAAGGGCCGCCTGGTCATGTTCAGCCCCTCGGTCCTGAGGCTCTTAGGCTACGATTCCCTGGACGAGCTGCTGGGGCGTTTGGCCGAAGACTTCTATGCTGTCCCTGCGGAGCGCCAGCTGTTTCTGGAACGGTTGCGGGCCGAGGGCGTGTTGAACGACTACGAGGTGACCCTCCTGCGCAAGGACGGCTCTCCGCTTCTTGTGGCCACCACCAGCTCTTTCTACCGCGACAAGGTGGGCAACATCCTGGGCGTGGAGGGCATCTTCCGCGACATTTCCGAGCGCAAGCGGGCCGAGGAGGCCCTGACCCAGGCCAAGGACGCCGCCGATGCGGCCAACCGCGCCAAGAGTGAGTTTCTGGCCAACATGAGCCACGAGATCCGCACGCCTCTGAACGGCATCGTGGGCATGATCCAACTGCTGAACGACTCGCCCCTGGCCGAGGACCAGAAGCGCTACGCCCAGGCGGCCATCCACTCCAGCCAGCGGCTGACCAGCCTGCTCGGCGACATCCTGGATCTCTCACGCATTGAGGCCCGCAAGTTTGCGCTGGAGCGGAAGCCTTTTGTCCTGGCCGACATCTTGGAGTCCGTGGAGACGCTCTACCGGCTCCCGGCCGGGCAGAAGGGCGTGGGCTTGCGCCTGCGTCCGGGCGCGGACCTGCCGAGATGGCTCCTGGGCGACGAGCACAGGCTGCGCCAAGTGCTCTTCAACCTCGTGGGCAATGCCGTGAAGTTCACGCCGTCCGGACAGATCGTGGTCGAGGTGGAGCTCCTGGGACCGCCTTCGGAAACACAGTGCCGGGTGCTGTTCGTGGTTTCGGACACCGGCGTGGGCATCCCGAAGGAGATGCTTGACCAGACCTTCCAGATGTTCACCCAGGTGGAGGGCTCGCTCAACCGCAGCCATCAGGGGG
>MGTN01000116.1:0-1714 GCA_001799475.1 Desulfovibrionales bacterium GWA2_65_9 | reverse complement strand
CCCGCCGCCTTGGCCGAGATACCCTCCCTGGCCGGACTGCGGGTGCTGCTCGTGGAGGATGAGGAGATCAACCAGCTGGCCCTGCGCACCGGCCTTGAGCGGCAGGGCATCGTGGTGACCTGCGCCGGGAGCGGGGAGGCCGCCCTGGCCGCCTTGCGTGCAGGGACGTTCGACTGCGTCCTCATGGATATCCAGATGCCGGGCATGAGCGGCTTGGAGGTCACCCAGGCCATCCGCACCCAGCCGGAGTTCCGGGACTGCGCAGACATTCCCGTCATCGCGCTCACGGCCTTTGCCATGAGCGGCGACCGCGAGCGCTTCCTGGCCGCGGGCATGGACGATTACTTGGCCAAGCCCTTCTCCTTTGATGATCTTTCGCGCATGCTGGGACGCATCCGCCTGGCCCGCCTGGCCTTTCTGAACGCCGGCAAATAGTCCCCGCAGCAATGCCGCAGGGACGGTTTCATCCTGACCGGAAAGCGTCTCGGCGTTTCGTAACTGGCTGGGCTCAGTGCGGGGGCGGGGCGAGGCTCAAGGCCTGGGCCACGGGCAGGCGCACGATGACCCTGGTGCCGTGCCCCAGGCGGCTGTCCACGAGGATGTCGCCGCCCAGGCCCTTGATGATGCCGTAGCTGACGGACAGGCCGAGGCCCGTGCCCTGGCCCACATCCTTGGTGGAGAAGAAGGGCTCGAAGATGCGCGGCAGGTGTGCCGGGCTGATGCCGTGCCCGGTGTCCCTGATCTCGATGACCAGTTCGCCCGCCTCGGCGCGGGTGGAGACATTAAGGTCGCCGCCAAAGGTCATGGCATCCAGGGCGTTGTCCAGGATGTTGCCCAGGGCTGTGCCCAGGTTGGCGCCCGGCAGGGCCACCTGGGGCACGTTCAGGGTGGGTAGGGCGGGCGCGAGGTCCAGGAAGGCCTTGATGTGCGCCTCGGCGATGCGGGGCTCCCGTTCGGCCAACAAACCTGTGAGCAGGGGGGCCAGGTCAGCCTGCTCGGCCAGATCGGGTTCCGGGGCGGGGCCGTCGGCTGGCCGGGCGCCAGAGGCGCTCTTGGGGGCGGGACTGGACTGGTGGCACAGGCAGAGTAGCTTGGCTGTGAGCTGCTTTACGCGTAGGCCGTGCTCATGGAGCTTGGCCGCGCTCTGGGAGAGTTCGGCCAGCGTGTTGGAGACAGCGCCAGCGCTGGCCTCTGGCGTGTTTTCGAGGTGATCGGCCGGGAACTCGGTGAGGTGATCGGCCAGGTCGGCCACCAGGTCGTCCATCCACCCGGCCAGGGAGACCATGACATTGACGGGGTTGTTGATCTCGTGGGCCACCCCCTCGGCCATGTGGCCCAGCGCCGCCATCTTGGCCGTCTCGGCCATGCGCAGGCCTTCCTGGCGCTCCTGGCGGCGGTCCTGGGCGCGGGCGATGGCTTCCACCAGCCGTTCAATAGGCACAGGTTTGACGAGGTAGTCCGTGGCGCCGAGCTTCATACCCGCCACGGCGGTGGCCAGATCGTTCTGGCCGGTGAGCATGAGGGCCTCGGCCTGGGGCCGCACGAGCTTCAGCTCGCGCAGCAGGGCCAGCCCGTTCATGCCCGGCAGGTTCACATCGAGCACGGCCACGTCGATATCAAACCCGGCGGCCAGGCGCAGGGCCTCCTCGCCGTCGTAGGCGGTTCGGACCTCAATACCCCGCGCCTGGAGCCGCTCGGCCAGAAGGTCGGCGAA
>MGTN01000115.1 GCA_001799475.1 Desulfovibrionales bacterium GWA2_65_9 | reverse complement strand
GCTCGGCCAGGGCCAGTTCGCCCGCGTCGAGCTTGCTCAGGCCCTTGACCTTCATCAGCGCCACGCGCACGTTCTCAAAGGCGCTCAGGTGATCGAAGAGGTTGAAATCCTGGAAGATCATGCCCACCTGCTGGCGCAGGGCGCAAAGCTCGCGGCGGCTCTTGGCGTTCACCTCCCGGCCTTCCAGAAGGATCGTCCCGGAATCCGGCGGGATGAGAAAGTTCAGGCACTGCAGCAGCGTGCTCTTGCCCGCGCCCGAGGGGCCGATGAGCACCTTCACGCAGCCCTTGGGCAGGGACAGGCTCACGGAGTCGAGCACGCGGTTCCCGCCCAGGGTCTTGCCCAGGGCTCTGGCCTCCAACACAGGAGGCACGGGGGGTACCGGCAGCACCGGGGGGGTCTGGTTGTCGGCGGACATGATTTACGCGGCTCCTTGGCGGGTGTAGCCCGCGATGCGCACCCTGTTCTCCAGCAGGTTCAGGGCCTTGACCCCGACCCAGGTGAGGGCGAAAAAGATGATGCCCGCCAGGAAGGTCATGCTCACCGGCTCGTGCGTGGCCGAGGCCACAGAGCGCATGCGCGCCATGATCTCCACCACGCCGATGGAGAAGGCCAGGGCCGAGTCCTTGAGCAGGATGGAGTACTCGTTGCTCCAGGCGGGGATGGACAGGCGCAGGGCCTGGGGCAGGATGATGGCGCGGATGGCCTGGGGGTCGGTCAGGCCGAGCGCCCGGGCGGCCTTGAGCTGGCCGGGCGGGAGCGACTGGATGGCCCCCCGGAAGATTTGCGACTGGTAGGCGCTGGAGGTGAGCCCCAGCACCAGCACGGCGGCCACAAAGGGGCTGTCGAGCCCCAGGCCGGAGAACAGGGGCAGGGCCGAGAGCCAGGCCAACAGGCCGAAATAGAAAATATACATCTGCACCAGGATGGGGATGCCCCGGAAGAGCCAGACGTAGACGCCCACGGCCCGGCGCACGGGCCAGGGGCCGTAGACGTGCAGCACGGCCAGGGGCACGCCCAGGACCAGCCCCAGGAGCATGGCCCCCACGATGAGGCCCACGGTCCAGACCACGCCGCCCAGCATGTAGGGCAGGGCCTCGCGGGTGGCGGTATAGGCGACGGTGAAATCCATGGCGTCCTTCTGCCAGCTCTGGGCTAGGGTCTGTTTCCCAATGATGGATTTTGTCCCCTGGCGAGGAGAGAGCCTATTTGAGGGCCAGGGGGTGTACTCATGCGGTGACAGCCCTGGACCCAAATCGGCTCGCGCCGACTTCCCGACGACGCCCAGGGGGCAAAAGACGCTTTTCGAAACAGGCCCTCAGCCCGGAAACGACCGAAAGGCCCCAGCGCTTGTCCCGGAGCCTTTCGGTTTGATTTCCAGATGCTTAAGAACTAGTCGATGTCGTACTTCTTCTTCAGCTCAACCCAGTAGGGGTCGGCCATGAGCAGCTTGAGGCCGTCGTTGAGCTTCTTCAACAGCTCGGCGTCGTCCTTGCGCACGGCGTAGCCGTAGTTTTCCGGGGCGGCGTCAAAGGTGCCGACGACCTTGGTCTTCGCGTCCTTCTTCAGGACTTCCTTGGCGATGGTGCTGTCCATGCCCGAGCCGTCGATGCGGCCGATGGGCAGGTCCTGCATGGACAGGTCGGTGGAGTCATACTGCACGAGCTTGAACTTCATGCCCGGCTTCTTGGCCAGCTCTTCCAGGTACTTGGCGGTGACGGTGCCGCGCTGCACGCCGATCTTCTTGTTGGAAGACAGCATCTGCTCCAGGGTGGCCTTGCTGTCGGCCTTGACCACCAGGACCTGGGTGACCTTGTAGTAGGGGTCGGAGAAGTTGACGCGCTGGGCGCGCTCGGCGGTGGCGCTCATGCCGGAGGCGATCATGTCGATCTTCTTGGCCTCCAGCGCGGGGATGATGGCCGACCACTCCACGGGCTGGTGCTTGACCTTGAAGCCCATCTTCTTGCCGATCCATTCCACGGCCTCGACGTCGAAGCCCACGGTCTTGCCTTCCTTGTCGACAAAGGCGTACGGCGGGAAGCCGCCACCGTCGATGCCGTTGACGAGAACCTTCTCCTCAACGACGGGCTTCTCGGCAGCCTTCTCCGGAGCCTTCTCCGGAGCCTTCTGGCAGCCGCCCAGGACCAGCGCCAGCACGGCGAACAGAACCAAACGTTTCATGACATCCCCTTTTTCTGGAACAGAGTTTTCGGTACTCCCCAAAGCACGGTCCGCCTCCGGGGCAGCCAATTCGTATCCTGGCGCTTAACAGACTGCGCCCCAGCAGGCAAGAACCGCCCGCCCCCTCCCCGCTCATCAGAGCAAAGAGAACGGCGGCCCAGGGCCGCCGCTTGTCTTCCTGATTACCGATGCGCGGCGCGGCTAGGAGCCCTTGAAACGCACACCCTGGAACTTGGCGTCAAGCTCCTTCTTCAGGGCCGCCTGATCGCCGTTGCCAAAAACCCGCAGCACCACGTAACGCTGGCCGGGTGCGGCCTTGTCATTGGAGGAGAGGATGCTCTGCAGGCGGAAGCCGTGCTCGCGAATGATGTCGGCCACTTCGCGGATGGAGCCGGGGCGGTCCGCCACGGGCAGGCTGACGCGCACGCCGCCGCGCCTGGCGCCGGTGATCTCCACCAGGACGCGGTACATGTCGCGGTCGGAGATGATGCCCACGAGCTTGCCGTTCTCCACCACCGGCAGGCAGCCGATGTTGTTGTCGTAAAGCTCCATGGCCGCCTCCTCCACCGGAATCTCCGGCGAGGTGGTCAGCACCTTGGACTTCATGATCTCGCTGGCCTTGGTCTTGGCCAGGAGGTAGTTAAGCTCGAAGATGTCCAGGCTGGTGCCCTTGGAGGGCGAATACTGCTTGATGTCGCGGTCGGAGATGACGCCCAGGAGCACGCCCTCGGCGGTCACGGGAATGTGCTTGACCTTCTTCTCGCGCATGAGGTTGATAACCTCGGAAATGCTGGCCTCTGCCCCGACGCTGAACACGGGCGCGGCCATCCAGTCCTTCACAAGCATGGGAATTCCTCCGTTGTGCTATACGCCGAGATATGCGGCCTTGACGTGCTCGTCGTTGAGCATGTCCTGCCCCTTGCCTGCCATGGTCACCTTGCCGGTCTCCAGCACGTAGGCCCTGTCCGCGATGGCCAGGGTCTGCCGCACGTTCTGCTCCACGATGAGCACGGTCTTGCCTTCCTGCCGGATGCGCTTGATGATCTCGAAGATCTCGCTCACCAGGATCGGGGCCAGACCGAGGGAGGGTTCGTCGAACATGATGACCCTGGGCAGGCCCATGAGGCCGCGCCCGATGGCCAGCATCTGCTGCTCGCCGCCGGAGAGCGTGCCGGACAGCTGTCTGCGGCGCTCGCTCAGGCGGGGGAACAGGGAGAAGACCATTTCCTTGGTCTCCTTGCGTTTGAGCTTGGCCTGGCCGCGCAGGGAGCCCATGTCCAGGTTCTCCTCCACGGTCATCTCCACGAAGAGCCTGCGCGCCTCCGGCACGTGGGCGATGCCCAGGGTGATGAGGTCGTAGGGCTCCATGGTGTGCAGGGCCTGGCCGCCCAGGGTGACCTCGCCGGTCTTGGGGCGCAGCAGCCCGGAGATGGTGCGCAGCGTTGTGGACTTGCCCGCGCCGTTGGCCCCGATGAGCGCCACGATCTCGCCGGGCTCCACCTGGAAAGACACGTCCCAGAGCACCTGGACGTCGCCGTAGAAGACGTTGATATTTTTGATTTCCAGCACTTACGCCTCCGCACCGAGATAGGCTTCGACAACAAGGGGGTTGGACCGGATCTCTTCCGGACTGCCCTCGGCGATCTTCTGCCCGTAATTCAGCACCACGATGCGGTCGGAGATGGACATGATGACCTTCATGTGGTGCTCGATGATCATGATGGTGATGCCCTTGGCCTTGATGCCCTGGATGATCCCGATGGAGACGTCCAGCTCCGCCGGGTTCAGGCCCGCGAAGGACTCGTCGAGCAGGATCATCTCGGGCTTGGTGGCCAGGGCCCGGGCGATCTCCAGCCGCTTGCGCATGCCCAGCGGCAGCCCCTTGGAGATGACGTCCTTCTCGCTGGTGAGACCGGTGAACTCCAGGGTCTCCATGGCCAGGTCCACGGCCTCGGCCCTGGTCTTGGTGCGCAGAAACGCGGAGCACACGACGTTGTCGAGCACGCTCATGCGCTGCAAGGGCTTGACCACCTGGAAGGTGCGCGCCAAGCCCTGCTTGCAGACCACGTGCGGCTCAAGCCCGGAGATTTTCTGGCCCTTGAAGCTCACCGTGCCCAGCGTCGGCTTGTAGAAGCCGTTGACGCAGTTGAACAGGGTGGTCTTGCCGGCGCCGTTGGGGCCGATCAGCGCCAGGATCTCGCCCTTCTCCACGCCGAAGCTGACGCCGGAGAGGGCGGCCAGGCCGCCGAAGAACATGGACACGGAGTTGACTTCAAGCAGGGACATTATGCTGGCACCTCTTTCTTGAAGAGTCGTTTGATCTTCGGGAAGTCACCCACCAGGCCGTTGGGCAGGAAGATGATGATCACGATGAGCAGGACGCCGAAGAGCGTCTGGTAGCCCGTGCCGATGACCGGCAGGGAGCGGATCCATTCCGCCAGGATGACCATGATCATGGCCCCGACCCAGGGGCCGTAGAACGTCGCCACGCCGCCTACCATGACCACCATGATCATGACGATGGAGATGTCGCCGAGCGAGAAGACGATCTGCGGGTCGATGTAGCCCATGTAGTTCATGTAGAAGGCGCCGGTGAACCCGGTGATCACCGCGCTGATGGTCAGGGCGATGGTCTTGTACAGGGTGGTGTTGATGCCCAGCGACTCCGCCGCGTCCTGATCCTCGCGGATGGCCACGAAGTAGTAGCCCCAGCGCGAGGCCATGATCTGCTTGATCAGGAAGTAGGTGCCCAGGGCCACGGCCAGGATGACGTAGTAGTACGGGTCCTTCTCCACCCAGGTGCGCCGGATGAGCACGCCCAGGTTGCCCTGGGTCAGGTCGACCAGGTTCTC
>MGTN01000114.1:35207-35516 GCA_001799475.1 Desulfovibrionales bacterium GWA2_65_9 | reverse complement strand
CGTCCCAGGCATTGTGGTTGCCGTCCGGGTACTCGGTGTAGCGCACGTCGCGTGCAGCGGCGCTCCGGAATGCGGCGTGCAGTCTGCGATCGTCGTCCGGTGGCACTACATCATCCAGCGCACCGTGGAAGATCCAGATCGGCGTGCCTCTCAGGCGCTGGGCGATGGCCGCATACGGATCGGTTTCCTGGGCGACCTGCTCGACGAACAGGGTCGGGCGCACCGCGCGTGGCGCCAGCACCGCGCCGCACACGGGCACGATCGCGGCGAAGCGCCCGGGGTCATCCAGCGCGATGTTCCAGCTCCCAT
>MGTN01000114.1:30289-35038 GCA_001799475.1 Desulfovibrionales bacterium GWA2_65_9 | reverse complement strand
TTCGGCGAGGCGCTGTTCGAACCCCTGCCCATCGAGGACCTGGCCCGGCAGGTGGCGGCGGAATGTTCCTTGTCCGACATGCTGGCGGATTTTCAGGACCCGGACGGCCAGGAGCTGCAGCAGGAGGGCGCGCCATGCACGCACCGCACCACCTGAGCTCGTCCTGGTCCGCCCTGCCCGCGCCCCTGCGCCAGCGGCTGACCCTGGCCTCCACGGGCTGGCGGCACCTGGCCCAGGCTGCGGCGCTGTGCCTGGGTGCAGTACGTGCTGGCGTGACCGGGGCCGAACGCGCGCGTTTGACCGCCCTGGCCACGGACCTGCTGCTCTGGGCCTGGGGCGAGAACCCGCTCTCCGGCCCGCTGGCAACGGAGATTTTGTCCGCGCCGGAGCTGGCGCTGCCGCAGGCCTCCGGCGCGGCGCTCACTGCCGTGGCCGCAGGCTGGCGCGTGCCCGAGGCCAAGGACGGCGGGCTGGCCTACTTTGAGCGCCTGGCCACGCTGCGCGACACGGCCAAGCTGGCCGCTTTCCTGGCCGGGCAGGTCAAGAAGACCCCGGCCGCCCTGTTCTGGCGTGACAAGGCCCTGGCGCTCTCGCTCTACGCCGGGGAGCCCGAGGCCAAGGCGGCCCTGGAGGCTGCGGCCCTTGATGGGCTGGCTGACGGCCCTGGCGCTGTTCCGGCCCTGGCCCCGGTTGCGGCCGCGCTCAACGCCCAGGCGGCCTTCCTGCGTGGCGACACAGGGGCCTGCCTGGACGCCCTGGCTGGCCTCGGCCAGACTTTCGGCCCCACCTTCGGGCCGGGCTTTGCGCCTGCGCGCACGGGTCTGGCCCTGCTGGCCGCAGGCGAGGACCAGGCGGCCCTGCCGCACCTGTTCCGCGCGCTCTGCGCCGCGCCCTGGCAGGCCAACCTGGCCCAGGTCGCGGCGGACGCATTAAGCGGCCTGCGCCATGCGCTTGCGCCCCTGCCCGGCCCCACGCTGATCATGCTCTACACCTGGAACAAGGCCGCCGACCTCGAGGCCACGCTGACGAGCCTGTTCGCCTCGGACTTGTCTGTCGCAGGAGGGCGCGCGCGGGTCATGGTGCTGGACAACGGCAGCACGGACCAGACCCCGCAGGTGCTCTCGGCCTGGGCCGCGCGCGCGGGCGAAAATCTTCTGCGCGTCACCCTGCCTGTGAATATCGGCGCGCCAGCGGCCCGCAACTGGCTGGCCGCGACTCCCGAGGCCAAGGCTGCCGAGACCCTGGTCTATCTCGACGACGACGTGGACCTGCCCCAGGACTGGCTGGGCCGGTTGGGCGCGGCGCTGAAAAAGCACCCGCAGGCCGGGGTCGTCGGCTGCAAGGTGGTGGACCACCACGCCCCGCACCTGCTCCAGAACGTGGCCGGGCATCTGGTCATCCCGCAGGATGCTGCGGAAGACCGCCCGGACCTGGACTTTCAGAGCCTGACGCCCAACCCCTTCCGCCTGTGCGACGCGCATTTGCAGGGACCGGACTGGGGCCTGTTCGATTTCGTCAGTCCGTGCGCCTCGGTGACGGGCTGCTGCCACCTGTTCCGGCGCGCGGCCCTCATCGATTCGACAGACGCGGCCCCGGCGGCGGGCGGCGGGTTCTCCCTGGCGCTCGGCCCCTCGCAGTACGATGACTTCGAGCGCGACCTGCGCATGCTGGATTCCGGGGCCAATGCCGTGTATCAGGGACACCTGCGGGTGCGCCATCGCAAACGTTCAGGCATAGCAGGCCAGGGCCAGAGTTCAGGCCAGGACAGGAGCGCGGCCAGCGCCAATGCCCAGGGCAACCGCTACAAGATGCAGTGCCTGCACCCGCGCGCGGAGATCGCGAAACACATGGCCGCCCAGGCCGAGCGCCTGGATGCGCAGCAGCAGGGCTGCCTGCGCCTGCTGGATGAACACAGGCCTGGCGAGCACATTTTGGACGGAGCCGACACATGACCGACAGCAGCACGCAATTCTTAAGCGAGCACCAGGAGCTTGCGCCGGGCGAGAGCTTCCGCTTCGCCTGCCATCCCGGCGTGAGCTGCTTCGGTGCCTGCTGCTCGGCGCTGGACCTCATGCTCACGCCCTACGACGCCCTGCGCCTGCGCCACACCACAGGCCAGACTACGCGCGAATTCATCAATCTTTTCGCCAACCTGCTGGCCATGCCGGGCGTGGGCCTGCCCATGCTGCACATGCGCATGCTGGCCGACTCCCGGCACAAGTGCCCGTTCCAGCGCGAGACGGGCTGCGCCGTGTACCAGGACCGGCCCTCGGCCTGCCGCACCTATCCCCTTGGCCGCGCCACCCAGCGCGGGCCGGAGGGCCAGGTGGTGGAGCGCGTGTTCATGGCCCGGGAGGCCCACTGCCACGGGTTCGAGGCCGGGACGGACTTCGACGCGCAGGCCTGGATGCACGACCAGGGCCTTGAGCCCTACAACGAGGCCAACGACCGCTACATGGCCCTGGCCGAGGACCTGCGCGCCTTTGAGGTGCTCACCGGGCAGCACCTGGGCCAGAAGCAGCTCGGCATGGCGGGTCTGGCGTTGTACCAGCCCGACGAATTCCAGCCTTTCCTGGCGCAGTCCGGCCTCATGGACCGCCTGGACATGACCGAGGCGCGCAAGAATGACGTGTTGCACGACGAGGCGGCTTGCCTTACTTTCGGCTACGATTGGCTTGAGCTTTCGCTCATGGGACATACGGAACATCTGCGGCCCAAGGGCCAAAAGGGGTAGGACACCAAATGAACGAAGATGATCTCTTCCATCCGAAGCTCATGACCCTGGAGGACTTCGTGGCCATGCGCCGCGTGCTGCCCAAGGGCTACCGGCTGGTGTTCACCAACGGCTGCTTCGACCTGCTGCATCCCGGCCACGTGGACCTCTTGGCGCGCGCCCGGGCCCTGGGCGACGGGCTCATCGTGGGGCTCAACTCCGACAGCTCGGTCCGGCGCATCAAGAGGGACGCCAGGGGCCCCAAGCGCCCGCTGAACAGCCAGGCCGCCCGCTCCTACGTGCTGGCCGGGCTGGAGGCCGTGGACTTCGTGGTCATTTTTGACGAGGACACGCCCCTTGAACTGATCCGCGCCGTCCAGCCGCAGGTGCTGGTCAAGGGCGGAGACTGGGCCAAGGACAGCATCGTCGGTCGCGACGTGGTGGAGGGCGCTGGCGGGCAGGTCATGAGCCTGCCGCTCTTGCCCGGCTACTCGACCACCGGGCTCATCGAGCGCATTCTCAAGGCCCGCTAGGGGCGCGCCAGGGAATCCGCCTGGGCGCTTCGGGCCGCAGGTTCCGGTCCGGGTATTGCGCCTTGACGGCGGGTGTGGTCTCTGCTATGTAACCCTGCTCGGACAGGTACGGGCCAATAGCTCAGTTGGTAGAGCCCCCGGCTCATAACCGGATGGTCCCAGGTTCGACCCCTGGTTGGCCCACCAGAGAAACGACGGTCCACCAGAGAGACGACGCCAGCCGCAGAGAGCGAGTCGGACCGCAGCGGTCGCGAGCACGGCCAGACCCCAAGACCTGACCTTAAGGACTGACATTGACCATACGCGCAACAGCGAAGACGTTGAAACTTGCCGCCCGGACCTGTGCAGGCGATAGCAGATGCTCCCAGGGGGAAACCCTACGGGAGCATCCGCGTTTTGAGGGGGTTGCGTGAACATTCTGAAAGCATTGGATCTTGTCCGTTCCCTGGCCCCGGAGCCCCTGGCTGCCGACTGGGACAACTCCCGCGTGCAGATCGGAGGCACCCGCCCCGAGGTCACAAGGCTCGCCGTGACCCTGGACCCGCTGCCCGCCATCATGGCCGACGCCCTGGCCTGGGGCGCGGACCTCGTGGTCACGCACCATCCACTGTACCTGAAGCCCCAGGCACCCACGAAAGAAGGGCAGTACCTTGACGTGCTGCGCCAGTTCATGAGTGCCGGGGCCTGGCTCTACACCGCCCACACCAGCCTGGACTGCCGGCCCGGCGGCCCGGCCTTCTGGCTTGGCCGCGCCCTCAAGCTCAAGGACTGCGCGAGCATCGAGCCCGTGCAGGGCTTCCCCGCGCGCGAGGTCTTTTTCCAGGCGCCAGCGCGCATCACCGAGCGCGAGGCCCAGCCCCTGTCCGAGGCTCCGGGCGTCATCGCCGTGTCCCAGAGCAACTCCGGCGAGGTGCGCGTCATCTGCGAGGAGCGCGCCTGGAACGACATCGCCGAGCGCCTCGTGGGCATCTTCGGCCAGCGTCCGGAGTTCCTGGTGCGCCGTCTGGAAGCCCCGGTGGAGAAGGTCGGCTTCGGCCAGGTGGGCGAGCTGCCCAAGGCGCTCAGCTACGAGGATTTCGCCAAGGCCCTGGAAAAGGCCCTGTTCAGCGTGCAGAAGCCCTTTGCCGGAGGGCCGAAAGGCGTCGCCTGGGCCGAGTGCGGGCCGAGGCCGGCGACGATCCGCCGTGTGGGCTATACCACGGGCTCCGGGGCCTCGCTCATCCCGGCGGCCTTTGCCGCTGGCGCGGACGTGTTCATCTGCGGCGACGTGAAGCACCACCCGGCCCAGGAAGCGCCGGGGCTGGTCTTCGATGTCGGCCATTTCATCCTGGAGGAGGAGATGATGCGTCTCTTCGCCCAGGAACTCGCCCCGGCATTGTCCGGCGTTGAGGTGCGGTTTTTCGAGGGAAAGAGTCCGTTCAGCTACCGGGTGCTGGCCTAAGGCCAGTCTTTCTTCCGGTCTGACGGCATCATAATATTGCAACACTACGAGGTGCCCATGTA
>MGTN01000114.1:8075-30157 GCA_001799475.1 Desulfovibrionales bacterium GWA2_65_9 | reverse complement strand
GATGCGCGAGATGGATTCCATGGAAAAGTTGAACCGCCTGCGCGAAGAAGAGCGCATCGCGGTGATGGAGGAGTTCACCCGCCAGGACACCGCCATGCAGGAACTGGCCGCGGAGATCGACGCCCTCATGGAAGGCTACGACGTCAAGAAGGCCACCCTGGACGAGCGCGTGGCCAAGGCCCAGACCCGTCTGGACTCCCTGGGCAAGCGCCGCAACAAGGCCGGCAAGGTCGTGCCGCCACCGATCCTGGGGCGCTATGAGTTCATCCGCTCGCGCATCGAGCACCCGGTCATCGTCCCCGTGGCCGAAGGCATCTGCGGCGGCTGCCACATCAGGATCCCACCGCAGTCGTTCAACGAGTTGCAGAAGGGCAAGCAGATCCTGGGCTGCCCCAACTGCCAGCGGATCATTTTCTGGGTGGAGCATTCCCCCACGATTCACGATTAAGGTTTACGCCGGAGTTGGACGGACCGTCGCCGCGGCCCTCTAAGGGACGGGGAGGAAAGTCCGGGCTCCACAGGGCAGAGCGCTGGGTAACTCCCAGGAGGAGCGATCCTCGGCAAGCGCAACAGAAAGCAGACCGCCACGCAGTCCTTCGGGATTGCGGGGTAAGGGTGAAACGGTGGGGTAAGAGCCCACCAGCGGGCGTGGCGACACGCCCGGCTAGGCATGCCCCGCTCGGAGCAAGACCAAATAGGAAGGTAGGCTGGCCCGGCTATTGCCTTCGGGTAGGTTGCTTGAGGTGGTCGGTAACGGCCATCCTAGAGGAATGACGGTCGCCTCCCTCGCCCCGAAAGGGACGAAGGGGGAGACAAAACCCGGCTTACAGTCCGGCTCCGGCACGCCGACGACACACCGGGGGAGGCGAAATCCTCCCCCGGCTTTTCCCCTCAACAGCGCACAGCAGAAGGCCGGTACTCCATGACCACCAAAGGCCTGAAACATTCCGATCTGCCCGACCCTGATCTGCACCTGTGGGCCGTGCTGCTCGCGGCGGGCAGCGGCTCGCGTATCGCCCAGGCCTTGGCCGAAGGCACCGGCGAGGCCGTGCGCAAGCAGTACCTCGACCTCCACGGCGCGCCGCTGTTCTGGCACAGCGCCCGCACGTTCGCTCGCGTGCAGGCGGTCAAGGGCCTGGTCTTCGTTTTTCCGCCGCAGGACCTGGAGCGCATGTCCGCCCTGGTGGCCGAGCTCGACGCGGGCGAGCCCCTGGGCCTGCCCTGGCGCATTTGCGCTGGCGGCGCGCGCCGGCAGGACTCCGTGCGCCTGGGCCTGGCCGCCTTGCCCGGAGATTGCCACGGCGTCCTCGTGCACGACTCGGCCCGGCCCTTCGCCACAGCCGGACTTGTGCGCCGCGTGGCCGAGGCCTTGATGGAAGAACCCCTGTCGACCGGACCCCTGTCGAAAGGTGCCGTGGCCGTCATCCCCGGCCTGAACGTCACCGACACCATCAAGACCGTCCGCCCGGACAACACCGTGCAGGACACCCCGGACCGCAGCGTCTTGCGCGCCGTGCAGACGCCCCAGGGCTTCCTGCTGGCCCCGCTTTGGGCCGCGCACCAGCGCGCCCAGGCCGAGGCCTGGGAGGTCACGGACGACGCGGCCCTCATGGAGCGCGCCGGACATCCCGTGGCCGTGGTCCCGGGCGAGGAGCAGAACGTGAAGATCACCACCCCGGCCGACCTTGCGTTGCTCTCCTCCCCCATGAACGAGGCGAAGCCTCCGCGCACGGGCTGGGGCTACGACGTGCACCGCTATCTTGCGTCCAATGAAACCGATGCCAAAACAAAATCCCAGGCCAGGCCGATGATGCTCGGCGGCATCGCCATTCCCGGCGGGCCGCAGGTCATCGCGCACTCGGACGGCGACGTTTTGCTGCACGCCCTTACCGACGCGCTTTTGGGCGTCGCCTGCGCGGGCGACATCGGCCAGCTCTTTCCGGACACCGACCAGGCCTTTGCGAACATGCCCAGCGCCGTGTTCGTCACTGAGGCACTCAGGCGCGTGCGCGCCTGCGGCTACCGTCCGGCCCACGCGGACCTGACCGTGGTCGCCCAGGTGCCCAAGCTCGGACCGCACAAGGCGCGCATGGCCGCGCAGATCGCCCAGCTGCTGGAGCTTCCGCAAGCCTGCGTGAACGTCAAGGCCACCACCGAGGAGGGCCTGGGCTTCACCGGCGAAAAGCGCGGCATCAAGGCCATCGCCGTGGTCACGGCCCTGCCGGGGTAGACCCCCGGAACCGGCCCGAAAGAGCCCCCCGCACACCGGAGCGCAGCCCATGCACCCAGCCCGCGCCCGCCTCATCCACAACAGACCTGGGCAACCAGGCCCGGTGGTCTACTGGATGCACCGCGAGCTGCGCGCGGCCGACAACTGGGCGCTCATCCATGCTGCTGCGCTGGCGCAGGAACGCGGCCAGCCGCTTTGCGTGGCGGTCTGCCTGGCGCGCGGCTTCGGCCTGGCCCGGCCGGAGCATTTTGCCTTCCTGGTCCACGGCCTGCGCGAGACAGCCCTTGAACTCCAGGCGCTGGGCATTCCGCTCGTGCTGCTGCGCGGCGAGCCGGGCCGCGAGGTGCCGGAGTTCGTGCGCAGCCTGCGTGCCGGGCTGGTGCTCACCGACGCCGACCCCACAATAACAAAACGTGCCTGGCTGGCTCAGGCCCTGCCCCGGCTGGACGTGCCGGTCATCGAGGTGGACGCCCGCAACATCGTGCCTGCGCGCACGGCCTCGGACAAACGCGAGTACATGGCGCGCACGCTTAGGCCGAAGATCCAGCGCCTGCTGCCGGAATTCCTGGAGGAGTTCCCGCCCCTGCCAGCCCAATTGAGCCCCCAGGCCACTGCCTGGACCGCGCCCCTGCCCTGCCCGGACTGGAACGCGCTGTGCGCCGAGTTTGGCCCGCCGCCAGCGGCCTTTCCGCCCGGCGAAACCGCTGCCCGCGCCCGGCTCGACGTCTTTCTGACAGCAAACCTGCCGCGCTACGCCGATGGCCGCAACACGCCGGTGGAGCCTGCCGCGTCGCTGCTGTCGCCGTACCTGCACTTCGGGCAGCTTTCGGCCCAGCGCGTGGCGCTTTGCGTGCTGGCGGCGAGAAACATCTCCGTTGAGGCCCGCGACGGCTTCCTGGAGCAGCTCATTGTGCGCCGCGAGCTGGCCGAGAACTTCTGCCTCTACACCCCGGACTACGACACGCCCGCCGCCTTCCCGGCCTGGGCCACGGCGACGCTCGACAAGCATCAGATTGATGCGCGCCCGCACCTGACCAGCGCCGCCGAACTGGAAGCCGGGGCAACCCCGGACCCGCTGTGGAACGCGGCGCAACGGCAACTCATCGCCACCGGGCACATGCACGGCTATTTGCGCATGTACTGGGCCAAGCAGGTGCTGCTTTGGTCGCCGGATGCTGCAACGGCGCTTGAGCGCTGCCTGCGCCTGAACGACAGCCTGTCGCTGGATGGGCGCGACGTGAATGGCTACGCGGGCATCGCCTGGAGCATCGGCGGCGTGCACGACCGGCCCTGGCCGGAGCGCGCGGTTTTCGGAGTGGTGCGCAGCATGACCTATTCCGGCGCGCGCCGGAAGTTCGACGTGGCCGCTTTTGTGGACCGGTGGGGCGGAAGCTGATTCAGGTCAGGCGGCAGCCGGGCTGCGTAGCACCTGGGGTGCTGAAAACGATCTGCCAGAGCTGGATGTCCCTGGCGCGGAAGGCCCCGGCGCAGGACTGCAGGTAATATTCCCACATGCGGCCGAAGGCCTCGCCGTAGCGCGGCTTCAGGCTTGGCCAGGCCGACCGGAAGTTGCACAGCCAGGACATCAGGGTCGGGTCATAGTGCGGCCCCAGGTTGTGCCAGTCCTCCATCACCAGCTGCCCCTCGGCCGCCAGGGCGATCTGGGCGATGCTCGGCAGCGTGCCGTTGGGGAAGATGTACTTGTTGATCCAGGGGTCGCAGGCGTGGGCCGAGACGTTGGCGCCGATGGTGTGCAGCAGGAAGAGCCCGCCGGGCCTAAGGCAGCGGGCCACGGTGCGCATGAACTGGCCGTAGTTGCGGCAGCCCACGTGCTCGAACATGCCCACGGACACGATCTTGTCAAAGGGCTCGTCCAGCGTGCGATAGTCGCAGCAGCGGAACTCGACGGGCAGCCCGGCGCAGAGCTCCTGCCCTGCGGCGATCTGCTCCCGCGAGATGCTGACGCCCACCACTTGGCAGCCGTATTCCTCGGCCGCGAACCGGGCCAGCCCGCCCCAGCCGCAACCGATGTCCAGCAGGCGTTCGCCCTCGCGCAGGCAGAGCTTCTCGCAGATCAGGCGCAGCTTGCGCTTCTGGGCCTCGGCCAAGTCGGCGGTATCCTTGAAGTAGGCGCAGCTGTACTGGAGATAGGGGTCCAGGAACGCCGAGAACAGGTCGTTGCCCAGGTCATAATGCCGCCGCGCTACGGCCAGCGCCCGCGACGGGGACTGGAGATTCAGCACGTAGGCCGGGAACAGGGAGCACACCAGCAGCATGCTGCCCTTGACCCGCTCCGCCGCTCCGCTGCGCAGGATGCGGTTGAAGAACTCGTCGATGCGCTCGCAGTCCCACCAGCCAGCGGTGTAGGCCTCGCCCAGGCCCAGGTTCTTCCGGGCCAGAACGCTCGGGTACAGGCGTTCGTCGTGCACGTGGATGTCCCAGGGGTGCGGGCCGTCCACGGCGACCCCGGCATGGGCCAAAAGGCCTGTGAAGATGGATTTTGCCTCAGCCATACAAGAACCCTCCGTGACGTTGGAGCCTTTGAGGGGGTATGCTGTTCCGTATGCGGGGGGACGGGCCGCAGCCGCGGCGGGTGCGCAAGGGGCCTGGAGGCGGACAGGGCAAGGCGTCGGCCAACTCCCGCACCACATGCCTCGTATGGCATACCGGCGGAAATTCTGCAAGCTGGTCGCAACAAAACATGACCGCGGGGTTGCCGGAGGTTCGCCGCAGCCGCCTTTGGGCGGCGCCGGGGCAATGGGACTTTGCTGAAGCTTGAGGGCCGGAGGCCTGGGGCCTTGCTGTCCGCAGCCTGGAGAATGGGCTGGGTCCGAGACGATGGGTGGGGTCCTAGATGATGGGCAGGCCCTAGACGATGGACAGGAATGGTCCGCCGGGCTCGGCCTCGGTGGCGCGGCCGATGCACACGGACAGATCGCCCGAGGCCTGGAGCATGGCCTGGGCCTGGGCCAGCTTGTCCTGCGGCACGCCCAGGATGAGCCCGCCCGAGGTCTGGGCGTCGAAGACCAGCGCCACGCGCAGATCCTCCAGCCCGGCGCCGAGGCGTGCGCGCGGCAGATAGTAATTGCGGTTGCACACGCTGCCGCCGGGCAAAAGCCCCAGCGCGGCCAGCTCCAACGCCTCCGGGAAGAAGGGCACCACGCCCAGGTCCAGCTGTGCGCACACGCCGCTGGACTGCGCCATCTCCAGCAAATGCCCGCCCAGGCCGAAGCCCGTCACATCGGTGGAGGCCTTGAGGCCCAGCTCACGGATGACTGCGGCCCCGCCCCGGTTGAGCCGGGCGCACCAGTTGAGCAGCAGCTCCTCAAACTTTTTCGCGCCGGGCCGGCCGGCCTTCACCGCCGTGGCCAGCACCCCGGTGCCGATGGGCTTGGTCAGGAGCAGCGCGTCGCCGGGCTTGAGCCCGCGGTTGGTGGCGATCTTGTCCGGGTCGACCACGCCGGACACGGACAGTCCGTACTTGATCTCCGGGTCCTCCACGCTGTGGCCGCCGCAGAGCATGGCCCCGGCCTCGTGGATCTTGGCCAGCCCGCCCTTGAGAATGGCCCCGAGCACCTCCGGGGGCATGCTGCGCGCCGGGAAACAGCACACGTTCATGGCCGTCAGCGGTTCGCCGCCCACGGCGTAGACATCGGACAGGGAGTTGGCTGCGGCGATCTGGCCGAAATGAAAGGGGTCGTCCACCACGGGAGTCAGGAAGTCGACGGTCTGCACCAGGGCCATGGCGTGCGGAAAGCGCACCACCACCGCGTCCTCGTTGCCGCCGCGCGGGCCGGAGAGAATGCGTTCGTCCTGGCCTGTCACCAGGCCAGAGAGTATCCGCTCCAGGTCCCCTGGAGCCACCTTGGCGGCTCAACCAGCGGCGCGCACGCCCTGGGTCAGCCGGACCTTTTGCGGTATTGCCGGAAAGGCTGTGAATGACTGCATGCCAATTTTTTAGCAGAATTGCCGCGCAGCGCCAAGGGAAAACAGCAGTACCACGAATAGATTTTTCTGATACATGATGCCCAGGGCAAATCCTGCTGGGCACGCAAGATGCATGAACTCAGGCAGCGTGAGCTGTCGCCACGCGGGAGGAACACATGATCCGTCACCGCTGCGCCGCCTGCGGGCACCACATCAATCGCACGGACCACCTTTTTGAGGACTCCGACGGCACCCTGTGCGCGGCCTGCCTGGCCCGTCTGGCGTCTGGCCAGGTGTCCGCCAAGGGCGCGAAACCCTCGGTCTCAACCCCGCCGCCCGCCTGGGCCATGCTGCCGGAGCTGACGTTCCAGCGGCCGGAGCAGGGCTAGGGATTAAGGCCGGGGTTTCGGCTCGCCCGGACCCCAGGCAATCTGTTCCCACATCCACCCGGTTGACCGGGCCTGACCTGTTTGCCCGGGTCTGGCCGCAGGGGCAGCACCGTGCTGGTCCTTGTCACCACCCTTCGCGTCCTGCGCTCCCCTGCAGCACATTGCCCGCGTCCGTTTCCCCTGCCCATTGCGAGCGCCTTGCGGTTCGCACACCAGCCCCTAGCACCGTTGCCTGCCGACATTTTCGTTGGAACCCGCCCCCGTTCCCCTGGCTACGCTTTACATATTTGTCGAGCAGCGCTAGGACAGAATCAGGATGACACCTCCCCGCTCGCAGCACGCGGCGCGGGCAACAATATGCCTCAAGGAGGCCAGCCAATGACCACCCCGATATTCAACTGCAAAAACGCCGATGACGTGCTGCGCGCCGTCAAGGACTACGACGTCAGCTTCGTGCAGTTCTGGTTTGTGGACATCCTGGGCACGCTGAAAAGCTTCCAGGTGACCCCGCGCGAGTTGGAGGCCGCCTTTGAGGAGGGCATGGGCTTTGACGGCTCGTCCATCCTGGGCTTCGCCCGCGTGGAGGAGTCGGACATGATCGCCATGCCTGACCCGACCACCTTCCAAGTCCTGGCCTGGCGGCCCAGCGAGCGGCCCGTGGCGCGCATGTTCTGCGACATCCACACCCCGGACGGCCAGCCCTACGCCGCGGACTCGCGCTACTGCCTGCGCCGCGTGCTCTCCAAGTGCGCCGAGAAGGGCTACACCTACTACGTCGGGCCGGAGCTGGAGTTCTTCCTCTTCGCCAACGACAAGAGCACCGAACTCTTGGACCAGGGCGGCTATTTTGACGCCCCGCCGCTGGACCTGGGCAACAACATCCGCCGCGACATCATCTTCGCCCTGGAGAAGATGGGCGTGGCCATCGAATACAGCCACCATGAGGTGGCTCCGAGCCAGCACGAGATCGACATGCGCTACGCCGAGGCGCTCAGGATGGCCGACATCACCATGACCTACCGCGTGGTGGTCAAGGAGGTGGCGCGCAAGCACGGAGCCTACGCCACCTTCATGCCCAAGCCCATCTACGGCCAGAACGGCTCGGGCATGCATGTGCACCAGAGCCTGTTCAAGAACGGCCGCAACATGTTCTTCGACCCCTCGGACCAGTACCACCTCTCGCCCGAGGGCAAGAGCTTCATCGCGGGCATCCTGAAGCACGCGCGCGAGTTCGCCTGCGTCACCAACCAGTGGGTGAACTCCTACAAGCGCCTGGTGCCGGGCTACGAGGCCCCGGTGTACGTGGCCTGGGCGCGCAGGAACCGCTCGGCCCTGGTGCGCGTGCCCATGTACAAGCCGGGCAAGGAGGCCGCCACGCGCATGGAGCTGCGCTGCCCGGACCCGGCGGCCAACCCCTACCTGACCTTTGCCGTGATGCTGGCCGCCGGCCTCAAGGGCATGGAGCAGAATTATGTGCTGCCCGATCCCGTGGAGACGGACATCTTCCACATGGACCAGGCGGCGCTGGACTCCCACGGCATCACGTCGCTGCCGGGCAGCCTGTTCGAGGCCGCCGAGGAGATGAAGAAGAGCGCCCTGGTGCGCGAGACCCTGGGCGAGCACATCTTTGGCAAGCTCTACGAGAACAAGATCATGGAGTGGGACCGCTACCGCACCCAGGTCACGCAGTACGAGATCGAGCGGTATCTGCCGGTGTTGTAGGGAGAGAGAACTTCCGGCGGCCAAGGGGCCTTCAGGCCCCTTGGAACCCCTGTATAGAGCCAAAAGGGCTGGCCCAGGTTTTCCCTGAGCCAGCCCTTTTGGCATGGCGAAGCGGCGTGTCTGTGCTGCGGCCTGCTCCGGCATTCACCCCGGATTCTCCAGGATTCACCAGAAGCGAAAGGCTCCTTCCGGCGGCTTTGCGCTGGAAGGAGCCCTTCGCGTAATGTGGGGGTCTGGGGGGCGGTTATGAACCCCGAAGGGGCCCCCCGGCCGCCGGAGGCTATTCTCTCCCTTCTACCCGCACTTGGTGTACCCGCACTGCTTGCAGCAGTGGCAGCCTTCCTCAAAGGTCAGGGCCTCGCCGCATTCGGGGCACATCTCCTTGTTCAGCGCGTTGGCGTGCGCGCTGGCGTGCTTCTCGCCGGACATGTAGCGGTTCTCCAGCACCCAGGCCACGGCGTCCGGGATGGACTGCAGCAGGATCTTCTTCTGGAACTTGGGGTGCTCGCCGCCGATGCCCTTGAGCTGCTCGACGATGTCGCGCACCTCGACGCCGGAGCGCAACGCCAGCGACACCAGTCGGCCGATGGCCTCGGCCTTGGCGGTGATGGACCGGCCGGACTTGCCGATGGTGGCGAAGACCTCAAAGGGCTTGCCGTCCTGCTCGTTGATGGTCAGGTACAGCGCGCCCAGGCCGGTGTCGATCTTCTGGGTGAAGCCGTAGACGATGTCCGGGCGCTTGCGGACCACGGTCTTGGGCTTGATCTCCTCGACGCCGTCCTTCTTCTCCTGGCCGTCGCCGGTGCAGAGCACCTGGTCGGCCTTGCAGCCGTCGCGGTACACGGTGACGCCCTTGCAGCCGTACTCGTAGGCCTTCCAGTAGATGTCCCAGATGTCCTCCTGGGTGGCGCTGCCCGGCAGGTTCACGGTCTTGGACACGGCGTTGTCGGTGTACTTCTGGAAGGCGGCCTGCATCTTCAGGTGCCAGATGGGCTCGACGTCCATGGCCGTGACAAAGACGCGGCGGATCTCGGCGGGCAGGTAGTCCATGGCCTGGATGGAGCCGATCTTGGCCACCTCTTCCATGAGCTTGGGGCTGTAAGCCTCGGCCTTTTTCACCGCGGCCTCGAAGAAGGGGTTCACCTCCAGCAGCTTGTCGTTGTCCATGACGGTGCGCGTGAAGCTTAGTGCGAACAAGGGCTCGATGCCCGAGGAGCAGCCCGCCAGGATGGACAGGGTGCCCGTGGGCGCGATGGTGGTGGTGGTGGCGTTGCGGTAGGGCCCCTGCTTCTTGGCGGCGTAGGTGCTGCCGTCAAAGGCCGGGAAGGGCCCGCGCTCGTCGGCCAGGGCTTTGGACGCCAGCTTGGACTCGTCCTGGATGAAGGCCATGAGGCGCTCGGCCAGGCTGACGCCCTCCTGGGAATTGTAGCTCACACCCAGCTGGTACAAGAGGTCGGCGAAGCCCATGAGCCCCAGGCCGATCTTGCGGTTGGTGCGCACCATCTCGGTGATCAGGTCCAGCGGGTAGACGCTGGCCTCGATGACGTTGTCGAGGAAGCGCACGCTCTGGTGGATGACGGTCTTGAGGCTCTCCCAGTCGATGCCTTCACGCGCGTTTTCATCGTAGAAGGCGGCCAGGTTGATGGAGCCCAGGTTGCAGGCCTCGTAGGGCAAGAGCGGCTGCTCGCCGCAGGGGTTGGTGGCCTCGATCTCGCCCAAAAGCGGGGTGGGGTTGTCGCGGTTGATGCGGTCGAGGAAGACCATGCCCGGATCGCCGGACTCCCAGGCCTTCTGCACGAGCAGGGCAAAGACCTCGCGCGCCTTGAGGCGCTCGATGACGGCCTTGTTGTGCGGCGCGATGAGGTCGTACTCCTCGTCCTTGTCCACGGCCTGCATGAAGGCTTCGGTGAGGCCGACCGAGAGGTTGAAATTGTTCAGGTCGCCCTCGCGCTCCTTGGCCCGGATGAAGCGCAGGATGTCCGGGTGGTCTACGCGCAGGATGCCCATGTTGGCGCCTCTACGGGTGCCGCCCTGCTTGATTTGCTCGGTGGCGGTGTTGAAGATGCGCAGGAAGGAGAGCGGGCCGGAGGCCACGCCGCCGGTGGACCCCACGCGGGAGTCCGTGGGGCGCAGGCGCGAGAAGGAGAAGCCCGTGCCGCCGCCGGACTTGTGGATGAGCGCGGCGTGCTTCACGGCGTCAAAGATCTGCTCGATGGAGTCGCCCACGGGCAGCACGAAGCAGGCCGCCAGCTGGCCCAGGTCCGTGCCGGCGTTCATGAGCGTGGGCGAGTTGGGCAGGAACTTGAAGCTGGTCAAGAGATCGTAGTATTCCCGCGCGCGCGCCGCCACCTTGGCCTTGCCGCCCTTGAAATTGGCCTCCTGGGCCGCGATCTTGGCCGACACGCGCCAGAACAGTTCGCGCGGCAGCTCATAGGGCTTGCCTTCCGCGTCTTTGCGCAGATAGCGGCGCGCGAGCACCACCTTGGCGTTGTCGTTCAGAGCCACATCGGGCAGGTCGGAGGGCATGGGGGGCATGTCGGCGGCAGACTTGGTCGCGGTCATTGAGGGTTTCCTTGCGCACGCTTAAGGGTTCGGAACACGGGATAGGTGAAATTATTTGATCAAATTGGGTGGATGGCCACTGTCTACGTACTTTATCAACATACTCTAGAAAAATCTAGCTCCTGGCGATGCAGGCAGGACAAGGCTTTTTGGCGCAAAAGCACAAGGGCCAAGGGCTGCGGGGCGCGCATTTTTCTGCACTCAGGCGCGGAGCCACAGGGGGCAGAGGCCCTGGAGAGGGGGCGGCCGGGGCTCTCGCCACAGGCTGTCAACCCGGAATTTTTGTCTTTATTGCGGCCAAAAAGCGTCCATTTTTGTCCGGGCCGCAAACCCCGTGCTATACTGATGGCGTAAAAAAACGGGCTCCAGGGAAAACCCGGGAGCCCGTCCGGAAGGTCTCGCGAAAAGGCCACGGAGCCTTGCGCTCCTCGGGCCGGGTCAGGTCAGAAATTACTCGGCGGCCTTCTTCTCGGCAGCGGCGGCCTTCTTGGCGGCCTTCTTGGCGGTCTTCTTGACAGCCTTCTTCTCCTTCTTGGCCGGGGCGGCGGCTTCGACGGCGGGCTTTTCGGCGACCGGAGCGGCGGCGTCGGCGGCGAAGGAAACGCCGGCAAAGGCGAGAATCAGGGACATGGCGATGATGGCTTTCTTCATAACAAAGACTCCTTGGCGGATGGAGGTGATAGCAGGAAAGGCCCATCCTTCCCTGTGTGTGAAGTTCTATCACTCCCCTGTGCCGAAGCAAGATAAATATATCCATTCGTCGCGCTTGGTTACGAAAAGTTCCGGAATAAGTGTCAACAGTTTTAACGACCTGGGCCGCTTGGCGGGCTTTTGTGGCCCACCGGGCCGGGGAACAGGCGGGGAGGAAGGCATGAATAAGCGCAAGAATTCTCTGTTTCGCAGGACGTACAACGCCACAGGAAGCATGGCGGCGGCGGCAAGGGCCGCAGAGATCCCGCTGGATGCGGCCAGGCGGCTGCGGGCTCAGGCCCGGGACGATGCGGCCGGGCTCTCCGGCCAGGGCGAGCTGGACGAGCTGGGCCTGGCCGTGGCCGCGCTGGAGTCCGAGGCGGTGCGCCGCGCGCTTTCGGGCGTGGAGGTGCCGGTGTTCCACCAGGGCCGCGAGTGCGGCAACACCGTCAAGCACTCGGACCAGTTGCTGATGTTCCTGCTCAAGACGCTCAAGCCCTCGCGCTATGCGGGCGGCAAGGACACCACCCCGCCCGGCCCGGGCCGGGCGGTGGAGCTGCTGATCGATCTTTCGGCCGGGGATGATGGAGGCGACGACGAGCGTGCTGATCCGTCCGGCTGATCCGTCCGGTTGATCAGCCCGGCTGAGCGCGCGCGCCTCGTGTTGCGTCCGCGAGACGGGGGTATGCTCCCCACGGCGGTGTATTCAGGGTGTGCGGTCAAGAGAAGCGTCTTAGCTCATGCCGGGCGGCGGATATGTTGTCCGGTGAAAGCCAGGTGGTGCAGAGCCAGGCCACTTGCATCCCTGTCCAACCGGCCTGCCGCGAGCTTGAGGAGCTTGCAGGCAACCGGTGCGGACACAGTATTCAAGGGTGCAACCCTAGCCCTCCGGTGTCAACGGCTCAATCTCTTCGGCAAAGGCCGGGTAGGCGGCCTGAAGCTCCACGCGGCGGCCGTGCTCGTAGTCCTCGTACTCGAAGCCTGGGGACACGGTGCAGCCGAGCAGGGCGAAGCGCCCGCCGGGGCGAAGCCGCGTGCCCTGCCAGATCCCGCGCCGGACCACCACCTGGGGCCGCTGCCCGGACAAAAGGTCGGTGCCGATGGTCAGGATCGTCCCTGTGCCGTCCGGGTGCAGCTGGAGCATGTCCACGGGATCGCCCAGGTAGAAGTGGAAGATCTCGGTGCTGGTTACGCGGTGCAGGGCGGAGAAGCGCTCGGGCGTGATGAGGTAGTAGATGGCCGTGGCGCAGTGTCTCGGGCTTGCGTGCCGCCCGGGGATGGTTCCGCCGGGGATGACGCCGCCGGAGCGGTAGGTTTCAGCGTAGAGGCCGCCCTCCTCGGGCAGGGGCACCAGCCCCAGCTCGCGGATGATGGCTTCGATGGAGGCCTCGGTGTGCGCCACAGATTTCCATGGTGCTTTCGTCATGCCTTGTTCTCTTCGGGCTGGGGTTCGGGCCCTGGCTCGGGCCCCTGCTCGGAGTTGGAGTCCGGCCAGGGCCGCCCCTGGCGCAGGTGTTCGTCCAGGGCGGTGATCTCGACAAGCAGCGCCTCGGCGTGGTGGCGCAGGGCTTCCGCATCGCCCTGGACGGCGGACTTCTCGGTGGCCTGGGCCAGCAGCACGGCGCGGCGCGCGCCCACGGTGCCAAAGGTGCCCCTGGCCTTGTGGGCCACCCGCTGCGCCTTGAGCATGTTCCGGGCGGCCAGGGCCTGGCGCAGATTCCCTTCGATCTCGGGCAGGCTCATGGCCTGGAACTGGACCAGCATGTCGGCCAGGAGGTCGCTGCGCTCGCCAAAGGAGCGCTCCAGGAAGCCCAGGTCGAAGCGCGGGCTCAGGGTCGGATCGCTCTGGCCGGGGGCTGCGCTGGCCGGGGGTGTTGCGGGGCTGCAGCCCTGGTTCGCGCAGTGTCCGGCCCGCAGGCTTGTGGCCCGGTGCATGGCGGCCCAAAGGTCGCTCTCCTCCACCGGCTTGGGCACGTAGTCGTCCAAGCCTGCGGCCAGGAAGCGCTCCCGGTCCTCGGCCTGGGCATAGGCCGTGAGGGCCACGATGGGGATGTTGGCGTTCTGCGCCCCGGCCAGACCCTGGCGGATTTTCTGGGTGGCGGTAAGGCCGTCGACCTCGGGCATCTGCACGTCCATGAGCACCAGGTCGAAGGGCTCGCTGGCCAGGGCGGCCAGGACTTCGAGCCCGTCGCCTACGCTGACGGTCGTGTGGCCTGCGTCCTTCAGGATGCGTTCCAGGAGGGTGCGCCCGATCGCGTTGTCATCGGCCAGGAGCACACGCAGAGGCTGGGTTTGCCGGGTCTTTGGGCCGCCCGCAGCTATGCTTCCGGGCTCGGCGGGGAGTTGGCCCTGCGCGGCCAGGGGCAGGCACAGGGTGAAGGTGAAGGCGCTGCCTGCGCCCACGGTGCTCCCGACCTCAATGTGGCCGCCCATGCGCTCCACCAGGCTTCTGCTGATGGCCAGGCCGAGGCCGGTGCCGCCGTGGCGTTTACCGTAGGACTCGTCGGCCTGACTGAAGCTCTCGAAGAGGTGCGGCAGGAAGTCCGGGCTGATGCCGAGGCCGGTGTCGCGCACGGTGAAGCGCACACAGGCCGAGCTCAGCGGGGTTGGGCAGGACGGATCGCTGGCCACCTCCAGGGTGATGGAGCCGGTTTCTGTGAATTTCACGGCATTGCCCAGGAGGTTGCGCAGCACTTGGTCCAGGCGCCCGCTGTCGGCCACCACCGTGTCCGGGGTGTTCCTGTCGACCACAAGCTCGAGGGCCAGGCCGCGTTGCCCGGCCAGCAGCCGGAAGGGCGCGGCCACGGCCTCCAGGTCGGCGCGCAGGGCAAAGGGCGCGGGCCTGAGGTCCAGCCGCCCGGCCTCGATCTTGGAGAAGTCGAGGATGTCGTTGACGATGGTCAAAAGCGCACGGCCGGACTCCACAGCCATTTCGGCCAGCTGGCGCTGGTCGCCGGACAGCTTGGACTGGGCCAGAAGCTTGGCGGCCCCGATGACCCCGCCGAGCGGCGTGCGGATCTCGTGGCTCATGTTGGCCAGGAACTGGGCCTTGGTCAGGGTGGCGGCCTCGGCTGCGGCCTTGGCCTGGCGCAGGGCCTCCTCCGTCCGCTTGCGCGCGGTGATGTCCAGGGTGATGGACGCCAGGCCGGGCTTGCGGCCCCCGGACAGGGGCAGGTGCGACTTGACCACGAGCCAGTGGCGCGTGGCTTCGCCCGGTCGGGCGTAGGAAACTTCATATTCCAGCGGCGGGCTCGACGGGTCGGCCAGGAGCAGCTCGTCGTGAGCCATGTGCGCGTCCGCGATCTCGGACGGGGCGAATTCGCCCATGGTATGGCCCAGCACCTGCTCCGGGGGCAGGTCGTAGAGCTGCGTGAAGGCCTGGTTCACCAGCAGATAGCGTCCGTCGGCGCCCTTGCAGACAAAGGGCGTGGGCAGGGTGTCGATGACGGTCTGCAGGAAGCGCTGGCTCTCGGCCACCTGCTCTTCGGCCTGGCGCTGGCTGGTGACGTCGATGTTCACGCCGACCATGCGCAACGGCTGGTCATCTGGCCCCAGGTAGGTCACGGCCAGGGAGTCCATGTGCAGGACTTGGCCGCCCTGACCCAGGACGCGGAAGGACTGCTCAAAGCGTCCGCCTGTGGCCCGGGCGATCTCCAGACCTTCGCGCACGCGCGGGCGGTCCTCGGCATGCACGCGGCAGAGCCAGTCCTCCGGGGTGCCTGTGAGGTCGTGCCCGGAGAGGCCGAAGCTCTTCTCCATGTAGGCGTCGCAGTGCATGGCCCCGCTGGCCAGGTCCCAGTCCCAGAGGCCGATGCGGCCGGCGCGCACGGCCAGGTGGAAGCGTTCATTGACGGCGCTTAACTGCGTCAGGGCCTCCTGGCGTTCCAGCACGCTCCACAGGGCGTCGGTGAAAAGCTTGAGCTGGGTCACGTCCTCATCGTTGTAGGGGCCCTGCTTGTTGCCCACGCCGACCACGGCCACCACGCGTCCGGCGCGGATCACCGGCAGGGTCAGAAAGCGTGCGAGCTGCACGTGCCCCTTGGGCAGGCCCTTCTTGCGCGGGTCGGGCGCGCTGAAGTCGTTTATGAGCACCGGCTCGCGCAGGCGCACGGCATCACCCCAGAGGCCGGTGGCGTCCAGGTCGTAGAGGATTTGCTTGTCCGCTATGGAGCACTGCTCCATGGCGCCTGGAGACCAGGAGTGCAGTCTGAACTGGCGGCGCGCGTCGTCATAGAGGAAAATGTAGCCCAGAGGGCTGACGGTGAGCGCCAGGATCTGCTCCAGGGCGAAGTCCAGCAGGTCCTTGCGGCTGACGTTGTGCATCTCGTGCAGGCGCAACAGGGCGTTGCGGCGGATGCGGCGCAGGTGGCTGGCCTCCTCGCGGGCACGGGCCTGGGTGATGTCCCTGACGATGGCGCAGGAACCCTGGTACTCGCCCTCGCGGGAGAACAGCGGGAAGGGCGTGATGCGGGCCAGGGCCTGGCTGCCGTCCTGACGCTGGATAACGGCCTCGTACGGCTCACGCGAGCCCTTGTTCCGGGCGTCCATGCGCGTTTTGTTCACCGCGGCGCTCTCCGGGTCCATCAGGTCCTCGTAGCCCTTGCCCTCCAGGGTTTCCGGGCTTTCGCCCAGCAGGCGCGCGAAGGCTGGATTCACAAATTTGAGTCGGCCCTCGGCGGTGGTCAGGACCACCCCCTCGTCCATGACGTTGATGAGTTCGCGCAGGCGCTCCTCGGTCTCCTTCAAGGCCGCCTCGGCGCGCAGGCGCTCCGTGATGTCCTGGATGGTTGATAGGACGAGGGTCTTTTCGGCTGCCCGGAAGGGGCCGGAGCGCACCTCCACATCGCGCAGGCTGCCGTCCTTCAGGCGGTGCACGAAGCGGAAGGTGCCGCCCTGACTCTTGGCCTCGTCCAGGCGGTCGCGGATGCGCTCGGGCGGCAGGATGTTGATGTCCCCGAGGCCCAGACCCCGCAGCTCTTCCCGGCTGTACCCGTAGAAGGCGCTTGCGGCGTGGTTGGCGTCGATGATGGCCGCGTTCTCCGGATCAACCAGGAGTTGCATGGCCCGGTTGTCCTCGAACATGGCCTGGAAGAGCTCCTCGCGTTCGGCCTTTTCCTGCTCGGCGGTCTTGCGGCTGGTGATGTCCTCGGCCACCAGGACGAGCATCTGCACCTCGCCGTCCTCGTCGCGCATGGAGGCCACGTTGACGCTGGCCCAGACGATCTGCCCGTCCTTGCGGACGTAGCGCTTCTCCAGGCCGTAGCCGTCGATCTCCCCGGCCAGCAGGCGCTGGCTTTCGCGCTGGCTCTCGGCGCGGTCGTCGGGGTGGGTCAGGTCGAGCCAGCGCACGCCGCGCAGTTCCTCCAGGGTGTAGCCCCAGAGTTCCAGGAAGGCCGGGTTGGCGTCCAGAATGCGGCCCTCCCGGTCGCCCTGGGAGATGGCGACGCTGGCGTGCTGGAACACGGCGCGGCCCCTGGCCTCGCTGGCGCGCAGCTCCTCGTGCAGGCGGGCCTGGGCTGCGGCGGCGGCCTCAAGCGCGGCGCCCATGTGGTCGAACCCGGCGGCCAGGCGCGTGATCTCGTCGCCGCCGCCGGACGGCACGATGACGCCGCTGCGTGTCGAGAGGTCGCCCGCGCCCAGGGCTGCGGCCTGCCCGGCCAGATGACCCAGCGGGTCCAGGATGGTGACCCTGAGCCCCACAAGGACCACCAGGATCATGGTCAGCATGCCCACGGACAAGACTCCGATGTCGCGCAGGGTCTGGCGCTGGCGCTCGGCGATGGGGCCAGTCAGGTCGTACCGGGCCACCAGCACGCCAAAGGCCTTGGACGGGGCGCCGCCCACGGGCACCCGCCTGAGGGGCACGGCCACGAGCAGGGCCTGGCCGTCTGCGGCGGCCTCGGCCAGAGGCCGATCGATGCCTTGGGAGCGCTGGGGCAGGTCGCCGCCCACGCCGCGCAGGAGCTCCGTGTCGCCGGAGGCGGCCAGGACTCTGCGGCCCGAGGCGTCCATGACGGCCACGGACAGGAGGCCCTTGGTCCGGGCCAGGTAGCCCACCAGACGCTGGAGCCGGTCCGCCTCGGTGGTGATCTCCGGGTGGTTCTCGGCCAGGTTCTCCAGGGCGAAGTGCATGGGTTCGGTCAGCAGCAGGGCGCGGGTGCTCTCGCGCTCGATGACCGAGGAGCGGATGTTCAGGAAGCGCGCGGTGACGTAGACGGCGACAAAGAGCAGGCCCAGGAGCAGCAGCCCCAGGAGCACCTTGGCGGTGAGGGAACGGCGTAGGTCGGACACGGCGAACATGCGTTTCCTCAGATCAGGCCGCAGCGGGTGCGGACCTTGGCTGGACGTCTGGCCTGGTTTGCCCTGCTCTTGGACGGCAGACTACGTATGCTTAGCAAACTGCGCCCAGGCACACAAGGCCGGGCGCGAGGATTCTTTATTGCCCGTAGGCCGGGGTCCAGAGGTAGTACATGCCCGCCTGGGGCGGCAAGAGCCCGTCCAGGTCCAGGTTGATGACCGTTGGGCGGTTGCCTTCGGCCTCCACGCCGGGCAGATAGTAGGTGCCGTCGGCGGCCGGTTGGCGGCGGTAGGTCACGACCGTGGCGTCCTTTGGCAGCCCGGCCAGGCTCTTGGCCGTGGCCAGGGCGTCGTCCAGGTAGCCCACGGAGTCGATGAGGCCCAGGTCCTTGGCCTCGGCCGCGCCAAACACCCGGGCCGAAGCCACGATGCCCAGCGCCGCAGGCTCAAGGCGGCGGTGCAGCTGCACCAGCTCCAGAAAGCGCGTGGCCTGGGCCCTGGTCATGGCGTTGACGATCTTCTTCTCCTCCTCGGTGGCGGCGCGGAAGGGCGAGCCCATGTCCTTGAGCGTGCCGGACTTGCTCACATCCACGCCCACCCCAAGCTTTTCCATGAGTCCGGCCACGCGCGGCTGCAGGAAGATCACGCCCACGCTGCCGGTGATGGTCGTCGGGTGGGCCATGATGTGGTCCGCAGGCAGGGCCACGTAGTACCCGCCCGAGGCCGCCAGGCCCATCATGGCCGCCACCAGCTTGATCTTGCTCGCTTCCTTGTAGGTCATCAGCTCGTGGTAGAGGATGTCGCTGGCAATTGTGGTGCCGCCGGGCGAGTCGATCTTGAGCACCACGGCCTTGATGCTCGTGTCCTTGCGCGCCAGCTTGAGCTGCGCCACCAGCTCCTGCACGGTGCTCGGCCTGGTGCGCAGAAGGCCCTGGCGCGTGTGGTCGCTGATCAGGCCGTCGATGCCGAGGAGCAGGAGCTTGTCCGGGCCCTTGCCGTCCAGCACCTGCTCTTTGTAGGGCTTTCCGGGTTCGCCGAAGAGGCTGACATTGGCCTGGACGCAGCCGGAGAGGGCCAGGCAGGCACCGAGGGTCAGGCAGATGGCCAGGGCCAGGCGGGCGGCGAGAAAAAAGCGCAGCCTTGCTTGCCGCATCGTTGGTCGTCTCATCGGCAGGAGCGTGGGCAGGATCATCGGTCGCGTCGTCGGCAGCATGATTGCCTCCGGGTGTGGAAGGTTCAGGCGGTGCTGGCCAGGACAAAGCCGAGCCCGGCGGAAATCTCGCCCAGGGTGATGGCCGCGCCCAGAAAATCGCCGTTGACCCCGCGAACGGCCGCAACCAGGCGGCGCAGCGGCGTGAGCAGCACCAGGGCGGCGGCCACGGCCCAGGCGGCTGCGAGCGGCCTGAGCCAGAGCGCCGGGGCCAGCGCGCAGGTCACGGCCCAGAGGGCGGCGGGCCAGGTGGCCCCGGACAAAAACAGCCCGCCCAGGCCGGGCCGGACATAGGCCTGGGCCGAGAGGCCGAAGAGCACGGCGCAGGCGCGGCCAAAGACCACGGCCCAGACGATGGCCCACCAGTCGCCGTTGCGCAGGATCTCGGTGAACAGCACGATCTGCCCGCCCAGGGCCAGGACCAGCGCGGCCACGCCAAAGGCGCCGCAGCGGCTGTCCTTGATGATGGTCCAGAAGCGCTCCGGCTCCACGTGGGCGGCGGCGCCGTCAGCCACGTCGGACAGCCCGTCCAGGTGCAGCCCGCGCGTGACCCAGGCCAGTATCGCCACGGCCAGCCAGGCCTGGACCTGCGGCCTGCCCGCCAGGAGCCCCAGGGCCGCCGGGGCAGCGATGGCCGCTGCGACGACAGCCCCGATGACGAGCCCGCACAGCGGCAGGTGGAACATCATGCGGCGCAGGTCGTTTTCCGGCAACACGCGCGCGGGCCCAAGCCGCGAGAGAAAGCCCAGGGTGGCCAGGAATCGTGCGGGCGTGCTCACGGGTTCAGCTGCTCCATGCCTTCGGGGTACAGGATGCGCACCGGATCGCCGGGGCTCAAGGTCAGCCGCGCTGCGGCGGAGTCCTGGTAGGCGGCCAGCTCGTAGAAGCCCTGGCTGCCCAGGAGCAGGCCCGGCTCGCCGGGGCCAAGCTCGGCGTAGGCGCGCACCCGGCGCAGGGGCAGGCTCTCGCCCGGCTCCAGGGACAGCCCGGCCACGGTGCCGGCAAAGAGGAAACCCTGGCGCAGGGAGAGCACGCAGTTGCCGAAATGGTCCACGTGCAGCACATGGGCCAGCACCCCCCCGTCCTCAACCTGGGGCTTGGCCCAGTTCTGCCTGACCACGTCTTCCCTGGTCAGGGGGGTGCCCAGGCCCTCCAGGGTCTCCCCGGCGGAGAGCCGCGCGGCCAGGGGCGCGAAGACGTCGCGGCCGTGGAAGGTGGCCGAGAGGCCATAGTCCGTGGCTGCGGCCGAGAGATCGAAGATGCGGGCCGGGGGCAGGCCGGGGGTGTCCAGCAGCAGGTCCAGGAGCCCGCCGTCCGGGGCCAGGAAACTCTGGGAGCCGGCCTGGACGCCCAGTATCCTGCGGCTGGTGCCCACGCGGGGGTCGACCACGCAGAGGAACACCGTGTCCCTGGGGAAGTGCGGGGCGCTTGCGGCCAGGAAGAAGGCCGCCTGGGCCGCGCCAAAGGGCTCCACCTGGTGGCTGATGTCGATGAGCGGCGCGCCGGGGGCCAGGCGCGTGAGGGCTGCGTGCATCTGGCCCACGTAAGGGTCGGTGAGGCCGAAGTCGGTCAAGAGAGCAATGGGGCGCATGTCAGTACACCTTCCTTTTGGAGAAGCCCTGGCCCAGGACGTGGAAGCCCGAGCCCATGATGGTGAACGCGTCGGGGTCGATGTTGTAGACCAGCTCCTCCAGGCGCTTCAGTTCCAGGTTGTTCAGCATGGTCAGGACGACCTTGCGTTCCTCGCCGCTCCAGCCGCCGCGCGCGTCGAGCACCGTGGCCCCGCGCCCCAGGGTGTGCAGCACGGCCTGGACGATGGCCTCGGAGTGCTGGGAGATGACCAGGGCCATGCGCCGCTCGCTGAAGAGCGACAGGCAGGCGTCGGCCACCCAGCTGACCAGGAAGTTCATGGCCACGGAGTAGAGCACGGCCTCGAGCTTCAAAAAGGCCAGCCCCAGGGCGAACACGCCCAGGTTGAACAGGAATTCGAAGCGTCCGATGGGCATGTTGTAGCGCTCGCGCATGATGACGGCCAGGATGTCCGCGCCGCCGGTGGAGCCCAGCGAGCGCAGGGCCACGCCGATGCCGGCGCCGAGTGTCACGCCGCAGGCGATGACCGCCAGCCAGGGGTCGGCCACGGGCAAAACGTAGCTGATGCGGTCGATGAACAGGCTGGTGGCGGCCATGCCGTACAGGCTGTAAAGCACGAAGCGGCGGCTCACCAGCTTGAGGCCCAGGAGCATGATCGGCACGTTGAGCAGAAAGTACCACAGGCCGGGATCGAGCGCGGGCGACAGGTAGTAGCACAGCAGCGCCAGGCCCGAAACCCCGCCCGTAAGCAGGCCGTGCGGCACGGCCACAGACTTCACGGCAAAGCCCACCAGGAAGGACCCCGCCGTGAGCAGGAACAGGTTCCAGGGCGCCGCGAAGACGAAGCCCCGGAGGCTTTGGCGCGGGCTCAGGTCGCTTTTGTTCGTCATGGGCGGCAGTGTAGGCGATTCGGCCGCGCAGGGAAAGGGCTGCCCCAGGGGACATAGCGATTGTCACCTCGAACCGCCGGAGGGGGCGGCGGGCAAGAGGGGGGCAGCGTCTGGGCTCCCGTCCTTACATGGCGTCCATCATCACATCGCGTGCATCATCTGCGAGACGCTCATGCACTCGGCGTGGTGTGCGCAAGCGCCCTGGTCGCAGTAGCCGCTGTCAGCCCTGCCGAAGCAGTCGAAATGGCCTTCCTCGCGCTGCATCAGGCGCACGGCCTCAACCCGCGCCAGCATGGCCTCCTGGCTGTTCTTTTTCTTCGCCGGGGCCTTGGCGGCGGGCTTGGCCACGTCCTTGGTCACGGCCTTGGCCGGAAGCTTGGACATGGCCTTGGCTGGGGCCTTGGGCGCGGCCTTGGACATGGCCTTGGACGTGGCCTTGGCGGATTGCGCCTTCATCATGCTCATGACTGACCTCCTTAAGCGTTTGGTGGTGCAGTGGCAGTAGCGGATTATGCTATTCGCATATTATGTGTTTGCCCAAACAGCGCAAGCATTTTTTTGAATTTGGCAGAATA
>MGTN01000114.1:6763-7935 GCA_001799475.1 Desulfovibrionales bacterium GWA2_65_9 | reverse complement strand
TCGGCCTGGTGGTGGTCGGGCCTGAGGCCCCGCTGGTGCTCGGCCTGGCCGACGCCCTGGCTGCCGAGGGCATCCCCTGCTTCGGCCCCTGCGCCTATGCCGCCCAGCTCGAAGGCAGCAAGGCCTTTGCCAAGAACGTCATGCGCGAGGCTGGCGTGCCCACCGCCGATTTCCAGGTCTTTGACGATGCCGAGGCCGCGCGGGCCTACATCCGCCAAAAGGGCGCGCCGCTGGTGGTCAAGGCCGACGGCCTGGCCGCAGGCAAGGGCGTGGTCGTGGCCAAAACCGTGGACGAGGCGCTCTCGGCCATCGACGACATGATGGTCGCCAAAAGCTTTGGCGCGGCAGGCGCGCGCGTGGTGGTGGAGGAGGCGCTCTCTGGCGAGGAGGCCTCGTTTTTGGCCTTCTGCGACGGCGAAAACTACGCGCTTTTGCCTTCGGCCCAGGACCACAAGGCTGTGGGCGAGGGCGACACCGGCCCCAACACCGGCGGCATGGGCGCGTACAGCCCTGCCCCGGTGCTGCCGGAGTCCAAGTACGCCGAGACCGCCGAGCTGTGCATCCGGCCCATTTTGCGCCACCTGGCCGCCAGCGGCCACCCCTTCAAGGGCGTGCTCTACGCCGGGCTCATGTTCACCGCCCGTGGCCCCATGGTGCTGGAATACAACGTGCGCTTCGGCGACCCCGAATGCCAGCCGCTGCTCATGCGCCTGGACTCGGACCTGGTGGAGATCCTGTTCGCCTGCGCCGAGGGCCGCCTGACCCCGGACCTGGTGCGCGTGCGCCCCGAAACGGCCATCTGCGTGGTCGTCGCCGCGCCCGGCTACCCCGGCAATTACCCCAAGGGCATGGCGATTTCCGGTCTGGACGAGGCCGACAAGCTGCCTGGCGTCAAGGTCTTTCAGGCCGGGACCAAGGTGGAAGGTGGCAAGACCGTCACCAGCGGCGGGCGCGTCCTGGGCGTCACGGCCCTGGGGGCGACGCTCGCCGAGGCCAAGGCCAAGGCGTACGAGGCCGTGGCCAAGGTTCATTTTGACGGCTGTTATTTCCGCCGCGACATCGGCGACAAGGGCATGAATCGCAGCAAAAAGTAAGGAGACGAGACCATGGCCAAGGTTGCCGTGTTCATGGGCAGCGCGTCCGACGAGGACCTGATGAAGCCCTGCGCCGAG
>MGTN01000114.1:5066-6432 GCA_001799475.1 Desulfovibrionales bacterium GWA2_65_9 | reverse complement strand
GTTGCCCTCACCGACACCAGGGGCCTTACTGATACCAGGGGAAGAAGCGTCAGCTACCTGCGCCTGTCCGTCACCGACCGTTGCAACCTGCGCTGCCTGTACTGCGACAGCCGCATGCGTCAGTGGCTCAAGCACGACGAGGTGCTGCGCTACGAGGAGTTTCTGGAACTCATGGGCCTGGGGCTCAGGCTGGGCATCGGCAAGGTCCGCCTGACCGGCGGCGAGCCCTTTGCCCGCAAGGGCTTCATGGAATTCATCGAGGCGGCGCGAACGCGCTTCCCGGAGCTGGATCTGCGCCTGACCAGCAACGCCACGCTCATCGCGCCTTTCGCCCCCCGTCTTGCCATTGCGGGCGTGGCGCGCATCAACATCTCGCTGGACACCCTGAACCCGGCCACCTTCGCCCGGGTCACCGGGGCCGACCTGTACCATGAGGTGCGCCGGGGCATCGACGCCTGCCTGGCCGCTGGCATCCGCGTGAAGCTGAACGCCGTGGCCATGCGCGGGGTCAACGACGGCGAGCTGGCCGGGTTTCTTGACCTGGCGCGGTCCCTGCCCATCGATGTGCGCTTCATCGAGTACATGCCCATGGGCGGCTCCGACTGGAAGCCCGAGCAGGTCTGGCGTGCCACGGACATTTTGTCCGAGGCCAAGACCCTGGCCGAGCTGACCCCCATCGAGCGGGGCTCGGGCGGTTCGGCCAGCTCAGACGGCGGCCCGGCGCAGATGTTCGGCATCAAAGGCGGGGCCGGACGTTTCGGGCTCATCACGCCGCTCTCCAACCACTTCTGCGGCTCCTGCAACCGCCTGCGCATCACCAGCGGCGGCGTGCTGCGCACCTGCCTGTTCTCCGACCGCGTGTACCGCCTGCGCGGGGCGTTGCGCCACCCGAAGCTTGGCCTGCCCGCCGTGGAGCGCATCCTGCGCCTGGCCAGCCAGATCAAGCCCCTGGGCTTCGAGCTCCTGGCCGCCCGGCGCGCGGGCGAGGGCGTGTGCGGCACGGCCATGTCGGCCATCGGCGGCTAGGGCCTGTTTCAAAAGCGTCTTTTGCCCCCTGGACGTTGCCTGAAAGTCGGCGCGAGCCGATTTGGGTCCAGGGCTGTACCGCATGCGTACACTCCCGGTCCCCAAAATAGGTTCTCTCCTCGCAAGGGAACAAGATCCATCTTTTGGAAGCAGACCCGAGTCACCAGCCGGATGCCGGAGCCGCGCGCGGCCAAAAGAGCAGCCGGAACCGGGTGGAGCCGTGTTTTCTCGTCCCGGTTCCGGCGCGCAGTCGGTGCCGTAGGTCTACTGTTGGTGCGGTTGGCGTGAGGAGAGCCTAGTTGACCGGCGCTCCCTGGACACGGGCGCGTCCCTCCGGACT
>MGTN01000114.1:1703-5048 GCA_001799475.1 Desulfovibrionales bacterium GWA2_65_9 | reverse complement strand
CTGGGTGCTGAAGCTGCCCTGTCCAGGCATGCAGGTCGGGCAGCCGTCAGAAACGATCATGCACTTCTCGTCCAGGTTCCCGGTGTCGATGCCCGCCCAGGCCAGGATGTTCGTGGTGTCTCCCGGGCTCCAGAGCACGGGCTGGCCGCAACGCGCGCACTCCACGTAAAGCAGTTCGGGGTCGAAGCGTTTTCTGTCCATGTCGACCTCCCTGGGATGTTCGTGCCAGTCATCCGTCCTGTTTCTCTCCTCAGAATTCAACATAAGCTTCTGAGCGTAAAGCGCAAGCCCCGGGGCATGATTTAGGGGTGTTCCCAGAAAGGGCCCGGCTACGCCCCCTTTGCACTTACGTATATCTTCGTGCATAATTTTATGGATTGCAACTTTACATCCGCAAGCTGATTCCGTATTTTCCTGTCCGCAGGACCGCTTAAGACCGTGCGCAATCGCACCACACGCCCAAGCGGACGAACCCCTCAAGGAGGACGCGATGGACGATTTTTTGAAGGAAGCGCTCGATATAGTCAAAGCCCAGGCAACGGTGCGGACCATGACAGAGGATGAAATCCTTTCCATGGTCAAGGGCTTGCAGAGTGGTATCCGCAAGATGTGTTCGACCTCCGAGGTTGATGAGGAAGAGGCCAGCGTGCCCGCTTGTGATCCCAAGAAGGCCATCCGCGAAAAGAGCATCATCTGTCTGGAGTCCGGCAAGAGCTTCAAGGTGCTGACCAAGCGCCACCTGATCAAGTTCGGTCTGACCCCGGACGAGTACCGCGCGAAGTGGGGCTACGCCAAGAAGACCCCGCTGGTGTGCAAGGAACTGCAGCGCCAGCGCCGCACCAAGATGAAGGACATGAAGCTCTGGGAAAAGCGCATCAAGAAGTAGCGCGCAGCAACGTGGGCGAAAGCCTGCGCTGGTGAAGGGGGCCTGTGGGTCCCCTTTTTTTTGCCTTTGGCGCGGGCGCGTCTACCTCTTGCCCCGGCGTTGCAGCCAGGCGCGCAGAAAGATGGCGAAGAGGTTCATGCCGAGCACGAGCGCGATGAGCACGAGCGCCGTGCCGTACTGGATGGGCCGGGTCTTCTCGATCTCCGTGCCCGCCGTGGCCAGTACGTAGATGTGGTAGGGCAGGGCCATGACGTCGGAGAAGATCGAGTTCGGCATCTTGGGCGTGTAGAACACCGCTGCCGTGAACATGATGGCCGCCGTCTCGCCCGCTGCCCGGCTTATCCCCAGAATGGAGCCCGTGAGGATGCCCGGCAGGGCGCTGGGCAGCACCACCCGCCAGATGGTCTGCCACTTGGTGCCGCCGAGCGCCAGCGAGGCCTCGCGGTAGGTGGCCGGGACCGAACGCAGGGCCTCCTCCGTGGTGCCGATGATCACCGGCAGGCAGAGCACGCCAAGCGTCAGCCAGCCCGAGAGCAGCGACACGCCGAGATCCATGGCCGTGACGAACAGCCCCAGGCCGAACAGGCCGAAGACCACCGAGGGCACGCCCGCCAGATTGTTCACCCCCAGACGGATGACGCGCATGAGCCGGCCCGGCAGGGCATACTCGTGCAGGTAGATGGCGCTGGCCACGCCCAGCGGCAGGGCCACGGCCATGGCCCCGATGGAGAGCAGGAGCGTGCCCACGATGCACGGCCAGACGCCGCCCTCGGTCATGTAGTTGCGCGGCGCTTCCGTCAGGAACTCCCAGGAGATGGCGGAGTAGCCGTTGGCCACCAGGAAACCCACGATGACGGCCAGGGCCGCGGCCACGATCAGTATGGCCCCGCGCAGCAGCAGGAAGGCCAGCCACTGCTTGGCCTTGCGGCCGCGGTCGCGGCCCGTGGTCACGGACAGGGACTGGCGCGGTGTGGCGGGAGCTGTGAATACTGCTTCGGCGGTCATGGTTGGTCTCACTTGCGTTACAGGCTGGCCGAGCCGGACTGCTGGTGCTTGTGGGAGAAGTAGTCGGCCAGGACGTTGAACAGGAGCGTCACCAGGAAGAGCACCATGGCCGTGGCGAAGAGCGCGTGGTAGTGGTGGCCGCGAAAGGGCGCCTCGGCCATCTCCGCCGCTATGCTCGCGGGCATGGGCCGCACCGGGCTCCAGAGCGAGTCCGGGACCACGGCCGCGCCGCCGGCCACCATGAGCACGACCATGGTCTCGCCGATGGCTCGGCTCATGCCCAGGATCACGGCGGTGCCGATGCCCGAGAGCGCGGCGGGCAGGGTCACGCGCAGGAGCGTCTCCAGGTGCGTGGCGCCCAGGGCGAAGCTGGCCTCCTTGAGCTCGCGCGGCACGGCGTAAATGGCGTCCTCGCTGACGCTGGCGATGGTCGGCACGCTCATGAAGGCCAGCATGAGCGCGGCGTTGGCCAGGTTCAGGCCCACCGGGATGTCGAAAAAGTCCTGGAGGAACGGGGCCATGATGACCATGCCGAAGAAACCGATAACCACCGAGGGCAGGCTCGCCAGCATCTCCACCACGGGCTTGACCACGGCGCGCACGCGTGGGGATGCGATCTCGGCCAGATACACGGCGGTCATGACGCCCAGCGGGATGGCCAGAAGCGAGGACAAGAGCGTCACCGCGCCGCTGGCCGCGATGAGCGGCAGGATGCCGTAGTCGGGCCGGGCCTCATCGGTCGGGTACCAGTCCAGGCCCAGGAGGAAGTCCTTCACGCTGATGAAGCTGAAGGTGGGCAGGCCCTCCATGAACAGAAAGACCATGATCAGCGCCAGCACGGCCAGCGAGGTCACGGCCGTGGCCAGAAAGGCCTGCTTGATGAGGATTTCCTTGGTGCTGCGGCGCATGCTGCCTCTCCTCGAATCTACTCTGCGTTGTTGCCCCACCCTCCCGTCTGGATGGGCCAGACGGGAGGAGGGGCGCAAAGGAAGGATGCCTAGATCTGTCTTGGCGCGCGGGGAAGAGCTGTTACTTCTTGGCCTTCTTGTCTGCCTTCGCGGGTTTCGCGGACTTGACGGCCTTGAGGGGCACGTAGTCCACCGAGGCCACGATTTTCTGGCCCTCGTCGGAGAGGATGAAGTTCACGAGCTTGGCCACGTCGCCGCTGGGCTCGCCGTTGGTGTACAGGTACAGGCCGCGGGAGATGGGATAGGTGCCGTTGAGCGTGTTCTCCACGCTGCCGCCCACGCCTTCCACGGTCACGGCCTTGAGGCCCTTGTTCTGGGTGTAGGCCAGGCCCACGTAGCCGATGGCCGACTTCTGCTTGGACACGGTCTGGGCCACGGCACCGTTAGAGGCCTGCATCTGGGCGCGGGCAAAGACGCGCTCCTTCTTCAAGACGTGCTCGTTCCAGTACTCGAAGGTGCCGGAGGAGGAGTCGCGGGAGACCACGG
>MGTN01000114.1:0-1690 GCA_001799475.1 Desulfovibrionales bacterium GWA2_65_9 | reverse complement strand
CGCGCCGCCCACGTCTGTCCAGTCGGTGATCTTGCCGGTGTAGATGTCCTTGAGCTGAGCCAGGGTCAGGTTCTTCACCGGGTTGGCGGGGTGCACGATGGGGGTCAGACAGTCGTAGCCGATGACGATCTGTTTGGCGTTGACGCCCTTGTCCTTGGCCTGCTTGAGCTCGGACTCCTTCATCTCGCGGCTCATCATGGCCAAGGGCGTGCTGCCGTCGATGAGGGCCTTGGCGCCGTCGCCGGAACCCGAGGCCGAGATGGAGACGCTGACGCCCTTGTTCTTGACCATGAAGGCCTCAACGGCCTTCTGCATGATGGGCTGGACAGTGGTGGAACCCTTGACCGGGAGGTCGCCGGCAAAGGATGTGGCGGCCAGGCCGAGCACGGCCAGGGCGGTCAGTGCGGCGGACAGGGTGGCAGAGACGAGACGTTTCATGGATGAGCCTCCGAAGGGGTTGATGTTCACGCTTGCACGAGGCATAACCTACCCACGCCATGTGACGGTTGTGTGACGGCCGGGAGAAAGGTGGGTGACGTGGAGCAAAGAGGTGTCCGGCCGAGATTCCGGCATGATCTGTGATAGGACACCTGCGCGTGGTGCGCAAGCGGCAATTATGACCTGCCGCCACATTGTGCGCGCTGCCCGGGGGAGGATTTCATGCTGGTCGATTACGCCATCATCGGGGCCGGGCCAACGGGTCTGGGGGCCGCGCGCAGGCTGGCGGAGCTGGGCGTGGCGAATTTCGTGGTGCTGGAAAAAAATGCCCACCCCGGCGGCCTGGCCGCCAGCTTCAAGGACCCGCAGGGCTACACCTGGGACATTGGCGGGCACGTGGTGTTCTCGCACTATGAATATTTCGACCGCATGCTGGATGAGCTCCTGGGCCAAGACCAGCTGAAGCACGAGCGCCGGGCCTACATCCGGGCGCGCGGGGCCTGGGTGCCCTATCCCTTCCAGAACAACATCCGCCACCTGCCGCGCCCGGCGCGCTGGGAGTGCGTGAGCGGGCTCTTGCCCGGCAAGCGGCCGGAAAAAGCGCCGCAGAACTTCCACGAGTGGATTCACTGCGTGTTCGGCGAGGGCATCGGCAACGTGTTCCTGTGGCCCTACAACTTCAAGGTCTGGGCCATCCCGCCCGAGCAGATGTCGGCCTCCTGGGTGGGCGAGAGGGTGAGCATCATCGGCCTGGAAGGGGTGCTTAAAAACATCATCCTGGAGCTGGACGAGGTCGGCTGGGGGCCGAACAACGCCTTCACCTTCCCGGCCTTTGGTGGCACGGGCGAGATTTTCCGGCGCATGGCCGCCCCGCTTGCGGAACGCATCCGCTACGGCGACGGCGTGGCCGCCATCGATGCAGGCAGCAAGACCCTGACCACGGCCTCGGGCCAGACCATCACCTATGGCGCGCTTTTGAACACCGGCCCGCTGGACCTGCTGGTGCAGCAGCAGCTCACCCAGGCCCCGGACGATTGCGTTTCGGCCGCGGCCTTGCTCAAGCACAACGGGGTCTACGTGGCCGGCGTGGGCGTGGGCGAGCGGCCGCAGTTCGAGGGCCGAAAGGACAAGCGCTGCTGGATGTATTTTCCGGAGGACGACTGCCCGTTCTACCGCGTGACCAATTTTCACAACTACGCGCCGGCCAACGTGCCGGGTTCCGATGCGCGCAAGGCCGCGTTTTTGTGCGAAA
>MGTN01000113.1 GCA_001799475.1 Desulfovibrionales bacterium GWA2_65_9 | reverse complement strand
TAAACAAAGAAAGGCAGTCTCCCGTGAATATCCTGACCATCGCCCTGCGCAACGCCCGCAAGAAATGGGTGCGCACGCTCTTGTTGCTGCTCGTGTTCACGCTGGGCGTGGTGTCCATCGTCTCGCTCAATTTCGTTTCGCGCGTGGTGGGCGAGGGCCTGGAGAAGAAGCTGGTCAGCTTCGGCGCCAACATCCTGGTCTCGCCCAGGAGCGAGAAGCTGACCGTGAGCTACGGCGGCTTTGCGCTGGGCGACATGCTCTTTGACGTCACCTACCTGGACGAGAAGGACACCCTGGCCAAGATCGACGCCATCGAGCTGCGCAAGAACGTCAGCGTCATCGCGCCCAAGCTTGTGGTCATGGACCGCGTGCAGGGCACGGCCGTGGCCATTGTCGGCGTGCGCTTCGCCCAGGAGAAGCAGCTCAAGGGCTACTGGCTGGCCGAGCAGGGCGCATTGCCTGGCGAGGAACCGGCAGAGGCAGCGGCCAAGCTTGCGGCCAGGGCGCCGGCCGACGGCGAACACCAGGCCATGGCCCCGGCCAATGCCACGGCTCCTGTCATGGCCACAGCTCCGGTCCCGGCCTCTTCTCCGGCGAGGTCCCCCGAACTTGCGCCTGCCGTTCACAAGCCCACGGGTCCGCACGAGAGCGCCGTGCTCGTGGGCAGCGCCGCCGCAGCCAAGCTGGGCCTGAAGCTGGGCGACAGGGTGCCGCTGGGCCACGGCCACTTGGTGGTGACGGGCATCCTTGCGGCCACGGGCAGCGAGGACGACAACGTGCTCCTGGCCGACCTCTCCTTTGTGCAGAAGGCCACGGACCGTCCGGGCAAGGCCAATTTCGTGGAGGTGGCGGCGCTGTGCTCGGCCTGCCCCATCGAGGACATCGTGACGCAGATCGCCGCCGCGCTGCCGGGGGTGGAGATCAAGACCCTGCGCAACATCGTGGAGCAGCGCATGTACTCGGTCTTGTTCGTGAAGAAGCTCATCTTGTCGGTCAGCCTGGTGATCCTGCTCACGGGCTGCTCCATGGTCGGCATCTCCATGCTCTCCGCGGTGAACGAGCGCAAGAAGGAGATCGGCATCCTGCGCTCACTCGGGTTCTCGCGCCGGGCGGTGTTCTCCATCTTCTGCGCCGAGGCCGCGAGCATCGGGCTCTTGGCCGGGCTGACCGGCTACCTGCTGGGCTACGCCGTGAGCTTCCGCATCCTGGCGGCGCTGGACATGGCCGAGGGCGCGGTGCTGTCCTTCGAACCCCTGCATTTGGCGGCCACCGCGCTGATCCTGGCGCTGCTGACCTCCCTGGCGTCCCTGGTTCCGGCCTGGAAGGCCGCAGCCATCGAACCCAGTGAAGCCCTTGTCACTTTATAGGCACCCTGTAGGAGGCATCCGCCATGACCGAAGCCACCACGACTAATGCCGCAGGCGTTGCCGGAGCCATGACCGGCGCATCCCTCCTCCAGGCTCCCATCTTACAGGCCGTCAACGTGACCAAGTCCTTCACCCAGGCCGACTCCGGGGCCGACTCCGGGGATGGAGCGCCCACCCAGGCCCTCAAGGGCGTGTCCCTGTCCGTGGCGCCGGGCGAGTTCGTGTCCATCGTGGGCCGCTCGGGCTCGGGCAAGAGCACCTTCCTCTCGGTCCTGTCCACGCTGCTCAAGCCCGACTCCGGGACGCTCGCCTACAACGGCCAGGACCTGACCACGGCCAGCGAGGCCGAGATAGATGCCCTGCGCCACGGCGACTTTGCGGTGATCTTCCAGTTCCACTACCTCTTGCCGTACCTCACGGCGCTGGAGAACACGCTGCTGCCGTTCATGCGCGGGCTGCGCCCGGTTTCCGGGGCGCAGCGGAGGCGCGCCCAGGAGTGCCTGGAGCGCGTGGGGCTGGTGGACAAGGGCCACCGGCTGCCGGGGCAGCTCTCCGGCGGGGAGCAGCAGCGCGTGGCCATTGCCCGGGCGCTGGTCAAGGACGCGCGGATTCTCTTTGCCGACGAGCCCACGGGCAGCCTGGACTCGGCCACGGGCGCAACGGTGATGGAGCTCCTCGGCCAGATCCATGCCGACGGCCTGAGTGTTGTCATGGTTACGCACAACGAGCAGTATGCGGGCCTGGCCGACCGCGTGGTCAGGATGGCGGACGGGCTGGTGGTGTAGGGAGGGAATGTATCGGGGGGAGGGGCGAAACTTTTTGGGGAAAAGTTTCGCCCCTCCCCCCGATACCCCCCCCACTTCAAAAGCTTTTAATAGGCAATCAGGTGGGAACGCCCCTGGGCTGCCGTTACACCCGGATGACCTTGCCCGCCAGGTGCAGGCTCGTGACCACGTCGAGCATGTTGGTGGTCTCGCCCACGGCCTTGGCCTCCAGGAGGTCGAAGTAGGTCAGGCAGGTGCCGCAGACCAGGACGGAAACGCCGCTGGCGGCCAGGGTCTGCAGCTTGTCCAGGCACGGGTGGCCGCTGGTCGCCAGGCGCACGCCGCCGTTGACCAGGATGATGCGCCAGAGGTGCTGGCCCAGCTCCGGCAGGGTGGCCAGGAAGTTCAGCATGAGCTTGCCGCCCAGCTCGTCGCTGCCCGCGCCGATGCTCTCGCTGGCGATGAACACCGTCACGGTGTCGCTGGCCGGTGCCGGCGGCTGGACGGAGCCAGCCTGTACGGCGGCGCGCGTTGCGGTGAGCGCGCTGTGGCCCGGGGCCTCGGCAGCGGCCACGCTGTAGCCCTGGCCCACGAGCAGGCGCGTGACGTTTTCCCGCGCGGCCGCGTCGTCCACCAGCACCACCAGGCTTGCGGGCGCGTCTTTCTCAATCAGCTCCAGGCAGCGCATGACCGGGCCGGGGCAGGCCAAGCCCCTGCAGTCCAGCGAAATGTCTTTGGGCATTGCTTGCTCCTATTTCTCGAATTTAATCTGTCGATGCGACAGGACTAGCTGCCCGCGCTTGCGCTGTCAATGGGCGCGAAAAAACCGCCGGGACAGGGCCAAAAGACCCTGCCCCGGCGGCTTCGCGTCGGGTCCGGGGCTACTTGCCCTGTTCCCGCAACGTGAACACCACCTTGACCACGGTGCCGGTGGAGCGCTTGTAGTACACGGTGGCGTTGTACTGCTGGGCGGGCGCGTAGAGGTCGCGGGCGGTGATGAGGTCGTAAAGCTTGATGGCCAGTTCAAGGAGGTTGGCGAACAGGCCGCGCAGTTCGGCCACGGGCACGGCCTCCACCTTGCCGCCGAATTTTTCGATGGCCGACAGCCACTTGTCCAGGCGTTCGGGCAGCTTTTTCATGGAAACGGGCAGGGGGAAGAGCACCTCGAAGCAGGCGGGCCGTTCGGCCAGGCTGCTGGAGAGCTTGCGGTCAAAGGCGTCGGCGTTGACGTAAGGCAGGGTGGGGTCTGTGGCGGCGGCATTGGCGGCGTAGGCCTCGCGCACGGTGGTGGCGGCGCTGAGCAGGTTCTTGGCCTGCCCGGCCAGGGTGCCCCAGGCGCCGCCGGAGTTCCCGGCCACGATGTCGAGCACGGCCCCGGCCAGGCTGGCGGCGGTGTCGGCGCGGCCCTGGCCCAGGGCGATCTCGGTGAGCGCCAGGGCGGCCTGGCCTGCGGCCTCGGAGTTGGCCGAGGGTCCGGCCAGCAGGCTGGAGAGGCTGCGGCTGGCGGTCTGTTCCTCGGCCGTGGCATTTTGCTCGGAGGAATACTTCTCGGCCAGCTCAGCCAGCTCGCGCAGGCGCCCGGAGGCGGCGGACTCGGCCCAGGCCGGGGCGGCGGCGAGGGAAAGGAGTAGGCACAGGAGCAGGCCCTGGCGCAGGACGGACGGGAAGGGCAGGGGCAGCGGGCGATTCGGCTTGGGCATGGCTGGCTCCGGTAGCGGGAAACGGATGCCCTGACGCTAGCCTGCCTGCTTGGTGCGCGTCAATCTCAGGATCCGCATACCTCATAGGCTGGAAGCGCGCGCAAGTGTCTGGCAGAAAAAGAAAAGCCGGGACAGGGCCAACAGACCCCGCCCCGGCGGTTGTGTTTCAGGCGACAACAAGGGGCCTGCCCCTGGTCATACTCTCTATTTGCTGAATCTCTTGCCAGCGCTGAAGGCCTGGGCCACCACGTCGCCCACCCCATAGTACTTGCTGGAGCCTGGCGCGAAGATGAGCGGCAAAAGCCGCGCCAGATCGATGTGGCCGTCGGTGTCGAGGACGTTGGCGTCAGCCTTGACGTCCAGAATCTCGCCGATGAACTGGGTGTGCGCGCCCAGGTCCACGGTCTGCAGCAGTCGGCACTCGATGACCAGCGGGAACTCCTCCACATAGGGTGCGTCCACGAGGTCGCTTTTGGTGGCCGTGAGCCCGGTGACGGCGAATTTGTCGGCCACACTGCCGCTGACCATGCCCACGTAGTCGGCCTCGGCCACGTGCCGCTGCGAGGGCACGCTCACGGTGAAGGCCTTGCGCGCCATGATGGCCGCATGGCTGTGGCGCTCCGCGCGCAGGGACACGGTGACGCAGGGCGGCTTGGAGCAGCAGATGCCGCCCCAGGCCGCGGTCATCATGTTGGCCTTGCCGGTGGCGTCGTAAGAACCAACCACCCACACGGGCGTGGGTTGGGCCAGGGTATTGGCGCCGAGGGACTGTTTCATGCGCATGCTCCTTCGCGGCTGCGGGGTTCGGTGAGAGGCCATTCTGGCGTGCGGCGGTGCCCTCACATATCAAAAGGTACCCATGTCGGTTGTGCTGCGGGATGAGCTGTCTGCGCTTAAGCGGACGGCCAGAGGCGTGCACGTGTTCACAGACGAAGACGGGCAGCCATTCACATCACGGCAGCATCTCATAGGCAGGGCCTGCAGCAGAGCCGGAGTACCCTAACTTTAGCTTCCACGTCATCAGGCACTTGAGCGTGTCAATGCTGCTGCAAGGCCGGGGTGGAACTCCCGACCATCCAGGCCATCTTGAGGCATCAGGCAGCCACGACAACGGACAGGTGTCTGCACGACCTCATGGGAGTGGAGGTGGACATTGACCAAGCCTTCGCGCCAAAGGTCGTCCCAACCAAAAGAGCCCTTGGAGGGGTAAGCTCCGAAGGTTCATTTTAAAGGCATCTGCTTCATAGTCTGCTTCAGCCAAAGAAGAAGGCGGCCAGGATTTACTCCTAACCGCCTGTTATCTTTGTGGCGTCCCCAGGGGGGT
>MGTN01000112.1:11569-11817 GCA_001799475.1 Desulfovibrionales bacterium GWA2_65_9 | reverse complement strand
TCACATCCTCCACATGTCCCTCACCAGGGCGGAGTACACACGGTTCTCAGGGGCGAACACTGAATGGGATTTCGTCGAGGCACCCAGCCAGATCATGGAGGAATGGTGCTGGCGACCCGAGGTGCTCCAGACATTCGCGCGCCACTATCGGACGGGCGAACCCATCCCCGAGGAACTGGTTGGCGATCTGGTGAAGGCACGTCATCTGAATGTGGCACTGCACACCCTGCGGCAGGTCTCGTTGGGGG
>MGTN01000112.1:10266-11560 GCA_001799475.1 Desulfovibrionales bacterium GWA2_65_9 | reverse complement strand
TGGGCCTGCACGGACACGCGGAACTGATGCCGGTTGTTCAGGCCGGGCTTCTTCATGCGGTTGGCGCGGTGCTTTTCCGCCGTGCACTTGCTGGGGTACTGCTCCTCAACCGCGAACAGAGGGCCGGGCGCAAGCTTGGGGGATGCTGTCCATAGCGCACCAAGAACCATAGAGGAGGGCTTTATGAAGCGTGTCCTGGCATTTGCCCTGACCAGTCTGTTCCTGCTGGGAGCCTGCTCCAAGTGCGGAAGCACCGGGGATAGCGGGCAGGCCTACTTTCCCGGCAATGGCACCTGTGAAGACACCCGTGCCTTGGCGCAGCATGAAGATTTCAGGGTTCTGCCGTTCTATGCGGCCTTGAGCGCCAGCGCCTACGACTACACCCTGACGGACAAAGGCTCCCTGCGCAGCGCAAAGGGCCCTGTGGCGACCACCCTGGCGGCGTACTGCAAGGACGAGACGGCCAGCTACAAGCCGGATTGGCTTCAGGAGGCGCCGCAAGATGTGTACATCAAGCCTTGGCCTCCGGGCTTCGGCTGGGATGTCGGCGGGCTGGGCTACCAGATATACGCCGAGAAGCTGCGCTCGGGCTCGCACCGTGTGTACCTCGTGTTCCGGGGCACGGATGCGAACCAGATCGGCGACTGGTTCTCCGACTTCCGCTGGGTCACCCGTGTGCTGTTTTTTCTGAACGACGAGTACGACCAGATGCAGCGCATCCTGCCCAAGCGGATCCAGAACATCCGCAGAGCGTATGGACAAGATGTGGTCATCGAGGTGGCTGGGCATTCCTTGGGTGGAGGCCTGGCCCAGCTTGCGGCGTATGACTTCCCCATTGACAACGCGACCGGGAGCACTTCGGCCATCAAAAAAGCGTACGTCTTTGACCCGTCACCGGTGACCGGCTTCTACAGTGTCGAGCATGCGAAGCGTAAGGCCAATGTAACGGGCCTGCAGACCTTTCGCGTGTATGACCACGGCGAAGTGCTGGCCTATCTGCGCTGGTTCATGAAGCTGTGCTATCCGGTGGCCCAAAACGATCCGGAGATCACTGAGGTGCGCTACAACCTGCTCAAGGGCAATTTCGTCAAGCAGCATGACATGAAGGACTTCACCTGCGCTTTGTGGAAGCAGGCTGGCGAGCGTGAAATGGAGGCGCGGCCTGAACCCCGGCCCTAGACTCGGCGTACATTAAAGACAGCCGGGGCAGGGCCGATCGGTCCTGCCCCGGCGGTCAGGGGATTATGGCGGGTGGGCTATTCGTCTTCGCCCACGGGCAGGTCATGGACCTTCA
>MGTN01000112.1:8935-10252 GCA_001799475.1 Desulfovibrionales bacterium GWA2_65_9 | reverse complement strand
TGGTGCAGGTTGTGCAGCCCGAGCTTCTTCATGAAGTTGGCGCGGTGCTTCTCCACGGTGCGGGTGCTGAGGAACAGCTTCTCGGCGATTTCCTTGTTCTTCATGCCGCCGAGCACCATCTCGAGGATGTGCTTTTCCCGCGCGGTGAGCATCTCCAGCGGCGTGGCCTTGGCCGCGCGGCTGCCGCGCAGGTAGCCGTTGATGAGCGTGGCCGAGACCTCGGGACTGACATAGGCCTCGCCCCGGCACACGGCGCGGATGGCCGTGAGCAGGTCCTCGGCGCTGGCGGCCTTGACGACGTAGCCGTCGACGCCGGAGTCCAGGGCGGCGTGCAGGTATTCCTCGGCCCGGTGGGCGGTCAGCGCGATGATGCGCGCCTCGGGGAAATCGCGGCGGATGGAGCGCACCGCCACCATGCCGTCCACGCCGGGCATGGACAGGTCCATGAGCACGACGTCGGGCTTGAGCTCGCTGTACAGGCGCATGGCCTCGCGGCCGTCCTGGGCCTCGCCCACGACCTCGCAGTGGCCCTGGGTCTCCAGATAGGCCTTGAGGCTTTGCCTGAGCAGTGCGTGGTCTTCAGCCAGGAGCACCCGCAACTTCTTGCCATCCCTGCCTTCGTTCATGTGTTCCGTCCTGTGCTTTCGCGCCTGGGCCAGGGTTGGCCTCTGGCGCGGTTTCGATGCCCAGATAAGATACGCACTTGTGAGTACGCAGTCAATGGGCTATGGAGTATTTTCTTGCGTAGTGATATTGGTAGGCTAGCGCGGATAGGGGGTGCGGGTACGCCGTTCAGGGCAGGGATGCTTGACCATGGACCTGAATTGCGGCAGGAACGGCATATGCGTACTTCTCTGCTCGTACTTGTGTTGGTTCTGGCCCTTGCCGCGCCTGCCCTGGCCTGGGAGTCGCGCACCAAGGGCGTGCGTGACGGGGATTCCATCAACGTCACCAACGCCGACGGGGTCGTGGTGAACATCCGGCTCTATGGCCTGGACGCCCCGGAGAGCAAGCAGGCTTTCGGCTACCAGGCCAAGAAGCGGCTGATGCAGCTCGTCTCGCGCAAGGTCATCCGCATCGAGAACGTGGACACGGACCGCTACGGCCGCACCGTGGCCCTGGTGCACCTGAGCGACGGGACCCTGGTCAACGAGGAGATGGTGCGCTCGGGCCTGGCCTGGGTGTACGACCAGTACTGCCTGCGCGAGGATCTCTGTGCGGGCCTGCGCCAGGCCCAGGCCGAGGCCAGAAGCGCCGGGCGCGGGCTCTGGGCCGAGTCGGACCCCACGCCGCCCTGGGAGTGGCGCAAGAGCCACA
>MGTN01000112.1:6954-8873 GCA_001799475.1 Desulfovibrionales bacterium GWA2_65_9 | reverse complement strand
GACTGTCCAAGGCAAGGCGCAGAAGCGCTACGTATTGCGCAAGCCGCGCTACGTATAATCGTTGAGGACTACGGATGGCGGGTGTCGCCGCAATGAAAAAGCCCCCGGCCGCTCTTGCAGCCGGGGGCTTCACAGTATCTTACGCTTGCTGACTTACCAGGTGGCGTCGGCAAAGGGGTTGCTGCCCAGGCCGAAGTCGGCTTCGGGCTCGCCACCCACGGACGGAGCGCCACCGGCGTCGCCGCCAGCCGCGCCGCCCTCAGCCGCGGCCGCGCCGCCGCCGGCCACGCCGGCAACAACCACGCCCTGAGCCTTGACCTTGGCCACTTCTTCCATGAGCTGCTCAAGCTTCTTGATGTGCTCGTCCATCTTGGAGGCGCTGACGGACAGCTTCACGTCGCCCTTGGCGGCCTGCTCCTCGAAGTCCTTGAGCTTGCCCTTGGCGCCAGCGTAATCGGCGGCAATGGCGGTCTTTTCTGCGGTGAGCTTGGCCACCTGGTCGACCAGGGCGGCGTTCTGCGCGCGCAGGTCGGCCATCTTGGCCAGGATGGCCTGGGCCTGGGCCTGGGCGGCCTCGGGCAGGGCCTTCACGGCCACTTTCTCGCCAAGGCCGGCCACATCGCCGGCAGTGGCCTTGGTCAGCTGGGGCTCCTGCTCGTAGATCCAGGCCTTGGACAGGGCCGCGGCGATGGGCGCGAATTCCGCGTCCACCTGGCTCTGGGTCAGGAAGGAGAGCATGTCCAGAAGACCGCTGTCAGACGCGTCGCCGCCCTTGAGGCAGGTGACGAAGGTATGCATGGGGAACACTTTCGCTTCAGCCATGGGATTCCTCCTTATGGTCGGGAAAACCTTTCAGTGTTGTTCAAACCAGTGTCCGCCGGGCGGACTCTCCTAAAGCTCGCCCATGGGCAGGCGACCGATCTTCCGGGCATAGGCCAGGGCCACGGTGCGGTAGACCACGTGCCCGAGTTTGGACCAGGGCAGGTAGGCCAGCATCATGAAGACGAAGATCAGGTGCAGGTAGTAGGTGGGGTAGGCCAGCATCTTTTGCCCGATGAGGCGGAAGATCTCACTGCCGATGCCCGTCAGCGCGATGCCCCAGATCACGGTCAAGAGATACCAATCGTACCAGTTGCTGGTGCTCTTGGCGGCGTCCAGCGCGGTGCGGCGGCTGGTGAGCTTCAGCAGGCCGTAGACCAGGGCCACTGCCCCGGCATTGGCCAGAAGCTTCACCGGGCTCCACAGCGGCATGGGGGTGTGGCCAGCCCAGGCGATGAGCCCGGCCAGGCCGCCCTCGATGCCCATCAGGTGTTGCAGGAAGAAGGCGCCGAACCAATGGCCCACCGCCACCACGCTGGTGACGATCATCAGCGCGATGAAGGCGTAGAAGACAAAGAGGTGCCCGGTGAAGCGCTGCACGTCCTTTTCTTCCTGGCCGCAGTTCTGGAAGCGGCTGTGCTGGGCAACCTCGACCTTCAGGGTCTCAATGAGGCAGCACAGGAAGCTGGGTTCCTTGCCCCGGCCCACGATGAAGGTCTTGGGAATGCTTTCGAAGCCCCTCAGCATGGTGGCGATGCCGCCAGCAAAGGCGAAGACCATGAAGACGAACACCAGGCCGAAGATCGGGTCGATGGTGAAGTCGCCGGGGAACAGGCCGCCGTAGATGATGGCGCCCTCGGCCGCGACCTTCAGCCCGTGCCCGTCGGTGACGAACAGCGGGAAGGCGGTGCCGAGCTTGTTGGCCATGACGGACCAGATGAACATGTACAGGATGGCCGGGATGAGCATCAGGATGGGGAAGCCCTTGGCGGAGCTCATCCAGGTGCCGATGATGGCCGGTTTGGCAAGGCTGCGGTAGGCCATGTTGCGCAGGGCCGCGAGCAGGTCGCCGGGTTTGGCGCCACGGGGGCACAGATCAG
>MGTN01000112.1:5268-6934 GCA_001799475.1 Desulfovibrionales bacterium GWA2_65_9 | reverse complement strand
GCACTGGTAGCACTTTTTGAGCGACTCTCCGCCCACCTGCTGCAGTTCCTGAACGAATTTCAGGTCCGGTTGAACCCTGACGGTGTTCGACATGGTTCCAAACCTCCTAGTAGCCCTTGAACGGGTTGGGCCCGAACTTGGTGATGACTTCAGTCATGAAGCGTTCGATGAGCGCCGGGACCTTGTCGTACTCGTCAATAGAGACTTCGTACTGTTCCACGCGCTCGGCCTCGACACCCAGGCGTCCCAGGGACTCCGCGATGTTGGTCTTGCGGCGGCTGCACAGCTCCGAGCCCTTGACGAAGTGGCACTGGTAATCCGGGCCGTACTTGCAACCCAGCATGATCACGCCGTCGATGCCCTTGCTGACCGCGTCGGCCACCCAGATGGCGTTGACCGAGCCCAGGCAGCGCACGGGCACGAAGCGCACGAACGGGCTCCAGCTCTTGCCCCGGAAGGCGGCCATGTCCAGCGCCGGGTAGGCGTCGTTTTCGCAGACCAGCACGATGACGCGCGGGCCGCCGGCGACCATGTCGTCAGGAACGTAGACTTCCTTGATCATGGAGCCGATCTGGTCGACGTTGTAGTTGTCGAAGCTGATGACGCGCTCCGGGCAGGCACCCATGCAGGTGCCGCAGCGGCGGCAGCGGGTCGGGTTGGGCTTCGGCGTTCCCTTCTCGTCGTCGTCCAGGGCGCCGAACGGGCATTCCTCGGTGCAGCGCTTGCACTGGGTGCAACGCTGGAAGTTGAACACCGGGTAGGACACGTCGCCGGAGCGTGGGTGCACGGCCACGCCGCGGTTGGCGCTGCCGATGCACTGCACGGCTTTCAAAACCGCGCCAGCCGCGTCTTCCTTGGCGTTGGCCAGCGTCATGGGCTGACGCACGCAGCCAGCGGCGTAGACGCCGGTGCGGCGGGTTTCGTAGGGGAAGCAGATGTAGTTGGAGTCAACGAACCCGTCGAACAGCTCCAGGTCCGGGAAGCCGGGACCCTGGCGGTAGACGAGGTTCATGGTCGCCTCGTGCGCGGTGATGGGCACGATGGCCGTGGGCAGAACCACCAGGTCGGCCTTGATCTCGACATCGGCGCCGAGCAGGGTGTCCTTGGCCGCCACGATGACGCCGCCGTCGGCGTCTTCGCTGACCTTGGTGATGGCGGCCTTGGAGAGCATGATGCCCGCGTCGTCCTGGGCGGCCTTGTAGTACCGCTCATTGATGCCCGGGACCATCATGTGGTCGTAGAGCACGAAGGCCAGGGCGTCGCCCAGCTTTTCGCGCACGTAGCCGGCCTGCTTGAGGGCCACCAGGCTGGTGAGCTCCGAGCTGTAGGCCAGGTGTTTGGCGCTTTCCTTGTCCGGGTAGGCCACAACCTCGGGTTCGCCCGCGGGGGCGGCTTCCGGCAGCGGATCAATCGGGGCGCAGACCTCTGCGGTGCCAGGGGCGGAGCCCTTGGTGCACAGGCTCACGTCGGTCAGGAAGGCCACGCTGGCCGGGGCTTTGCCATCGGACGGGCGAGTAATGCTGCCGGCCTTGGCCATGGCCTCGAACTCGGCGGCGGTGACCACGTTCTTGATGCTGCCGTAGCCCATGGGGGCCAGGAAGCTCTTGTCGCCGGGGACCCAGCCGGTGGCCAGGACAACCGCGCCGATGTCGAACTTCTGCTCACC
>MGTN01000112.1:0-5249 GCA_001799475.1 Desulfovibrionales bacterium GWA2_65_9 | reverse complement strand
AGGGGTGGCTCATGGGGAAGGTCTTGTACATGCCGGCGGCCTTGCCGCCCAGGGTGGCGGCCCGCTCGACCAGGACCACGTCACGGCCGAGCTTGGCGGCCTCAAGGGCTGCGGTCAGGCCGGTCATGCCGCCGCCGAGCACCATGATGGTCTTGAAGGTCTCCGGGACCTCGGGGGCGGGGATGCGGCTCTTGGAGAGCTTCATCACGCCCATCTTGATGTAGTCCTTGGCGATGAGCGGCATCTGGTCGGGGACCTTGGGGTCGTCGCCGTAGCTCCACACGCACTGCTCGCGCAGGTTCACGCGCTCGACCTGGACGGTTTTGCCGAACTGGAAGATGTCCCACTTGACGCGGGGCGAGCAGGCGCAGAGGACCACGCCGTCCAGGCCATTGGCCTGGATGTCGGCCTCGATCTCGGCCACGGCGTCGGGGCTGCAGAGCACGGGGTTCTGCTTCACCACCGGGCAGATGTTCGCCAGTTTACCTTTGCTGACGGTCTCCAGCAACGGCTCCATTTCCAGGGCCTTGCCGATGTCGCATCCGGAACAGATGTATACTCCAAGCTTTTCAGCCATTGCTACCTCCCCACCACGTTTTGAATGGCTTTCAGGGCAGCGCCGGTGCCGGTCTGGGCGGTCTTCATCACGTCCAGGGGCAGCTTGGCGCAACCTGCGGCGAACACGCCCTTCTCGGCGCCGCCGATGATGAAGCCGTCATCATCAACAGGAAGCTCCACGGGCAGCTTGGAGCCCGCGCAGCTCGGCTGCATACCGGTGGCCAGAACCACCAGGTCGAAGCGCTCCTCGCCCTTGATGCCGGTGACTGCGTCTTCCACGGTGACGATGGGGCTCTTGCACTCGCATTCGACGATCTTGGCGACCTTGCCCTTGACCAGGGTGAGCTTGTCGTCAGCCGCGACCTTCTGCATGAAGTTGTCGTAGCGGCCCGGCGTGCGCAGGTCGATGTAGTAGATCACGACCTGGGCCTCGGGCAGCCTCTCGCGGATGTAGGTGACGTGCTTCAGCGAGGCCATGCAGCAGATGTACGAGCAGTAGTTCAGGTGGTTCTCGTCGCGGCTTCCGGCGCACTGCACAAAGGCGATGCGTTTGGGAGCCTTGCCGTCGCTCGGGCGCTCGATCTTGCCGCCGGTGGGGCCGTTGGGCGCGGCCAGGCGCTCGAACTGCATGTTCGAGACCACGTTGGCCAGCTTGCCGCCGCCCAGGTTGTCCAGCTTGGCCATGTCGTAGGGCTTCCAGCCGGTGGCCCAGATGATGGAGCCGACGGAGAGGTCAAAGGTCTTCTCAGCGTCGCCCGTCTCGATGGCGTTGTAGGGACAGGCGTCCTTGACCTTGTCCAGCTCGCCGGGGGCGCAGGCGGCCGCGTCGACCACGAAGCGCTGCGGGAAGGCGAAGAGGTGTGTGGAGTAGGCCACCTTGCGCTCCACAAGTCCGAAGTCGAACTCGCTCTTCACGCTGCTGGTGGCGGCCTTTTCGCACTCGCCGCACATGGTGCAGTTGGCGTTGACAAAACGAGGGCGCTCTTTGATTTTTACATCAAAAGCGCCCGGCCCGCCAGTCACGCTGACGACTTCGCTCATGGTGAAGAATTTCACCTTGGGGTTGTTTTTGATGCGCTGGAACTGGATTTCCAGGCCGCAAGAAGGCGGGCAGAGCTTCGGGAAATATTGGTTGAGCTGCGCCACCCGTCCGCCGAGATACGGATTGGTCTCGACGATGTAGACCTCGTGGCCGACTTCGGCGGCCTCGAGGGCAGCGGTGATCCCGGCGAATCCCCCGCCTACGACGAGAATACTGTTGTTCGACATTCGCTGTCCTCCCTCTGTAAGTGTGCCAGGCAGGCCTAGTCAGGTCGCCTGGGCCGAACGGCATGCGCCACGGCTTGGGATTTCCCCCGGCCCGTTTGGGCATGACTTCGGGGATGGCCCCGGCTGTGCCCTCCCCGTGATATGCCCCCGAACGGGCGGAAATGGCCCCAGCTGATGAAATGGCCCAAACCCGGACTGCAACGAGGTTGCTCCAGTCCGGGTTTAGACCACTTCCCCGTCTGGGAAAGAGGGCGGCCGCAAGCGTAAAGCTTGCGGCCGCCCGTTTTCAACGAGCTTCCCTTAGGCTTCGGTGGGAATGATCTGGATGTAAGGCTTCTTGAAGATCTTGATCTCTTTCTTGGTCGGGTCGTACACGGAGTTCACGAAGCACTTCCACTTCGCATCGTCCAGGCCCATGGCGTCGCCACGGTAGTAGAAGCCGGGGTAACGGGTCTCTTCACGGAAGTCGATGTGCTGCAGGTGCAGGCGAACGGTCCACAGACGGTGGAACTGTTCCCAGGCGCGCATCAGCTCGTGCAGGTCGCGGGCGGCCAGCTTCTTGGAGTCTTCCTCAAGCATGCCCATGAGCCAGAAGGCGGTCTTGAGCAGGGCGCCGGAGGTCATGTACAGGGTGGCAACACCTCCGCCGTACTCGTCCGAGCACTTGATCAAGCGCATCATGAAGTTCTTGGGGGTGATGTAGTTCGGGTTGATGTCCGGAGCGGTGGAAGCACCCTTGAACTGCTCGTAGGTGTACCAGGGCTGGTAGATCTCCTTGCACAGGGCAGCAGCCGTCACCTGGAGGGTGGGCTTGAAGTCCTTGTGATCCTGGACCCAACGGACCATCTGCTTGCCGCAGATGCGGCCTTCAGCGTGGGAACCGGAGGAGAACTTGTGGCCGGAGGCGCCAACGCCGTCAGCGCAGGTCCAGAGACCTTCGACGGTGGTCATGCGGTTGTAGACCTTGCCGTTGGCGGCGCGGACTTTGTACTCTTCGGGAACCCAGGCCTCGTCCGGACCGGAAACCCAGATGCCGCAGCAGCCGGAGTGCGAACCGAGCAGGTACGGCTCGGTGGGCATGATCTCGGAGCCACGCTCTTCAGGTGCGCAGTTGGTGCAGGCCCACAGGTTGGCCATGCCGACGCACATGTCGAGGAAGTCTTCCCAAGCCTCAGACTCCAGGTGCTTCCACTCGGCACCCTTCAGGTCGCCATTGACGGTGGTCAGAAGGGCGGTCTTGGTGTCCATGAAGATGGGGCCGCGGCCTTCGCGCATTTCACGGAGCATCATGTGGTTACGCAGGCAGGTCGGGATGATGTGACCCTTGGCGTAGCCGCGATCCTCGTAGGGCTTCAGCATGGCGCGGTTGGTGGCGCAGTAGTCTTCGCCCTTGTAGTTCGTGGCCTTGGCCTTGAACAGCAGGAACCAGGCGCCGACCGGGCCGTAACCGTCCTTGAAGCGGGCGGGCACGAAGCGGTTTTCCATCATGGTCATTTCAGCGCCAACCTGAGCGCACATGGTGTAGGTGGAACCAGCGTTCCAAACCGGGTACCAGGCGCGACCCATGCCTTCACCCATGGAGCGGGGACGGAACACGTTGACCGCGCCGCCGCACGCCACGAGGCAGGCATTGCAGGTGAAGACGTAGACTTTGTTCTCACGGGTGCTGAAGCCCACGGCGCCCGCGATGCGGTTCGGGGTGTTGGCATCCAGGAGCAGCTTCACGATGAAGATGCGCTCGAGGTAACGCTCGTCGCCCAGGGCCTTCTTGGCGGCTTCAGCGACGATGACCTTGTAGGACTCACCGTTGATCATGATCTGCCAACGGCCGGAACGCACGGGGGCGTCGCCGTTGCGCAGGGACAGGCCAGCGTTCTTGGCCTGGGCGCCGTCGAGGTTCTTGCCGTCTTTCTTGATCCAGACGGGCAGGCCCCACTCTTCGAACAGGTGGACGGAGTCGTCAACGTGGCGGCCCACGTCGTAGATCAGGTCTTCGCGGACCAGGCCCATGAGGTCGGTGCGGACCATGCGCACGTAGTCGTCGGCCTTCTGGTCGCCAATGTAGGTGTTGATGGCGGAAAGGCCCTGGGCCACGGCGCCGGAGCGCTCGAGGGAGGCCTTGTCCAGCAGCATGATGGAAATGCCACCGATCTTGTCGGCCCAGCGGACGGCCTCATAGGCGGCGCCGCAATTGCCCATGCCGCCGCCAACCATCAGGATGTCAGCATGCATCTCGACGATCGTCGGCTCGGCCAGGGGGACACCTTTGACGATTTCTTTAGACGGAATCTGAGGCATAGCTACCTCCGTATGCTCTCATAATGTTGATTTGGGAAAACCTTCGCAACGTAAAGCTCGTCAATCGACCCAGGCCGATGCTAGTCGCAAACGGCGTCGAGCCAGCACTGAGTCTTGTCAGACTCGGTGATCTCGAACTTCTTGCTCATCGGGTTCTCAGGCGTGGACAGCTTGGTCTCGGTGAAGAGCAGTTCGTCGTCCAGGTTGGCGCCTTCAGGCTTGCCGCCGAAGCAGTTGATGGAGCCTTCAGGGGTGGTACGGATGGGGAACTTGAAGCGCTTAACGGCACCGCTGCGGAACTTGACGGTCCACATGATGTCTTCGGCCGAGCGCATGGGGATGCAGGTTCCACCCATGGGCGCAAAGTCGGCGTAGGGGCGGGCTTCAATGGCGCCCTGGGGGCAGATTTTCACGCAAGAGTAACATTCCCAGCAGGCATCAGGCTCCTGGTTGTACGCCTTCATGGCGTCCGGATCCAGAATCATGAGGTCGTTCGGGCAAATGTACATGCAAGCGGTCTTCTCGCCACCCTTGCAGCCGTCGCATTTTTCCGGATTAACAAAGGTCGGCATAACACTCCTCCTAACAGGTTTAAATTAAAGCAGTTACCGACACGATCCACAGCCAACTACGTGCTCTCAATGGGCACGGACTTGTGAGAAACGACGATTATCAAGCCTTTCCGGGGGTGTCAAGGCGAAAGTGAATTTTTGAACAAGGCTCCGCACCCTGCCACTCACTTTGCCGGGAACCCCCGGTAAAATAAGGACTCATGACCCTCCAGCCGGCCTGACCTGCCGGAGTGGCCTGGCGGTCGGGGGGCTCATGACCCTTGGCTTCCTCGTGATTTTGATCACAAGCCGCATTTTTTTGACGTAGCGTGTCGCTCTATACACCCGGTTGGCAAATTCTTGCAAGCCTTTTTCTGGCGCACGTCCCCTGTGTCCGCAATCGCTTGCCAGGCGCGGGATTGCGAACTTTCAGGCCCTCCGCAAAGGCCCGGCCGGAAATATGGCTTGACACAACTTTCACAATCTGGGCATAGTCACAACGCTCATACAGTCCACGGGTGGCGCCTTGTCGCACAGGGCCCGGCAGCTGGCACTTCTTGCGCCAGCCAGGAC
>MGTN01000111.1:13675-14324 GCA_001799475.1 Desulfovibrionales bacterium GWA2_65_9 | reverse complement strand
ACGCGCGCCTGCGGGCTTGAGGTGCACCGTGTCGTACATCATGTCCTTGTCCTTGGGCACCAGCCGGTCCAGGTCGATGAGGGCCACCTGCTGCTCGGCCGCCACCTGGCGCAGGGTGTCCTGCATGGCCATGTAGGCTGCGCGGTAGGCGGCATAATCGGTGCCGTACTGGCTCCAGATGTTGTTCATGCTCGTGAGCAGGTTCTCCTCGGGATGCTCGGAGAAGCGGTTGAACTGGGTCATGAGCACCGGGGTGATGCCGTGCTGGCGGCAGACGAACACGAACAACTCCAGGTTCTTGCGGTACTTGGCCGCCAGCGTTGCCGGGTCCAGGAATTTCTGCTGCCCGCGCTGGTAGGCGAATTCATCCGCCGGGTCTGCCTGCAGGGGCTTGCGCTTGCCAAGGTGCTTGAGGATGAAGGTCTTGAGCGGATTGTACTCCTTGTCGAAGACGATGCCCCGGCTGACGTGCGTCACCCAGTAGTCGCCGAGGTACATGAGCGAGTTCAGGTCGTTGACGCACTCCATGAGCACCACGGCCTGGGGCTGTCTTTGCAGCACCTTGCCCTGGAGGACGAGGGTGCAGTGCAGGGTGTGGTTGCCGGCATTGCCGCCGTTCAGACTGTTGACCTTGAGGCCGAGGGTCTTC
>MGTN01000111.1:12682-13575 GCA_001799475.1 Desulfovibrionales bacterium GWA2_65_9 | reverse complement strand
GGACGATGTAGCGTTCCACGCCGCGCTTGGCCTCGTCGCGCACGGCCTTGGCCACGAAGAATACGCCAGCGCAGAGGGCCAGGGCGAGGACTCCCCAGAGCACGGCCAGGACCGTGCGCGGGGCTTTGTCAAAACGGTTCTCGCGGCGTTCAGTCACACGTGTGCTCCTTGCGGAAAAAACGGGCAAGGCCGGGCCTGCGCGCTTTAGTTGGATACCTTGCCTGGGTGGGTGCATAGTCTGGCGGGCAAGGCCGTGTCAATGCGCGGCGCTGTGCCGGGCCGGGATGGACACGGCTCGTCTTCAGGAAGCCGCTCCTGCTTTTGGCCTCGTATCGCGTCCGCGAAAGGAGCGCCCATTTGTTGCGGCTGCCCCGCCCATTCACGAACAGAACACCTGGCCCTGGTCCGGTTTTACCGCCCCGGCCCCGGCCACATGGGAAGTCCAGGCGTCAGCCGTTATGATGAGCGGGCTTCCCCGTGAATCTTACGGCTATCGACAGCAGCGATAGGCCTCAGGCCCTTTGGCCGCCGGAGGCAGCTCCCGGTTCATCGGCCGGTCCGCCCGGCTTGTCGAGCGGCACGTTGATGTTGAAGGTCGTGCCCTGCCCCAGTTCGCTGGCCACGAGGATATTGCCGCCCAGGGTGCGCGAGACGAGGTTGTAGACGATGGACAGCCCGAGCCCGCTGCCGCCCTTTTGGCGGTAGGTGGTGTAGAACGGCTCGAAGATCTTGCCCAGGTGTTCCGGGGCGATGCCCTTGCCGTCGTCGCTGTAGCTGAAGCGCAGGCGGCCCTGCTCCTGGGCCAGGGCGATGCCGATGCGCCCGGCCTGGCCGGGGTCGAAGGCGTGTTGCAGGGAGTTCAGCACCAGATTGGTCAGGATCTGGGAGAACAC
>MGTN01000111.1:9559-12676 GCA_001799475.1 Desulfovibrionales bacterium GWA2_65_9 | reverse complement strand
GTAGGAGTCGATCTCGAGTTCCGGGTCGCAGTCGAGGTCCACGACGATGGCCGTCTTCTTGAGGTAAGGCCGCAGCGAGAGCAGCACCTGCTCCAGGTAGTCGCGCAGGCGGAACACCCGGCGCTCCTCGGTCGAACGGTCCACGGCCACCTGCTTGAAGCTGCGGATCAGGTCCGAGGCGCGGCGCAGGTTGGTCAGGATCATGCGCGTGGAGTCGTCGCAGGTGCCCAGAAATTGCTCCAGGCTTGCGCGCTTGAGCTGCCCGGCCTGGAACTCCTCGAGCATGGCCTTGGTCTTGTCCTCCAGGTGCGAGGCTGCGGTGACGCCGATGCCGACCGGGGTGTTGATCTCATGCGCCACGCCCGCCACCAGCCCGCCGAGCGAGGCCATCTTTTCGGACTGGATGAGCTGCTTCTGGGCCTGGTTCAGGTGCTCCATGGCTGCGGTAAGCTCCTTGTTGGCCGCGGCCAGCTCCCGGGTGCGGCTTTCCACGCGCTGCTCCAGGAACTCGTTCAGGTGGCAGACCTCGTTTTCAAAGGCCTGGCGCTCCTGCTCGCGCTCCTCAAGCGCCTGGGCCATGGCATCAAAGGCCTGGCCCAGGCGGCCGATCTCGTCGTTGCCGCCCAGCAGGCCGCTGCGCGCATCGAGTTCCCCGGCCCCCAGGCGCGCGGCGGCGGCGAGGAGCCCCTTGAGCTTGCGCACCACGGCCACCTCGCCCAGAACCCAGGCCGAGCCCATGGCCAGCACGGCGGCAGCCAGAAGCAGGGCCAGGTTGCGCAGGACCACGCTGCGCGCACTCGCCAGGGCCTCGCCCACGGGGATGCCCAGGCGGATCATCAGGTGCGGGAAGGGCGCGCCCTCGAAGTGCAGACGCTTGAAGGCATAGAGCCGCAGCACCCCGTCCACGCCGACCTCGCGGAAGGTGCCCTCGGTCTTGGGGCCGGACATCCGTTCGATCATCCGGGGCAGGTCGCTGACCCAGGTGTACTTCTCGGTTTCCGGGAAGCGCGTCAGGCGCATGCCCCCGGTGTCGGTGAGGGTGAACACCGAGCCTGCGGGCAGCCCGGCCTCGGCAAAGAGGCTGCCGAAGTGGTTGAGATCAAAGGCCGCCACGAGCACGCCCCGGATCCTGCCCGGTGGCTCGGCAACGGGCTGGGCGAAGTTGAGGATCACCCGCCGGGCGTCGCGCAGGTAGACGTAGTCTCCGGTGGCGAAGTCGCCCCGGGTCACGGCGTCCTTGAAATAGGAGGCTTCGGACAGCGTGCCGGTCTGGGCGGCGTACGCTGTGTCCGGGGCGCGGGCCACGACCGTGCCCGAGGCGTCGGCCAGGGCCAGGGACACGTAGACCGGGTTGCGCTGCTGGATGTTCTGCACGAGCTCCTGGCAGGCCGGGCGGTCCAGGCCCCGGACCTCGGAGGTCTTGGCCAGGGTGGCCAGCAGAAGCCGCGCGTTCTCCACGATGCGTTCGTGGTGCGCGGCCATGTTCTGCACTTGGCGCAGGGCGTTTTGCTCGGCGGCGCTGACCACGTTCTCTTCGAGCTCGCGGCCGGTGACGACCATGATGACCACGGCCGGCAGGGCCGCCGCGAGCATGAGGGCAATCAGACGGATGCGGATGGATACGGTCATCGAACTCACCGCCGCTACAGTCCTGGGACCCGAAAGGCCTTGGGGGGTGACCTTACTCTGAGCTGTATCCCTCCGCAGCGGATGCCGTCAAGGAATGTGTCGGACTGCAGGCGGAAATACGCGGGAGGCGCTGCCAGGGCTTGAGCGCCCCGGCCAGGCCGCTGCTCCCATGGCCCTGCGGCCAGGACCCCGCTACCAGGGCAAATTCAGCTTGTAGCCGCCGAGGGTCGGGCCGTTGCCGGTGTCCGTGACATTGAGCCGCCAGAAGGACTGGCCGTTGGTGGCGCGGTCCGGGCTGCCCGGGGCGGCCAGGAAGTAGCGCGCTGTGGGCGGGCAGATGTATTCCTGCAGGAGCTTGCCCGCATAGCGGTTGCAGCCCTCGGAGAGCACGCAGCGCAGGTCGGTCAGCACGGAGCGGCTGTCGCCGATCCAGGAGTGCCCAAGCAGGTCGGTGCGCACGTCGGAGACATCGGTGACGGCCAGGCCGGGCACGCAGACCACATTCTTGCCCAGGCGCTCGTAGTCGCCGCCCTGGGCCAGGGCCGAGGCGGCCAGGGCCATGTCCGAGCGCGAAGCGTAGAGCACGATGCGCGCGCCCTGGCTCATGAGCTTCAGCGCGTGCTGGTCGAGGAAGATCTCGCGGTCCACGTCGGGCGCGGCGAGCACGATGTTCCTGATCTTCTTCAGGTCGGCGTTGCCGGCGCGCGCGCATTCGTCGGCCAGTTCGCTGTAGGCGCGGATGAAGACCTCGTTGCCCATGCTGTGCACCACCACGCTCACGCGGTCGATGAAGCGGTCAGCCACGAGGTCGGACAGGAGCTGCTTCAGGTAGTGCACGGCCCAGTAGGCGTTGTTGCGGTCCTGCAGGTAGCTGACGGCGCTTGCGGCCGAGGGCCAGCTGTACAGCAGCGCCGCACCCTGGAAGCCCACGCCGTGCATGATGCGCGTGGCGGTCTTGGCCGCGTCCTCGAAGCTGTTGTCAAAACCGTGCACGAAGAGCAGCACCTCGCGCCCCGGGGTGCGCGCCGCCGCGCGTTCAATATCGCTTAAGAAGCGCGCGCGGGTGATGCGGCTGGTGTTCTCCAGGCCGACCTGGACGTCCATGCGGTCTGCGGCCCCGGCCCCGGTGCCGGAGAGGTTCAGGCGGCACTCGCCGTAGGACGTCTCGCGCGAGCGCTGGCCGCCGTAGCGGGCGCTCCTGGCCGGGGTGCCGGGATCGAGGACGTTGCGGTTGGTGGCGTAGAACAGGCTGGGCCGCAGCCAGTTCTGCGGGGCTGACGGCTGGGGCAGCTGCACGGCAACGGGCGGGAGCAGCACCGGCGCCACGGCCTTGTCCGCGCAGGCCGGGAGCAGGGCCAAAAGCGCCAGCAGGGCTGCCAGGGCCAGGGGCAAACGGGAGGTGCGGGCGCGGGTCGTCATGGGCTGGGTTGATACACCCGTCGGAATCGGGAGGCAAGGGCCGGGGCCAGGGCCGAAAGGTCAGAACTG
>MGTN01000111.1:7517-9544 GCA_001799475.1 Desulfovibrionales bacterium GWA2_65_9 | reverse complement strand
CTTGGCCAAGGCCTTGGCAGCAGGCTTGGTGGCGACCTTGGCGGCGACCTTGGCGTTGGGCTTGGCATCCGCCTTGGTTCCAGTCTTGGCATCAGCCTTGGCCTGGGGCTTCGACGCGGGCTTGGCGGCAGGCTTGGCCCCAGCCTTGGCGACAACCTTATCGACAACCTTGGCCTCGGACTTGGCAACGGCTTGGACAGCGGGCTTGACAGCGGCCCTGAGCTCGGACCGGCCCTCGTGATTGCCCTCATTCTTGACCGGTGCGGCCTTGGCGACAGCCGTGTCCGGGGCCTTCTCGACGGGCCTGGACGACGACCCGGGCACCAGGGTCATGGCCCCCAGCCCGGCGAAGGTTGTCGCCTGACGCAGGGTCAAGAGCTGGGTCCTGCCCGCCTCCAGGCGGAACTTCTCGCCGGCCTTGAGGGGCCGGTTGCCGAGCACGGGCAACAGACGGCTGGCCGGGCCATTGCTTGCGGCGTCGGCCACGGTGTACTCGCCGGGCGCCAGCGGCACCTCGCCGCCGGAGGTCCAGCGCACGTTGACGCTCTGGCCCTTGGCGTCCACCAGCTTGAGGCCCTGGACATGGCGCGGCTCGACGTCCACGAAGAAGTGCGCCGGGCGCGCGCCTGCGGTCTCGCGCAGGACCTGGTAGCGGGCCATGTCCTTGGTGGCTCCGGGCAGGCGGTACTTGTCGATGAAGCTCTCCGGGTCGAGGATGATCTCCCAGCCCATGTCCTGGCCGTCGTTGGCCCAGGGCCTGGCCGTGTAGCCCTTGAAGTTCAGGATCTCCTTCCAGTTGCTGCCAAGCACCCCGTCGATGAGCAGCTGGTCGCCCACCACGGCGCGCAGCACGCCGCCATGCTTGACCTGCACCGCCTTGCCGTTGAGCCAGCAGACGAACACCGGCGGGCCGTCGGGCAGGGGCGGCGGCATGTCTCCGGCGAAGCGCACGCTGGTGGTGGAGACCTTGCGGCCGTCCACGCGCGTCTCCAGCTCCTGGAAGCGCTCCAGGGCCATGCGCGGGGAATCCACGAGGTTGACGCCCTGGCGGTCCGAGGCGAAGACCGCCACCACCTGGCCGTGGGCCTCCTTGCCCGCGCTGCCGGGATCGACCTTGAGGGTGCCGCCGGGCGGCAGGGCCAGGGCCTGGCCGTCCAGGGACTTGCCGTTGATCTTCACGCGATGGTCGCGCTCGTGCAGGCGCAGGATCTCCTCGGCGTCCACATGCGGCGGCACGATCTCCACTCCGCAATGCCGGAGCAGCACGCTGGTGGCGTAGACCTGGTGCTTGACCTTCCAGCCCAGGTTTCCGATGTTCTTGCTGACCTCCACGGCCATGGCCGGGATGTTCAGGTTGGCCAGGGCATAGAAGGTCAGCGACTTGCGCATCTCCTTGGCGTACTGGCTGTCGGGCTCGAAGGTGCGGGTGTTGAAGAGCTTGAACTGGAGATCCTTCTCCTTCACCTCGGCGTTGATCTCGGTCAGGGCCGAGTTGACCAGCCGGGCCAGGTCCAGGCGCTCGTGGGTGTTGGCGTCGATGATGATGGACTGGCCCCAGCGCGAGGGATTGCGCAGGGCGCTCACGTACACGGGGTCGTAGAAGCCGGAGCCCTCGTGCAGGTGGATGAAGGCGCTGGACTGCGAGAGCAGGAAGCGCACCACCCGGGCCAGGCGGTCCTCATAGAACTGGTTGTAGTCGCGGTCGAAGCGGCGGTTCATGTCCACGTTGACGGCGCGCTGGTGCACGTGGATGGAGGGCACGTTGGCGCGCGGCACCACGATCAGGTTGCCCTTCACGACGCGGCTCTCGGCCAGGATCTGGGCGGCCAGGAAGCCCGTGGGCTCGTCACCCTGGATGCCGCCCTGGATCATCACCGTGGGGCCGGGGGTCTCGCCCTGGATGAAGACCACGCCAAGGGGGTACTGCGTGCCCTCAAAGAACACGAAGCCGCTTTTGGTGGAGGCCTGACACGGCCCTGCGGGCGCGAGGAAGACCAGGGCGAGGAGAAGGCTAATTGCCCAGTGCG
>MGTN01000111.1:3317-7465 GCA_001799475.1 Desulfovibrionales bacterium GWA2_65_9 | reverse complement strand
CGGATGTCGCCGGAAAGCGAGCCGCTGGCGCGGTTGTTCAGGTCAAAGGTGACGCTTATGCTCTGCGCGCCGACCTGCCCCCGGAAGCTCTCCACAGTCATGGCCCCGGTGTTGACCAGAGAGAAGGCCCGCTGGGCCACGGCGGACAAGGACTTGTCCTCGGCCTGGGCCTGGGCCTTGCCAGGCTCCTTCCCGAGCCCCTGGGATTTCTGGATCTTGTCGAGGTTGCCGAGCCGCTCCATGGACACCTGGGCCTCGGCCAGGCTGGACTCCAGGCTGCGGCGCTCGCTGAGCAGCGCGCGGTAGCCCACAAAGGAGCGCAGGCCCACGGCCAGCCCCACCACCACGAGCAGGCCCACCACCCCGGCCACCCAAAGCAGCAGCTTGAGCCGCCTGGGGCTGACCCGGAAGGTTTTCACATCCGAGTCGTCGCGCATGAACAGGACGCTGAAATTGCTGTCCTTGGTCACATCTTGCTCCAGGTTTCACTCAGGATGACAAAGGAGTCGCCCTTGGGTGCGACGACCAGCGTCTTCTGGCCCTTGTCCGACTGCCCGGCGGAGTCCTCATAGGTCTGCACGAAGCTGACCTTGAAGCCCTTCTGGTGCATGGCCACCTCGACCTTGTCGGCGGCGATGCGCGTGGGCGTCTTGGCTACCCACAGCGCGGCCTTGTAGTCGCGCATGGCCTTGGCGTTGGTCTGTTTGCCGTTGCTGGCGTCCTCGGCGTAGTAGCCGATGTACTTGTCCACGTCCGCGGCCAGCCAGGCTTCCAGCCAGCCCTTGAGCAAGCGGTCCATCTCGGCGCGCTTGGAGGAGAGGTAGCGGGCCTCGAGCCCAGGCGAGGCCTCGGTGTACTCGCCGCCCACGATGCGCCAGGAGCCGTCCTTGTCCTTCTGCCAGTAGAAGCGCTTGCCCACGGCCGAGATGAGGTCCTGGGTGCGGTAGTACTGCTCGAAGGTGGTGACCCAGTAGTCCGGACCCTGGATGACGCGCACGTTGTCGACCATGACGTGGATCCAGGGCTGGCGACTGAAGATGCCCACCTTGTTGCTCTTGAAGGCCGCAAAGCTCACGCCCTCGGTCTGGGCGAACTTCTCGGGCTGGAAGTAGTCGAAGAAGCGCTCGCTCTTCTTCTGCCAATCGCCGGCCCAGTGGCGCACGCGCTCGGCCAGAAGATGCGCGGTCTGCTCTGCCGGGCCGGCGTCCTTGGTCCAGGAGAGCTTCTTGGCGATGACCACGGGCGTGCCAAAGGGGATGTGGCCATTCAGGGCCGAAATGTCCTGGGCGGTCAGGGCCACGCAGCCGCGCGTGTCGTTGGAGACAAACTGCTTGCCCCGGCCGTGGATCCAGATGCCGTGCCCGGTCTTGCCCTTGAGGCGGTCCACGGGATTCGGGTAGTTCAGGCTGAAGGCGTGGTCGCCGTAGAGGCTGTAGTCGAGCTTGCCGGGGACTTTCTCTTCCACGAAGTAGACGCCCTCGGGGGTGCGCATGTCACCCTCGCGGGTCTTGTCGCCGGGGGCGGAGCCGGTGGTGCAGGCCAGCTTGCGCGAAATTTCAAGGGGGCTCTTCTTCGTGAACATGAAGAAGGTCTGGGAGTCCTTATCGATGCCGATCATGAGCTCCGGCACCCCGGTGTGCGAGGAGACCTGGGTGACCCAGCCGGGAGCGCCCGCAGCAGAGGCAGTGGCAGGACCAGCGGCCAGACCCAGGCTGGGCAGCAGCGCCAGGGACGCGAGAAGTGTTGCGATGCGTACGACTTTCAAAGGCTCTTCCAGGTCTGTTTCGGCGTCCTCTCAAAAGGCCCCGCGCGAGCTGGGACGCCTGTTGTTGGAAGACTAGCCCTTGGCTGCGGCCAAAAGCTCGTTGCGCGTAAAAATGGACTTGAGCGTAAGACCGGCCTCGGCCAGGCGCTCCGGCCCGCCCTCTTCGCGGTTCAACACGCAGAGCACGGCCCCGACCTTGAACCCGGCCGCGCGCAGGCGCTCGGCCGAGGTGACGAGGGTGCCGCCGGTGGTGACGACGTCCTCCAACAGGGCCACGGTGTCGCCCTCTTGAAAGTTCTTCAAGCCCTCAAGGTACTGGTTGGTGCCATGGCCCTTGGAAGCCTTGCGGATGATCATGGCCGGCAGCGGGCAGCCTTCCAGGTACGAGAGCAGGCTCACGGCGGCCACCAGCGGATCGGCCCCCAGGGTCATGCCGGCCACGCCGCGCGCGTCCGAGCCTTTGAGCATGGAAAGAAACAGCTTGCCGATGAGATAGCCGCCCTCGGGGTGGAGCGCCGTCTGCTTGCAATCGAAATAATAGTCGCTCTTCTTTCCGGAGGTGAGGGTGACCTCGCCCTGGACATAGGACAGCGTCATAAGGTGACGCGCAAGCTTGGCCTTCAAATCATTCACAATTACTCCTGACTCTGGCCGAAGACGCGCTGATAGACTGTAGATACGTGACGCAGGTAATAGCAGGGGTCAAACAATCTTTCAAGAGTTTCTAGACTTAAGTTTTTGCGAATCTCCGCATCGTTCAGGACCTCGTCCTTGAACGGGCGGCGCAGGTCCCAGGAGCGCATGGCCGCGGCCTGGACCAGCTCATAGGCCTGCTGCCGGGCCAGGCCCAGGTCCAGCAGGCCCACCAGCACGCGCTGGGAATAGAACAGCCCATACGAGCTGTCCAGGTTGCGGGCCATGTTCTCCGGAAGCACCCGCAGGTTCGCAAGCAGCCCGGCCAGGCGGCTTAAGATGTAGTCGGCCAGGATGGTCGAGTCGGGCATGATCACGCGCTCGACGCTTGAGTGCGAGATGTCGCGCTCGTGCCACAGCGGCATGTTCTCCATGCTGGCGATGGCGTTGGTGCGCAAGAGGCGCGAGAGCCCGCAGAGGTTCTCGGCGCTGATGGGGTTCTTCTTGTGCGGCATGGCGCTGGAGCCCTTCTGGCCCTTGGCGAAGCCCTCCTCGACCTCCGAGACCTCGGTGCGCTGCAGGTGCCGCAGCTCCGTGCACAGGCGCTCCACCCCGCCGCCGAGCAAGGCCAGGCTGGTGAAGTAGTGGGCGTGGCGGTCGCGCTGGACGATCTGGGTGGACACCGGGTCCACGTCCAGGCCCAGGATATCGCAGGCCAGGGCCTCCAGCTCGGGCGAGAGGTGGGCGTAGGTGCCCACGGCGCCGGAGATCTTGCCCACGCGGATGTTCTCCACCGCGGCCGCGAAGCGCTCCTTGTGCCGGGCGAACTCGGCATAGAACCCGGCCATCTTGAGGCCGAAGCTGGTGGGCTCGGCGTGGATGCCGTGGGTGCGGCCCATGCACAGCAGGTTCTGGTGGGCCAGCGCCATGTCCTTCAGCACCGCGAGCACCTTGTCGATATCGGCCAGGATCATCGCCCCCGCGCGCACCAGCAAGAGCGCATTGGCCGTGTCCACGATGTCCGAGCTGGTGCAGCCCAGGTGGATGAAGCGCGCGGACACGCCGACCTTCTCCTCCACGGCGGTCAGAAAGGCGATGACGTCGTGGCGGGTCTTCTCCTCGATTTCGAGGATGCGCTCCACGTCAAAGGCGGCCTTGGCGCGGATCTCGGCCAGGTCGGCCGGGGGGATGACGCCCAGCCTGGCCCAGGCCTCGCACACGGCCAGCTCGACCTCGAGCCAGGAGCTGAAGCGGGCTTCCATGGTCCACAGGGCGGCCATTTCCGGGCGGGAATAACGTTCGATCATGCTGCTCTTCCAGTGGGTACAGGGTTCGGGCGGCGCTTGGGCTGGGCCGCCTGGTGCGGGCCGGATAACCGGGATGAACAACCGGGATGGCACTCGCGCGCGCAGGCCACTTTCCCGGCAGCGCCGCGCACATGAAAAAGGCAGCCGGGGGCTGCCTTGTTTCTTTGGTCTAGCTCGCCACCGCTGTGGGCGCCGCCTGCTTTGTCTCCGCAGGCTTGGCCTGGCCCGGACAGGCGCACTGCGCCTTGGGGGCGGCCTCAGAGGCCTTGGGGGCCGGGGAGCTTGCGCCCGTGGCCGCAGAGGCGGTCTCCGGGGGTGCGGGCCTGTCGGTGTAGCCGCTGGCGTACCAGCCGCCCCCCTTGAGCACAAAGGATGTGCTGGAGATGAGCCTGCTGGCCTGGCCGTTGCAAACCGGGCAAGGGATGTCCCGCTCCTCGTAGTCC
>MGTN01000111.1:2406-3257 GCA_001799475.1 Desulfovibrionales bacterium GWA2_65_9 | reverse complement strand
GGCTGCCTCCTTGCTGGCTTCCAGATGCAAAAGGTGTGTCCGCGCGGCTTCCCTGTCAAGCCCTGGCCGCCCTTGTGCAGCCCCTGCGCAAGACGACTTGTGCAAAAAACGTGCAACATGATGCACAAGCGAAATCAAGAAAAGCCGACAACATGCTAAAAAAACATATGAATAATTTTGGCACGGTGCATGCTTACTGAGAAGCAACACCGAGCGGAACGCCGCCCGGAGAAGTCTGCTCACCTACAGAAGAGCAAAACAACTCGAGGAGTCCCCCATGAAGAAGCGCATCATCATCACCATCACCGTCCTGGCCCTGGTTTCCATGTCGGCCTTTGCCATGGCCGCCGGCAAGGGTGTCCGCGGCCGCAACGCCGAGCCGACCCTGACCCCGGAAAAGCAGGCCGCCGTCGAAAAGATCGTGGACAAGCACCACGTAAAGCTCGTCGAGCTGCGCGAGCAGATCTGGGCCAAGCAGACCGAGCTCCAGGCCCTGAGCCGCTCCGGCAAGGCCGAACGCTCGGACATCCAGTCCCTGATCAGCGACATCTCCAAGCTGCGCACCGCCATGAACGCTGAGCGCGACACCATGCGCGCCGAGATCGAAAAGGAAACCGGCATCAAGTCCTTTGGCCGCGGCTACCATGGTGGCGGCATGATGGGCGGCGGCGCTGGCGAAGGCTGCCCCGGCCTGGGCGCCGGCGGCGACTGCGGCGGCGGCAAGGGCTTCGGCCCGCGCGGCGGCATGATGGGCGGCGGCTACTAGCCCCCACAGTCCCTCCCCACAGCGGGCGGTCCGGTTGGTTTCACCCCCCATCCGGGCCGCCCTTGCCTTTTCAGCTTCAACGCTC
>MGTN01000111.1:1299-2390 GCA_001799475.1 Desulfovibrionales bacterium GWA2_65_9 | reverse complement strand
CGGCGGTCATCGCGCTCCTGATCCTGGGCGCAGGCAGCATCTTCCTCACCTGGCAGAACATCCGCCGCCAGCGCGACCTGGTGGATCAGCACCTGCTGCTCTCCGCCGGAGCCGTGCTGCACGGGGTCGAGGCCAACCTCATGCGCGTCATGCACAGCCTGGACCGCTCACCAAACCTGGCACAGCAGCTGTTCCCGACCATCAAGGAAATTTTCCAGGAGATGACCGCCTCCGGCGACATCGTGTACCTCGGCATCTTCGGCGAGGACGGCTCCATGCTTGTATCCTCGGCCAAGGAGGACACCCCTGAGGCCATCGCCCTGCCTGAAGAGATCGTCGCCGAGTTGGAGACCAAGGGCCACTGGGAAGGTCCCCTGAAATACCAGGGCAAGACCGCCCTGTTCGCCGCCCTGCGCGCCCGGCCCAACCTGTCGCGCCTGTGTTCCGACGTGATCCAGGGCGTGCCCATCCTGCCCAAGGAGCTGCGCCGCCGTGGACCGGACTATGGTCGCGGTTCCAGACCGGGCATGGGGCGCGGCATGGGGTCTGGCATGGGCATGGGCATGGGGCGCGGCATGGGCCCTGGCATGGAGATGGGCCCGCCGCCCGACGAGACCGTTCCGGCGCGCCAGCCCGAAGTGCCCTCCATGTTCCTGGTGGCAGCCCTGAGCCCCGAGCGGCATCTGGCCCAGTTCAACGCCTACCGCCGCGCGGCCCTGCTCCAGACCGGCTATGTGCTGGGCGCGGCCGCAGTGCTCTGGATACTCGCCCTGGCCTATTTGAACCGCCGCAACCAGGCGCTCAAGGCCGCGCGCCTGGAGCGTTTCCACTCCAAGCTCCTGGACAACATGCCTGACGGCCTGTTGACCCTTGGCCCCGGCGGCCTGATCCTCTCGGCCAACGGCTCGGCCGCGCGCCTGCTGCTGGGCGACAAGAACATCGAATCCGGAACCGACGCAGACTTGACCGGCCGCAGCTTCCGCGAGTTCCCCTTTGCCGAACAGGCCGCCACGGACGGCTCGCGCCCGGACGAATGGCGGCAGTACGAACACGACGGCCGCATTCTGGAGGTGCTCTGCCTGCCCTTGCAG
>MGTN01000111.1:0-1275 GCA_001799475.1 Desulfovibrionales bacterium GWA2_65_9 | reverse complement strand
ATCCGCAATCCGCTCTCCTCCCTGCGCGGCTTCGCCCAGCTCTTCGCCACCAAGCTCAAGGGCCAGGAGCCTCTGTCCTCCTACGCCTGCACCATGGTCCAGGAGGCCGACCGCCTGAACCGCGTGGTCACGGACCTCTTGTACCTGGCCCGCCCGCGCGAGCTCACCCCGGACCCGGTGGACCTGTCCCTGGTGGTTGAAAGCCTGCGCGGCCTGCTGCGCTTCGACCTGGAGGCCAAGGGCGTGACGCCCGTGATTGACCTGGCCGAGACGCAACTGTGCGCCGACGAGGACGGGCTGAAGCAGGCGCTCCTGAACCTCATGGTCAACGCCCTGGACGCCCTGCCCGACGCCCAGTCCGACGCCCAATCCGATGGGGGCGGCGGCAGCATCACCCTGTCCTCCCGGCGCTCCTCCCCCGCAGATGGCGGCGGCGATGGCCCCGGGGTCTGGGTCAGCGTGGCCGACTCCGGCCAGGGCATGGACGAGGTTGTGCGCAGCCAAGCCTTCGAGCCCTTCTTCACGGCCAAGCGACAGGGCACGGGCCTGGGCCTGGCCATTGTCCAGGGCATCATGCGCGCCCACAAGGGCCGCGCGCTCATCGACTCGGCACCCGGCGAAGGCACCACGGTGCACCTCTTCTTCCCCGACTGCTCCGAGTCCGCCCAGGAGACCGGCCCCAAGACTACCGGCAATACCGCCCACGATTCCGCTCACAAGACCATTGGCCCTGACGCCGGAGGTGACGCAGCATGACCAAGACCGACGAACGCACGGTGCTCGTGGTCGATGACGAACCGGCACACCGGCTCATGGTACGCGCAGTGCTGGAGGACGAAGGCTGGACCGTGGCCGACGCCTCAAGCGGCGACAAGGCCCTGGCGCTGCTCACCAAGACCCAGCCCCACGTGGCCCTGGTGGACATGAAGATGCCCGGCATGGACGGCCTGACCCTCATGCGCGAGCTGCACGCCCGCATGCCCGGCCTGCCCGTGGTGCTGCTGACGGCCTTTGGCAGTGTCGGCTCCGCCGTGGACGCCATGAAGCAGGGGGCCTTTGACTACCTGACCAAGCCCACCGACAACGACGAACTCAAGGCCGTGCTGGAGAAGAGCTACGAGTACCGCCGCCTCATCGAGGAGAACGCCCGCCTGCGCGCCGAGCGCCCGGCCCAGGGCGGCGGCATCATCGGCGCCAGCCCCGGCATCGAGCGGGTGCGCGAACTCATCGAGCAGGCCGGGCCGAGCGAGGCCACGGTGCTCATCCTGGGCGAGA
>MGTN01000110.1:8117-11030 GCA_001799475.1 Desulfovibrionales bacterium GWA2_65_9 | reverse complement strand
CGAAGGCCGTGACGCGCGGGGATTGGCGCATGAGTTCTAGCGCCCAGTTGTTGGCCGGGATGACCTGCGCGGGATCGGTGGCGGCGGTGTGCACCACCACGCGCGCGATGCCGGCGCAATCGGCCCGGGCCAAGAGGTCGCCCAGCAGGCCGGTGCCCACGGGCTTCAGGCCGTAGTGGCCCTCAAGCTGCGTCAGCGCCTTCCCGGCGATCTTGGGGTGGAAGAGGTGGCAGTGGGTGTCCGTGAACATTCCTGAAGCTCCTGGAAGCATTACGAAAGGCAAGACTTTACGCCGAAATGTTCCGGGGGCAAGAGAAAATGCGCGAGGGGGTGCTTACTGTTGCGCGGCCCCCCTCTGTGGATTCAGGGGAGGATTCAGGAGCGGATTCAGGTCGGCTGGCCGAACAGGGCCTTCAGCCAGTCCGGCACCCTAACGGGTTTGCCCAGTTTGTTGACGCAGGCGTGCTCGGTGCTGCCCTGGGCCAGCAGGCGCTCCCGCGCTGGGTCCTTGATCTCGTAGACAAAGCGCAGCGAGGCGCGGTTCCACTCGGACACGGCGCAGTGCACATGGATTTCGTCGTCGTACCGGGACGGGACGCGGTAGCGGCACCAGGCTTCGCGCACGGGCAGGAGGATGCCGCGCTCCTCGACCGTGCTGTAGCTCATGCCGCGCTCGCGGATGAACAGGCCGCGCGAACGCTCGAAGATATGCAGGTATTCCGCATAGTAGAGAACGCCCATGGCGTCCGTTTCGCCATAGGACACGCGGTGCGTGAGCCAGGCGTCGGGCATGGGGAAGACCTTGGGGAAGTCCACGCTTAAGGCTCCAGTTGGCACCCAAGTTGGCGCAGGGTCCAGTGCAGCAACTCGTGCCCGGCCTCTAGGACCAGCCCGGTGGAGCGCGCCTGGGCCTCGCTGAAGGACGAAAGCCCGGAGGGCTCGCTCTTGGCGTGCCAGAGCAGGAAGGGCACGGCGTCGGGCGTGTGGGTGCGCTCGGCGATGGGCGTGAAGTGGTCGCAGGTGATGACAAAAGCCACATCCTGTCCGGTAAGCGCCTGGCGCAGCGGCCCCACGATGCGCGCGTCGAAGCGGCTGATGGCCTCGGTCTTCTCCTCGGCGTTGCCAGCGTGGCCGCACTCGTCCGGGCCTTCCAGGTGCACGAAGGCGAAGTCGCCGTGCTCCAGGAACTTGAGCGCCGCGTCCACCTTGCCCTGGTAGTTGGTGTCGATGAGCCCTGTGGCGCCGGGCACCTCAATGACCTCCATGCCCGCCGCGCGGCCCAGGCCACGCACCAGGTCCACGGCGGAGATCACCGCACCAACGCGGCCAAAGGTCTCCTTGAAGCCGGGCAAAAGGAGCGGGCGGCCCTGGCCCCAGGGCCAGATGGAGTTGGCCTTGGTGCTGCGCGCGGTCTCGGCCAGGCGTTCCTCGGCCTGGAACAGCAGGTCCCACATGCGCGCCGAGCCGGAGAACTCGCGCAGGTCCGCGTGCAGGGACTTGCCCGTGATGTCGTGCGGTGGGCTGATGTGCAGTCTGGCCTCAGACTCTGCGGCCCCGCCCTTGTGCACCAGCAGATGCCGGTACTGCACGCCGGGAAAAAACTGGAAGGTCTCGTCGCCCAGGCGTTCCTGTAGGTCGCGCACCAGGGGGTCGGAGACTTCCGTGGTGATGTGCCCGGAGGAGTAGTCGAGCATTCGGCCCGAGGGGGAAAGCTCGCTCACGCTGACCAGATTCATGCGCCAGACCAGGTCGTCCGGGTCGAGCTTGAGCCCCTGCGCGGCGGCCTCGATAGGCCCGCGCCCGGTGTGGTAGTTGGCCGGGTTGAAGCCCAGCAGCGACATGTTGGCCACGTCCGAGCCGGGCGGCATGCCCTCGGGGATGGTCTGGCACACGCCGACCTCGCCCGTGGCGGCCAGCGCGTCCATGTTCGGGGTGGCGGCGGCCTTCAGGCAGGTCTTGTTGCCGGGCATCTCGCCAGCCCAGCCGCCCATGCCGTCGGCGATGAGAAAGAGGAGTTTCATGCGTTGTACGCTTGCCCGCGTTAGAGGATGGGGAAGTGCACCGTGGGCCGCACGGTGAAGCTCGAGGCGTCGATCTCGCGGATGGTCTCGGCCACGGCCGCTGCGCGCGCGTTGTGCGTCAAAAAGACGATGGGCACGTCCGAGCCGGACATGTCGCCCTTTTGCACGGCCTGGGCGATGGAGATGCCGTGGGTGGCCATGGCGTGGGCAATGGCCGCCATGACGCCGGGGCGGTCGGCCACGGAGAAGCGGAAGTAGTGCATGGACACGGCCTCAATCGAGGGCAGGATGTCGGCCTCAGGCAGGGGCCTGTTGTCTGGATTGCTGGCGCCGAAGCCGGTGTTGTCGAAGCGCCAGCCCGGAACGGCCAGGCCCCGGCACAGGGCCATGATGTCGGCCATGACCGCGCTGCCTGTGGGCAGGTCGCCCGCGCCCTGGCCGTGCAGCATGATCGGGCCCACGGCGTTGCCTTCCACGCGCACGGCGTTGAAGTTGCCGCCCACCCGGGCCAGCAGGAAGGTGTACTTCACCAGCGTGGGCTGCACGCTGGCCTCGATGCGGCCATCGACCTCGCGCGCCTGGGCCAGGAGCTTGATGCGGTAGCCGAACTCGCGGGCGAATTCGATGTCCAGCTGCGTGACCTGGGTGATGCCGCGCACGGGCACGCGGGAGAGCGGGAAGTCGCGCCCGTAGGCCAGGCGGATGAGCACCACAAGCTTGTGGGCCGTGTCCAGGCCCTCAATGTCATAGGTCGGGTCGGCCTCGGCATAGCCCAGGTCCTGGGCCTGCTTGAGGGCCGTGGCGAAGTCCAGGTGGCTGGTGGTCATCTCGGACAGGATGTAGTTGGCCGTGCCGTTCAGGATGCCGACCAGGCGCTCGATGCGGTTGGCGC
>MGTN01000110.1:7367-8103 GCA_001799475.1 Desulfovibrionales bacterium GWA2_65_9 | reverse complement strand
AGGGTCTGCACGATGGGGATGCCCCCGGCCACGCTGGCCTCGTAGAACAGGCCCAGGCCCTTTGAGGCGGCCAGGGCGGAGAGCTCCGGCCCGTGCAGCGCCAGCAGGTGCTTGTTGGCCGTGACCACGTGCTTGCCAGCCTCAAGGGCGCGGGTGATGAGGGTGCGGGCCGTGTCGATGCCGCCCATGAGTTCCACCACCACATCGATTTCGGGATCGTTGACTAGGTCGTCGGCGCTTATGGTGAAGCGCACCTTCGGACCCAGGTCAACGGCGCGCTTCTTGGCCAGGTCGCGCACCAGCACGGTCTTGATGGCAATGTCACGCCCGGTGCGCGCGCGGATGATCTCGCCGTTCTCGTGCAGGATCTTGGCGAGTCCAGAGCCGACCGTGCCGAATCCGGCGAGTCCGAGGCGCAAGCTGTCCATTGTGCTCCCTATTTGCCGAAGAACTTCTTGAGGTTGCGCGTGGCCTGGTTGATGCGGTGGCGGTTTTCCACCAGGGCGAAGCGCACGTGGTCGTCGCCGTAGTTGCCGAAGCCCAGGCCCGGGCTTACCGCCACCTCGGCCTCGCGCAGCAGCAGCTTGGAGAACTCCACGCTGCCCATGGCCTTGAACTCGTCCGGGATCTCGGCCCAGACGAACATGGTCGCCTTGGGCGGCGGCACCATCCAGCCCGCGCGGTGCAGGCCCTCGATGAGCGCGTCGCGGCGGTCCTGGTGCACGTCCATGATCTC
>MGTN01000110.1:379-7301 GCA_001799475.1 Desulfovibrionales bacterium GWA2_65_9 | reverse complement strand
CAGCGAGAAGAACTCCACGGCCACGTCCTTGGCGCCCTTGGCCTGCAGGAAGCTTGGGGCCACGTAGCCGTCGTAGGTGAAGTCCGCGTAGGCCAGGTCGTGGATGATGTACATCCCGTTTTCCTTGGCGAAGTCCACGAGCTTCTGGAAATAGTCCACGTCCGCGCAGATGGTGGTCGGGTTGTGCGGGTAGTTGATGACCAGCAGCTTGGGCTTGGGCCAGGTCTGCTTCACGGCGATCTGGAGATCTTCCAGGAAGTCGCGGTCCTTGCCCATGGGGATGCGGCGCACGTCGGCCCCGGCGATGATGGCGGCATACGGGTGGATGGGATAGGCCGGATCGGGCGCGAAGACCACGTCGCCGGGGGAGAGCATGACCAGGGACAGGTGCGCCAGGCCTTCCTTGGCGCCCATGGTCACGACGACCTCCTGGTCGTGGTCCAGCTCCACGCCGAAGCGGCGCAAATACCAGTTGGCGATGGCCAGGCGCAGGCCCTTGATGCCCTTGGAGGCGCTGTAGCGGTGGTTGCCGGACTTTTGCGCAGCCTCGATGAGCTTCTCGACGATGTGCGGCGGGGTGGGCAGGTCCGGGTTGCCCATGCCCAGGTCGATGATGTCCGCGCCCTGGTGGCGCATCTGCATCTTCAGCTCGTTGACCTGAGCGAAAACGTACGGCGGCAGGCGGTGGACTCTGGGAAATTGCTGCATTGCGCGCTCCTTGGCTCCCCGTAGCTGTCCGGAGATGCCCGTAGCTATCCGGAGATGAATGTTCGGTAGGGCGGAACCTTACATGCGCCGGGGGCCTGCTGTCAAAATGAATGATGCGCAATTGCGGGGGGAGGGCATTGTCCGTGACCGACAGGCGTGCTATGCTCCCTGAAATCACGCGGAGGTGCGCCATGCCCAGGGAATCGAAGAACAAATTGAGCCGGAAGGACTATGCCGCCATGCTTGAGGTGGCCCTGGTGGAGGCCCGCCTGGGCCTGGCCGAGGGCGGGGTGCCCATTGGCGCGGCCCTGTTCGACTTGACCGGCAAGCTGCTCGGGCGTGGGCACAACCGCCGCGTGCAGGACTCCGACCCGTCCATGCACGCCGAGACCTCCGCCTTTCGCAACGCCGGACGGCGCAAGAGTTATCGCGACACGATCATGGTCACCACGCTGGCCCCGTGCTGGTACTGCTCCGGACTGGTGCGCCAGTTCGGCATCGGCACCGTGGTGGCGGGCGAGAGCGAAACCTTCCAGGGCGGGCTTAACTGGCTGAGGGAGAACGGCGTCACGGTCATCGACCTGGACAGCGCCGAGTGCAAGGAACTCCTGGGCGGGTTCATTGCCGCCCGGCCCGAGGTCTGGAACGAGGACATCGGCGTGGACTAGCACCACGACGTTATTGAACCCAGGCGTCCCCACTCCTTGACAGGGGACGTTGCGCAGCGATTTTCGGCAGCTCAAACGCTCTTCTCTCATTGGGCATGCCGCCGAGGATGAACGCGCCGTACTCGGCGGGCGAAAGTCCCCTGGCCTTGACGGCATCGCGCGCGGCCAGCCAGGCCTTGCCGTAATCGCCCTGGCGCGCCGTCTTGTGGAAGACCTCCATGAACAGGCGCGTGGCTTCGTCGCTGACCGGCCACAGGCTGCTCAGGATGACATTGGTCCCGCCGAGGTAGAAGCTCCGCGTCAGCCCGAGCAGGTCGTCGCCTGAGGTCACCTGCCCCATGCCGGTTTCACAGGCGGAAAGGACAACAAGTCCGGACGGCAGGGGATTCCTGTACAGCTTTTCGGCCGACAGGGGCACCGCCTTCTTGCCATCGGTCAGGATGAGCGAGGACTGGAGCGGGTACAGCGGGTCATACAGGGCGTGCGTCGCCAGATGCAGGACATCCACACCTGCGCCGACCCGTTGGCGCAGGGCCGCCTCGGTGGCCTCCGCGCCGATCAGCGGCGGCGTGGCGTACAGCTTCGCCAGTGAAACGGCTTCGGCGTGCGCGTCGGGCAGCTGCGGCAGCATGCCGCCGAACTCCGGGTCGCCGACCACGCAGGCCTGTGCGCGGCCCTGGGACTTGTGCGGCGCGCGGGCGATCCAGCCGCCCGTTGGCAGCACGCCCACAGTGAACTGCACATCCAGGGCGCCCCAGGGCACAAAATGCAGATCCCCGCTCGGGACGACCAGGACGTTGCTGGCCTTGCCCCAGGTGCCCAGCGCAAGGTCTTTCTTCAGCTGCGACAGGGCATTCTCCTGACGCTGCGGTTGCGGCTGCCAGAGCGTCGCGACAAAGGCCTGCAGATGCTCGCCAAACTGCTGCGCCGTCACCGGCAGGGTCTTCAGCTGGGCCTCACGGCTGGTCACCATGAGCAGCGACAGCGGCTCATGGCCTTGCGCGGGCATGGCGTAGACCAGGAGGTCGCCTGCGGAGAGGGACTTCTGCACCCTGGGCAAGGCCACGGTCGAGACGGCGAAGGCCTCGGCCAGGTCCGGGTTCTTGGCGTGCAGTTCCTCCACGACCTTCTGGCGTTTGCCGAGAAGTTCCTCCTCCAGATTGCTCCCGTTCTTGTCCTCCTGCAGGAAGCCGTACTTCTTTTGCCGAACCTTTTGGATCTCCCTGTCCAGCACGTGTATCTGGTCGGTGATCTCGTTGTGGCTGTCCACGGCCACGGCGCGGTTGGCGAGCATGGAGACAAAGGCCCTGGCCCGGCCACGCTCCAGGTCCTGGAACAGGGTCGCCAGATCCTGCTTGCGGACGTCGATCTTGACGAGGTTTTTGGTGATGGCTTCCTTGCCTACGCCAAAGCGGACCTTGGCCATGTCGCTGACCATGGTGCCGGAGAGCAGGTCCACGACGTTCTGGGCCGTGCGCAGGGCGCTTTCGGCCTCATCCCAGCGGTCCAGCTTGAGCAGGGCCTCGCCGCGCACGGCTTCCAGCCGCCAGACGAAATCGAGCAGCTTGGTCTTTCTGGCATGCTCCAGGGCGACCCGTGCCTGCTGCTCGGCGCGCTGGTAATGGCCGGTGGCCAGCAGGACCTGGGCCTTGAAGCTCTCGATCAAGACCTTGCCTGCGGCATAGCCGATGGCGTCGAAAAACTTCTGGGCGTTGACAAACATCTCCGCAGCGCGTTTGGAGTCCGGGTCCTGGGCCAGGAGCGCGGTGGCCAGGCTGGTCAGGCTCCAGCCCTCGCCGTAGTATATCTCCCAGTTGTTGGAGGTGATGTAGATGGTGTACAGCGGTATCCAGTGCAGGAGAACGGCAGTGGTCATCTCCTTGGCCGCCTCTTCCAGCCAGGGCATGGCTTCCTTGTACCTGCCCCTGGCTGTGTAGATCATGCCCAGAATGGTCCGCGCCCGGATTTGCGCGGAGCCAAACCGGAAGATATCGACCTGGTCACGCGGCGGGGAGGGGTAGATGGTCGGGATCGACCAGTCCCCGATGGCGGCCAGGACGTCCTTGGCGTCGGTGATGGCTCCTTCGAAGTCGCCCGCCCAGTAGCGCACCTCTGCGCGCATGGCGCGGGAATAAACGTTGTTGCCACCAGTCATCTTCTTTTCCCAGGCTTCGGTGCGCAGCACCTCGATCTCGGCCAGGTCCGGGCGGCCCATCATCAGGTTCAGGTAGACCAGGTGCATGGAGGCTTGCCACCCGGCCTCGCTCTTGAGCTTGGGGTCGGCCAGGACGCGCTCGAAGGCCTGCACTCCCACCTCTCCATCGCCCGCGAAAAATGCGTTCAGGCCCTCCGCGAAGTCCTTGCTGATTTCGAAGTTGAAGTAGTGGCGGCTGCCCTCCTTGGGCATGATGAACGGCGGCGGCGACACGTAGTCGAAAAGTCCCGGCCGGAAATCCGGCGCGGGCAGTTGCTTGAGCAGATCCTGTTCGCCTAGCTTCTTCTCTTTCCCGACAATCCGGTTGCCGCGCATGGCAATATAGACGGAGCGCGTGCTGTTGCTGTCGGCTCCATCCTTCAGTGTCTGCTCAACCAATGCAGTATCTTTGTGTTCCGGGATGGGCTTGGCATCCGGGCCATATGTGAAGATGGGGAACGGCTGTGGGATGTAGGCGCAGCCGGAAGGCAGCAACAGCATGGCCACACAAAGAATAAATCTTACAGCGTGTTGCAGGATCATGCTTTGGGTGGGCATGGTTTCCTCCCAAGAATTGCAATTCTGCGTGGCTAGCCAGTGTTTGCTGTTGATTGTACCTACGCCAAGGCTTGGAAAATCACAATCTGTAATTGGCTTTTGCGTCCTCGGTTGGGTGCTCTGCGTCAGCGGCTCCGCCCTTGACCTGCCGCCCGGAGGTCTTTGGCGGGCCTGAAGCCGAGTGCCGGGCCTTGCTTGGCGGGCCCAGCAAAGCCCGGCCCGAGGTCTGGAACGGGGCTGCTGGGGGGGATTAGGCGAGCAGCCCGCGCAAGCGCTTGATTTCCGAATCATACACGCAGGCGTCGAAACCCGCTGAGAGCCGGTTCATGAACCCGTGCGCGGTTCCGGGCAGCGTCTCTGCCGCCAGCCCCTGCGCCCGTAATTCCGCAACAAGCTCCGCCGGATCAAAGGCGGCCTCGGTTGCGGCGAACACGAGGCGCACGTCGCCGCCTGGGCGCAGGCCTTGGTGCTCGCGGATGCGCGAACCGTAATAGAGGACGGAACTGCGCACGCCAGGCCCGCCTGTCCTGGCCAGGGCCAGCCACAGGGCCGTGGCGCCCACGCTGAAGCCGACGGCCAGGGCCGGGCTCGCATTGGCCAGGGCCTGGGCAACCTCTTCGGCATAGTTCTCCACGCTGGTGCGCGCCATGAAGGCCGCGTAAGCCTCGACCTCGCTGGCGAAGCGCGGGCGTTCGTCACCATAGGGCGACAGGATGCGTACACGCCCGCCGATGTCGCGGGCCAGGGCCTGGAGTTCCGGGGTGTGGCCGAAGATATCCGTGGCCAGGAAGAGCGTCTGTGCGGGCATGGGTCTTGGTAGGCCAAGGGAATTGGCAAGGCAAGCTCTCGTCTGCCCTTGCCCCCGCCCTTGACCTGCCGCCCCGTATTTCTTAGCGTGTCTGACTCTATGAGACCTTGGAGCGCCGCCTCGGCCTGTCCGGTGCGCAGCCCATGCTAGACAGAAGGACACCATATGCGACGCGGCGTCTTGCGCACCCTGTCCCTTGCACTGCTGCCCCTGTTGCTGGTCGTTCTGGCTGCCCCGGTCCAGGCCGAACGCCGTGTCGCCTTGGTCATCGGCAATGGGGCCTACCCAACCGCACAGCTCAAGAATCCCGTCAACGACGCCACAGACATGGCCGCCTCCCTGCAGCGGCTCGGTTTTGAGGTGGTGCTGCTTGTCAACGCGAACCAGCAGCAGATGGACTCCTCCGTGCGCGAGTTCGGGCTCAAGCTGCGCCAGGGCGGTGCTGGGTTGTTCTACTACGCCGGGCATGGCCTCCAGGTGGGGGGCGAGAACTACCTGGTGCCGGTCAATGCCAACATTCAGACCGAAAGCGACGTGCGCTTCACCTGTCTGCCGGCCGGAATGGTGCTCGGCAAGATGGAGGATGCCAGGAATGATCTCAACATCATCATCCTGGATGCCTGCCGCAACAATCCCTTTGCCCGCAGCTTCCGCTCTGCTGAACAGGGTTTGGCCAAGATGGATGCGCCGACAGGCTCACTCATTTCCTATGCCACTGCTCCGGGCTCTGTGGCCTCGGACGGTGCGGGGAAAAATGGCCTGTTCACCCAGCACCTGCTGAAGAACATGGCCACCCCGAACCTGAGTGTGGAGGAAATGTTCAAGCGCGTGCGTCAGAGCGACCTCGTCCACGACGGGTCCGCGTGCTGTGTTCACGAGGATGGCGGTCTTCTTCATCAGGTGGATTTCCCGTGCGCCGATCAGGTGTCGGGTGCTTGGAAAAAGGGGAACATGAACGGAGACGACATCCGCCTGTTTGAGCACCGTCTCTAGGCGCGATCGACGCGTGGAGCACGTGCGCTCGAGTTCCGGGTTCTGCACGATGTCGTGGTAGAGCACCTTCATGTCAAAGCCGCGGTGAAGGTGTTCTGCGACAAGCGTACCGATGCGGCCTCCGCCAACAATCCCCAGTGTTTTTCCCCGAAGGCCCATTCCAGGGAAGAGACCCGGCTTCCATCCATGATATTTTCCGGCGCGTGTAAAGGAGTCTGCCTCAATGAGGCGTCGTGCGACGGCAAAAATAAGGGAGATCGTCAGTTCGGCAACGGCCTCGGATTGCACATCGGAAGGAGCGTTTGTGACGCGTACGTCTCGCCGCCGCGCCAGGTCAAGATCGATGTTGTCAAATCCCGTCGCGTACTGTGCAATCAGTTTAAGCTGTGGCCCGGCCGCATCAAAGAACGCTTTGTCGATCTTGTCGGTGATGAGCGTCCAGACGACCTGCTTCCCGCGGACGCGCTTGAGGAGTTCTCGACGAGAGATGATCTCCTCTCCCGCGTGCATGGAAAATCGCACGCGTGGGTGTTGGCGGACCAAATCCATACCCGCTCCGGGAATCTTGCTTGTGAGATAGACGGAAACAGAGCGCGGCTTCTTCATAGGGAGCGGATGGGGACCCCGGCGAGTTTTTTGGCGGATGGGAAATGGGTGAGAATACCCGTCTTTGCCCCCGGGGATTGAATGACCCCTTCCGCGTTCAGTGTGCCGACCTGAAGGGCCATGTAGATCGGGTCACCGCGCATGAGGGAGGCCACGACGCCTGAACCGAATGCATCGCCCGCGCCCGTGGCCGAGACGACTCGTGTGCTTGTCGTTCCGCTGTGGTAACAGGACGCGCCATTGCACAAGTACGCGCCATGGTCGCCATCCGTGATAATGCGGATACGGTTCGAATCAGAGAAGAAGTGTGAAAACAGTTTCCGGATGTCGTCCGAAGATTCCCCGGCGAGAAGCTGCGCCTCCTCACGGTTGACGTTGAAACTATCA
>MGTN01000110.1:0-345 GCA_001799475.1 Desulfovibrionales bacterium GWA2_65_9 | reverse complement strand
GGTGGTGTTCCAGCTCCGCACGTCCCGGATTCCACGCGACACGGGCTCCGCCCTTCTTGGCAACCGCGATGACTTTTTCAGCCAGACGACAATCTCCCCCAAGCGATGTGAGATAGACCCACTCCGTTTTCTGGAGGAGGTTCCAGGGGATGGTGCTCTGGGGGAACATGCTGGAGACCCCTCGATGCACGAGGACGACGCGCTTTCCCGAAGGGGTCGTGAGGATGACAGACGAGCCAGTCTTGCCCTTTTTCACGACCACAACGTGCTTGGCGTCGATGCCGTATTCGGTAAGCTCCTCGAGCACTCGCTGTCCAAACAGGTCGTCTCCCACGCGCGCGACGC
>MGTN01000109.1:1861-6988 GCA_001799475.1 Desulfovibrionales bacterium GWA2_65_9 | reverse complement strand
AAAAGAGGGATGTCCTCGCGCCGGTCGCGCAGGGGCGGGGGGGTCACGGCGAGCACATTCAGGCGGTAGAACAGGTCCTGGCGGAACTGGCCGCTGCTGATGCGTGCCTCCAGGTTCTGGTTGGTGGTGGCCAGGATGCGCACGTCGACCTTGACCGTGTCGCTTGAGCCCACGGGCCGGACCTCATGCTCCTGGAGCACGCGCAGCAGCTTGGTCTGCACGGTCATGGGGATGTCGCCGATCTCGTCGAGCAAAATGCTGCCGCCGCTGGCGGCCACGAACAGGCCCCGGCGGCCCTTGTCCGCGCCGGTGAAGGCGCCCTTGACGTGGCCGAAGAGTTCGCTCTCCAGCAGGTGCTCGGGGATGGCCGGGCAGTTCACGGTGACAAAGGGCCGTGCGGCGCGGGGGCTCAGACGGTGGATATTGGCCGCCACGAGCTCCTTGCCGGTTCCGGACTCGCCGCGCACAAGCACGGTGTAGTCCGAGGCCGCCACGGCGGCGATGGCCTCCTTGAGGCGCTGCATGGGCGGACTTGAGCCGATCAGGCTGCGGTCCAGCTCGGGCCGGCGGGTCAACTCGCGCAGTGCGCGGTTTTCGCCCAGCAAACGCACGCGGTCCAGGCCCTTGCCCACGGCCCGGAACAGCTCGCCCTGATCCACGGGCTTGGTCAAAAAGTCATAGGCCCCGGCCTTGAGCGCGGCCACGGCGACCTCCACGCTGCCGTGCCCGGTGAGCATGATCACCGTGAGGTTGGGGTCGGCTGCGAGGGCTTGGCGCAGCAGATCCTGGCCGTCCAGGCCGGGCATGCGCAGATCGGTGAGCATGAGGCCTATCTCGCCGCCCCCGAGCTGCTCCAGAGCCTCGGCCGAGCTTTCGGCCAGGACGCATTCGGCGTCGGGAAAGCCCGCGCTGATGAGCCGGGCCAGCCCCTGGGCGAAGTCGCGTTCGTCGTCCACGAGCAGGATGCGCTGCTGCATCTAGATATCCTCCCCGCCTTCGGTCACAGGCTCGGTCACAGGTTCGGCCACAGGCAAGCGCACGGTGAACACCGCTCCGGCCCCGGGTGCGTTCTCCACGGTCAGCGTGCCGCCCAGGTCGCGCACCAGGCCGTAGACCACGGCCAGGCCCAGGCCCGTGCCCTTGCCCACCTCCTTGGTGGTGAAGAAGGTGTCGAAGACGCGGTCCAGGTGTTCCAGGGCGATGCCCGGCCCGTTGTCGGCCACGGTGAAGCGCACGAAATGGCCGCCGGGCTCGAGCGCGAGGGCCACGCGCACCTGTCCCGAGCCCTCAGGCACGGCGTCCAGGGCGTTCATGAGCAGATTGGTCAGGATGTGCTCCAGGGCGTCGGACCCGGCGCGCACCTGGGGCAGGTCCGGGGCGGTCTCGAGCACCGTCGCGGCCCGGGCGGCGCGAGCCCTGGGCCGCAGCACCTCGAGGATGGACGCGGCCAGCGCGGCCAGGTCGCTGGGGCCGGGCGAGGCTGGCCGGGGCCGGGCGAAGTCGAGCAGGTCGCGCACCACGCGCCGGGCCTGGCCCGTGTGGCGCAGGATGACCTCCAGGTCGGCCTGGGGCTGCGCTCCGGACAGGGCCGGGCGCAGCAGCTCGGCATAGCACTGGATGACCCCCAGCGGGTTGTTGATCTCATGGGCCAGTCCGGCGGCCAGCTGGCCCACGGCCACCAGGCGCTCGTTCTGGCGCATGCGGCCCTCCATGCGCCGCTGGGCCGTGACCTCCCGCAGGTAGGCCACGTGGCGGCGTCCACCGGGCGACTCCAGCGGGTACAGGCTGGCCTCGAAGATGCGGCCGCCCGGCAGCTCGAACTCGCCGAGGCCGCCGCCCGCCGTGGCCTTCTCTATGAGCGCGGGCAGGCCTCCCGGCTGGGCCTGGGCCAGCTCCGCAGCCAGGCGCTGGGCGGTGGAGTTGGCCAGCAGCACCGAGCCGCCAGCGTCGAGGAGCAGAAGCGGGTCGGCGATGCCCTCGAAAATGGAGGACAGGGTCTCGTTCTGCCGCAGCAGGCCGTCCAAGGCGTCCATGTTCTCCATGGCGATGCCCAGCTGCTGGCCGATGGCCCGGGCCAGGTCGGCCTGGCTGGCCTGACCCGTCGGGGCCTGCCGGTCCCCGTCCCAGAACAGGCAGAGGATGCCCCGGCTGGTGCCCGTGGTCTGCACTGGGATGAACCAGGCGCGCGGGTTCAGGCGCGGCTCGTCGCCGGAGACCAGGTCGTGCCAGTCCCCGGGCAGTTCAGGCCGGACCTCGGGATCGGGCCAGGCGGCGAAGTCCGAGGCCGAGAGCACGCAGACGTATGCGGCGCGGACTGCTCCGAAGCGCCCGGCCACCAGGCCCAGGGCGGCGTTCAGGAGTTGCCGCTTGGCCTGGCTCTCGTTCAGGCTGTTCAGGAGCGAGACGAACAGGGCCACGTCGGCGCGGCGTTCCTCGGCCTGGCTGGTGAGCTCCACGGTGCGCACGGCCACCTTGTCCTCCAGGGTCGCGGCGTAGTCCTTGAGGTCCTGCCGGGCCTGGCGCAGGTGCTCGGCAAAGGCCTCGAACCCGTGCAGGATGTCCTCGATCTCGTCATCGCGCCCGGATTCCGGGGCAGGCGGGGAGACGGCTGGCCCAGCGGCCGGGGCCTCGTCCGGGAACAGGCGCTGCATGACCCCGGTGACGCGCCGGAGGCTCTGCACCACCAGGCGGTGGAAAAACCCCTGGAGGACCAGGAACAGCACCAGGATGCCCGCCGCGAAGAGCAGGGCGAAGGACACGGTGGCGTCGCGGATGCCGCCCACGTCGCGCTCCACCTTGAGGCTCACCAGGTCGATGCCCGCAAGGTCGCCCACCTTGCGCTCGAAGCCGCGCTGTGCGCCGTAGCGGGCAATGAGCTCCTTCGGGGCTTTTTTCGGGTCGCCGTGGCAGTGCAGGCAGCTTTTCTCGAAACGCTGGGGCCGGGCCGTGACGAAATGCCGCTGCCCGGAAAACTCCCTGAACTCCTCCACGCGCACGAGCTGCGGATCGGCCTCGAAGCGCCGGATGAGGCTGCGCTCCAAGTCATTTGCCTCGTAGTCGGGGTTGCGCGCGCCGATGCCCACGCGGCGGTAGGTGAAGGCTTCCTTGGCCAGGTTCAGGTCGCTCATCACCGAGCGGGTGATGAAGGACGTGCTCATGGCTTCCAGGACGAACTGGCTCTCGGGCAGGGTGCGGTACATGGCGGGCCGGAGCGTGGTGCGCACGTAGCGCTGCACGGCCTCCACCTGCGACAGGATGAGTGAGGCCTTCTCCCGCGCCTCGCTCTCCATGAGCTTGCCAAGATGCATGTTGAGCGCCACGGCGAAGAACCCCACCAGCCCGGCCATGAGCAGGATGAGCCCGGCCAGGAACTTGGCCTGCAAGGTGTGCGGCATGAGTCTGCGCATGGATGTCGCCTCCCCTATTGGCCCTGATATGCGCTTGGGCCGCTGTTGGCAACTTCTGTTTGCACCATGCCTCCACGTGGACGCCACATGCTAACTTGAGTTTGCACATGTTCGCCTGGGATGACGGGCATAAGCATGCGATAACAGCATGTTGCGTTGCAACGGCAGCCTGGCATCCTCCTTGCTCAAGATCCACAAAGTCACAAGGACGGGTCGCCACGGGTGGCGGCCCAACAAGAACGAGACAAGGGAGGAGTCACATGGAAGAAAAAAAAGGTCTGGCAAGGGTCATGGCCATCATCCCCGGCCTGGCCATCATGGTCGGCACGCTATTTGTGCTGCGAACCTACGTGGAGCCCTGGATGAAAGGCGCCGTGGTCTTCGGCCAGAAGGGTTGGCTGGTGCAGGTGCTCAGCCTGAACTACATCCTGCTGTCCATCATCACGGGCATCATCTACCGCAACGTGTTCTTTGGCGGCAAGATTCCCGACTGGGCCGAGGCGGGCTTCCGCACCACGCGCCTGTTCATCAAGTCCGGCGTCATCATGCTGGGCAGCCTGTACACCCTGCAAAAGCTGGCCAAGGTCGGCAGCATCGCCATCATCCTGATCATGAGCTTCGTCTTCGGCACGGTGCTCTTCGTCATCTGGTTCGGCAAGCGCATCGGCATGGACCGCTCCATGATCGGCGTCATGGGCGCGTCCTGCGGCGTGTGCGGCGTCTCGGCCGCAGTGGCCACCTCTCCCGGCGTCAACGCCAAGCCCTCCGAGGTGGCCCTGGCCATCGCCACCATCCTCGGCTTCGGCATCATGACCATGTTCGTTTCGCCCTTCATCGGCAAGGCGCTGTCCATGAGCGACTACCAGTTCGGCGCCTGGGTGGGCACGGGCATCCTGAACTCCGGCCAGGTGCTGGCCACCTGCCTGGCCTTCAACCCCACCTTCGCCCCTGGCACCGCCGTGGCCTACGGCGAAATCTGGAACGTGGTCCGCGTCATCAGCATCCCCTTCGTGGTCTTCTTCATCACCACATGGTCGTGCAAGGCCGAGGCCGCCGAGTCTTGCAGCACCGGGGGCAGCAAGATCAACATGATGCAGGTGTTCAAGGACCGCTTTCCGATCTTCGTGCTCGGCTTCTTCGGCATGACCGCCCTGTCCTCCCTGGGCTGGCTGGGCAGCGAGGGCTCCAACACCCTGCACCTGCTGCGCGATGTCATGAGCTGGATCTTCGGCATCGGCCTGGTGGGCCAGGGCGCGTACATCGACTTCCGCGAGCTCAAGCGGGCGGGCGGCAAGCCGCTGAAGGTCGGCCTGGCCGCAGGCACCCTCAAGTATGTCATGGCCCTCATCGTCATCATGCTCTTCGTGTCCAAGGACTCGAGCTTCTAACGGGAGGAACCCATGTCTGACAAAGCCAAAGGAAAGATGACCGTATTCAAGACCGACCGCCACGAAGACGCAGCGGCCATGATCTTCGTCAGCCTCGTGGTGGCCTTCATCCTGGTCTACATGGCCTATGTTGTGCCCACCATCACCATCAAGCCCGCCCAGGACGGCAAGCTTCTGGCGCTCAAGGTGCAGCCTGACCAGGAGCTCAAGAAGGGCGACCTGATGTACACGCTGGAGTACAAGGACAAGAAGTTTGTCGCCGGCCAGTTGCAGGAGAAGCTCGCCACCAAGGACGTGCTCGCCTCTGCCAACGGCAAGGTGCTCTCCGTGAG
>MGTN01000109.1:0-1846 GCA_001799475.1 Desulfovibrionales bacterium GWA2_65_9 | reverse complement strand
GGGCGGGCCTGACGGCCCTGTTCGTCCTGGACACCGGCTGGAGCGTCTACATCGGGTCCGACTTCCTGCTGGGCAGCACCGCCCGCAGCAAGTTCCTGGAATACACCCGCGATGATGAATTCGCCCAGGAACGGACCACGGTGGAGGCCCTCCAGAAGCGCGCCCAGGCCGCAGGCGTGGCCTGCGCGGTCAAGACCGTCACCGGCGGGCACATTGCGGAGGAAATTCTCAAGGAGGCTGCGCAAGGCTACGACCTCCTGGTCATGTCGCGCCCCTTCCAGCGCGGCCTTGAGGTGGTGCGTGACGCCCCCTCCGCCATCCTCAAGGCCGCGCCCTGCGATGTGCTGTTCGTGCGGCGCGAGCCCTAGGACCAGGCCGTGATAAATCCGGCGGAAAAAGGCACCCGCCGAGGAGCACGATCCTCAACGCGAACGGGCTTGATTTCCTGCGCGCCAAGCCCCGGGTCGGCCTTGAGGTTCCTGGCCAGGGTGAAGCCGTCCATGCGCGGCGTCCCGATGTCGGCGATGGCCACCAGGACCTTGGCGACGTTGCCCCCAAAAGACTGCGTCTCCGGGGAACCGTCCTCTCTGGTGGGGTCGCTGTGGAATCTCAGGATTTCCGGCTCACTTGTTCCGCTTTCCGGCAGGCTTCCGGTCTGGCTCGTACGGCTCCCCGCCGCGTGGATTCGAACCACTGTCCGGGCCTGTGTCCTCGGATTCGCCGGAGATGGAGGCCATGGTGTCCTCAAGGGCCTTGTGCCGCAGCGGCTTCTTCATGCAGGCGACGACGCCCTTGCGGTGGAAGTCCGTGACGATGTCCTTCAACTCCTCCACGCCCGTGGCCACCACCACCTTGGCGGGCCGGGGGATGTGCTGGCGGTGCTGCGCCTCGTACTCCCTGATCCGGTCGATGGCCGTGAGGCCGTCCATCACCGGCATCTGGAGGTCCATGAAGATGACGTCAAAGGGCTTGCGGCCCAGCGCGGCATCGACGTAGGCCCGCAGGGCGGCCGCACCGTTGCCGACGGCATGGCAATGCCCATAGCGGTCAAGCTCCTCCTTCAAGCTCATCCTGCATATCTGGTCATCCTCAACGATCAGGATGCGCATGCCCTCTCCTTACGAATTTGCGTTGACCATCCGCTGAGGCCAGAACCGCCAGGCCCAGGTTCACGTTTCTCCGCGCAAGCCCTGAGGCCACCGCAACCGTCCGCTGCCGGAAGGATCTCCGGCCCACCGGACGGCCCACCGGATGCCCACCGGACCCAGGCATTTCTGGGCCGCTTCCACCTGTACACCAAGCCCGAGGTTTGTGGCTAGTACCCCTGAGACAAATTCCGGCAGCGGCGCGCCTTCGTTGCGAGGCTTCGCGCCTGGCCCGGAGAGGCTCTTGGGGGCCGGCCAGCGGGTCGTGGCGCGGGACGCGCCTGCAGGGTGGGGGGGGGCGTTCATGGCGCGTCAGGCGCGCGCGACATGCCGACAGGCGCCGGCGGCGGGAATGTGCAGGAAAAGATGACCGGGGAGCTCATGGCGTGCCGGTGCGGCGCGACACGCCCGGGCTCTGGGGCGCAGGGGCCGCGCGCCAGCCGTCTGACCTCAACTGTCTTGCCCCGGCCGGCTAGCCGTGGGTGGCCAGCGCGATGAGGGCCTCGGCCGTCTCCAGCGGATCGCCGGAGAACTTGAGCCCCACCTCGTCCCCGCGCACCCAGGCGACCACGCCGGGGACCCGTCCGCAGGCCTTGATCTCGAGCGCCAGCTCCTGGCCTGGGCAGTAGACTCCCAGCACGCGCAACTTGGCCCCGCCCACGGAGATATTCACGACCTCGCAGGTCTGCCGTTCGTCCTCG
>MGTN01000108.1:3541-4798 GCA_001799475.1 Desulfovibrionales bacterium GWA2_65_9 | reverse complement strand
GAGCGCGCGGCCTCGGCCAGGTGGGCCAGGCTCGTGCGCACGACCTCGCCGCCGGGCCAGCCGATCTTGTGGCCCAGCACCACCAGGGTGTCCGGGGCGTAGCCGCCCTGGAGCAGTTCGGCCTGGACGCGCTCCGGCTCGGAGGCCGAGAGCAGCACGGCCAGGGCCGCGCCGTGGGCGGCGAGCTTGGGCAGGGCCTCGGCTTCGGGCACCGGGGTGCGGCCGGACAGGCGCGTGACGATGAAGGTCTGCGGCCCGCCGGGCACGGTGAGCGAGACCTTGGCCGCTGCGGCGGTGGCAAAGGCCGAGGACACGCCAGGCACCACATCCCAGTCGATGCCGTCGGCGTCGAGCAACGCCGCCTGCTCGCGCACCGCGCCAAAGAGCGCGCTCTCGCCGGTGTGCACGCGCGCGGCCAGGCCGCCGGATTTGGCGCAGTCGCGCAAGAGCGCGTGGGTTTCGGGCAGGGAAAGAGGGGCGGAGTCGATGACCGGGATGCCAGGCCTGACAGCCTCGAAGAGGCCACGCGGGACCAGGGACCCGGCGTAGACGACGACGTCGGCGCTGGCGATGAGCCGCGCGCCCTTGACCGTGATGAGTTCGGGGTCGCCGGGACCGGCGCCGATAAACCAGACTTTTCCTTGGGCCACGGCCCCTCCCCCGCTCAAGCGCATTCGGAACAGAAAAAAGGGAGGGCGCTCGGCCCTCCCTGGATACTCGCAACCGGCTAGGCCGCCAGCTTGGCCTTGATGGCCTGCCCGACCTTCTGGCCGAGCTCGAAGCAGGCCTGGAAGGTCTCGTGGTCCGGGCGGTTCTTCACCTTCACGGCGGGCTCGACCAGGTCCATGCCCATGCCTGTCAGGTGCTCGGTTAAAATCTTCACGCACTCTCCGCTCCAGCCAAAGGAGCCGAAGGCGGCGCCGATCTTGTTCTGGGGCCGCAGGCCCTTCATGTAGGTCAGCATGTCGGCCACCAGCGGCAGGATGCCGTTGTTGTGCGTGGGCGAGCCCACGATGACTGCGCTCGCGTCGAAGACCTCGCACATGACGGCGCTGTGGTGGTTGTGCTTCACGCTCATGAGGCGCACGCTGACGCCCTCGGACACCAGGCCGTCGCAGATGGCCCGGGCCATCTTCTCGGTGCTGTGCCACATGGTGTCGTAGACGATGACAGCCTTGTTCACGGGCTTTTGCAGGGCGAACTCGCGGTAGGAATTGAGCGCAAAGGCCACATCGTCCTTGCCGCGCCACATGAGCC
>MGTN01000108.1:0-3495 GCA_001799475.1 Desulfovibrionales bacterium GWA2_65_9 | reverse complement strand
GAAGGCGTCGGAGCAGAAGGCGATTTTATCCTCAGGGATGTAGGAGATCATGTTGTCCGGCCAGTGCAGCATGCGCGTCTCGATGAACTGGATGCTGCGCGTGCCGATGCTGATGGAGGCGCCCGTGGGCACGACCTCGATGGGCCAGTCCTTGGAATTGTGGAAATAGGAGCGCAGGGCCTTTTCGCCCATGGGTGAAACGAAGATTTTCTCGGGCTTGAAGCGCTCGACAACGCAGTCCAGGCACCCGGCGTGGTCCGGCTCCAGGTGGTTGACCACCAGGTAGTCGATCTTGGGCTCGCCGCCGCAGGCCTGGGACACGCTGCACAAGAACTCGTTCAGAAAGTCGGACTTGACGGTGTCGATGAGCACCGTCTTCTCGTCCCGGACCAGGAAGGCGTTGTAGGTGGTGCCGCGCGGGGACAGGGAATAGCCGTGGAAGTCGCGGCTGTCCCAGTCCACTGCGCCCACCCAGAAGATGTCTTTCTTGATCTCAACAGGCTTCATGCGTTCTCTCCGTACGTTGGGTACCATGCAGGGCGGCCCCGGCTGGCGGGATGGCCCAGAAGCTCATATGCGTTGTGGAAACATGGGGAGCGCCCCCTTGTCAAGAAGGCGCTCCCTGTCTGGCTCGTGGGGCTGCCGAAGACCGCCGGGGGCGGCTATTCGGGGCTGAAGTCGTCCTTGCTGGCGCCGCAGATGGGGCAGGACCAGGAGGACGAGACATCGGCGAACTTGGTGCCGGGCTTCACGCCGTTGTCGGGGTCGCCAGCAGCGGGGTCGTAGACATAGCCACAGACATTGCACACGTACTTCTGCATGGATTCTTCTCCTGCGACCGGCGTTGGGCAGGCCACCTCGCGGGTGGAGCCGGGCCCGGCCAGGGGACGGAAGCACCTCTTGGTTCCGCCGCAGACGGGGCAGCGCCACTCGTCCGGGAGATCCTCAAACTTCGTCCCTGCCGGGATCTTGCCTTTGCGGTCGCCCTTGTCCGGGTTGTAGATGTAGCCGCAGTTGGTGGTCTGGCACTGATACATTTCTTCAGGCTGGGCCATGCGGCGTGCCTCCTCGCTCGTTTTGGCCTAAGCTAGCCCTTGGCCGCCCAGAGTCCATGCACATTGCAGTACTCGCGCGCGCTGACACTGGCGCCGTGGCTGCAGCAGAACTCCGCCTCCGGGGCGTCGCCGGGCTTGAGGATCTTGGTGTAGACGATATTGCCCACCATCAGCTCGATCCACTCGATGTAGTGCTTTTCCTCCATGGGATGCGCCACAGCGCCGACCTTGACCTTGTAGCCGGTGGCGGTCTTCTCGATGACCGGCACGTGTTTTTCCTTGGACGCGTCGACGGTGTTTTCCGTCATGAGCTTCATGGGCTGCCCACAGCACACCAGATCGCCGCCGCCAGCGTGGACGACGATGACGATATTGCCGCAAAGGTCACATTTGTAGACCTGTCCGCATTCTATTCCCATGGTTCCTCCTCGCTATAAATATTTGGGGGCTACGGTTTACCAGTTTTCTTCAGCCACTTCGAAGTGGGCCTGGGGATGGGCGCAGGCCGGGCACTTGTTGGGCGCGGCCTTGCCCTCGTGGATGTACCCGCAGTTGCGGCAACGCCAGGTGACGGCCTTGTCCTTTTTGAAGACCGTGCCCGTCTCGATGTTCTTGGCCAGGGCGTTGAAGCGTTTCTCGTGGAAGCGCTCGGCCACGGCGATGGCTTCAAAGATCAAAGCGATCTCGGAGAAGCCTTCCTCGCGGGCGGTGACGGCGAACTCAGGGTACATGCTGACCTGCTCGTGGTGCTCGCCACCGGCCGAGGCCCGCAAGTTCTCCAAGGTGCTGCCGACGGTCCCGGCCGGGAAGGAAGCCGTGACCTCCACCTCGCCGCCCTCAAGGAGCTTGAACAGGCGCTTGGCATGTTCCTTCTCCTGGCTGGCGGTTTCCTCGAACACGGCGCAAACCTGGACAAAGCCTTCCTTCTTGGCCGCAGCGGCAAAGTAAGTGTAGCGGTTGCGGGCCTGGGATTCCCCGGCAAAGGCGGTGAGGATGTTTTTCTCGGTGCGCGTTCCACGAATGGTCATTGGCAATCTCCTGTTCTGTGCTGGCACCGGGCGGCCCGGCAGATGCCTACGGTTGAAACCCTATCACAATACGTAGAGAGCGCCAGAGAAAAATGGCGAAAAAGGCAGCCTTCAGCAATCCTTTCCGGCGCAGGTCGGGCAGACTCCAACAAACTCCACGTCGCACCGGAGGCTCGCGTAGCCCATGGCCTTCTCCACAGGAAGTTCCGGCAGGGCATAGGACCACTCCAGGTCATCCACCCGGCCGCACACCGAACAGCGCAGATGCGGATGGGCCGCCGGGTTGCCGTCGAAACGCTTCTGCGTTCCGGCACCGCCCAGGCGCAACACCACGCCCCTGCTGCTCAGGAAGTCCAGGTTTCTGTAGACCGTGCCCAGGCTGATGCGGGGCAAAATCTTGCGGACCATGTCGTACACTTCGTCTGCCGTAGGGTGCGTCGTCACCTTCCGCAGTTCGGCCAGGATCGTCTCCCGCTGACGGGACAGGCGTGCACCCTTGTTTTCTTCATTCTTCATATGGAGCCTCTCCGTGCTGAGAATGATTACTAATTATGAAGGCAGGAATTGTCAAGTACATGGGCCCATCTGTATCTAAATAGACACATATTGCAAACACAAGCTGTTCGCAGCAATCGCGGTATCATGGATTATGATAGCGTAAAGCAAACAAGGCCCGCAGGGCGCGGGCCTTGAATTTCTAGCCGACGAGGCGCTGGAGTTCCGTCAGGGGCATGTCGAGCAGCGTGTCGAACTGCACGCCGATCTCCGGCCCGTTCCGCCAGCGGATCTGCGCGGCCAGATTCTGCAACCGCCCGTTGTCGTTGACGCCGCGGACGGAGAGCTTCAGGCGCTTGCCGGGGAACTCCGGCAGCGAGTCCTTCATCTTGAGCCGTGCGCCTCCTGGACTGATGTCCACCAGGTCCAGGTGGCAGCGTTCTTGCCGGTGCATGACGATGCACACCGTACCGACCCCGTATGCGCACAATTGAACACGGGCATACAGCCGACGATCCTCATGCCTTTCCATTGTTCCTCCCCAAGCCCAAAACGCAGCCTGGGAGCAGCCTACTCCTCCGTACGGAACTTTTCAACCAGCTTGGCCAAGTCTTTCGACATATCCGCAACCTCGCGGATGCGCTCGTTGGCGCCCTGGATGTCCTGGGACATCTGGCCGGAGAGGCTGTTGATCTCACTGACGTTGGTGTTGATCTCCTCGCTGGTGGCGGACTGCTCTTCCGCTGCGGTGGCGATGGAGCGCACCATGTCGGCGATGTGGTCGGACGCTTCAACGATCTGCTTCAGCACGCCGCCCGCGCCGCCGGCAAGCTCCGTGGTCTTGTCCACGCGCTCCTTGGCCGTGTTCATCTCGCGCACGGCGTCGGCGGTGCTCTTCTGGATGTGCAGGATGGCCG
>MGTN01000107.1 GCA_001799475.1 Desulfovibrionales bacterium GWA2_65_9 | reverse complement strand
GGAGGCGCGGCAAGGCCCTGGTGGGCGTTGCTTTCCACGCCCATTGCGTTTCCGAAAATCCTCGCGCTGACGATCGCTTATGTTGCTTGGTCCATCGGCGGATTCGCGCCATAGGCATTCCAGTCCCGGTCTGGCTCACGTCGGGCCGGGGCTTTTCTTTTTTGCAGGCCGCCGCTGCCGGACACCGGCCTGACGCGCTTCGTCTGGCGCGACTCCAACGCCGACACCGGGCGCTTCACCGCGCCCCTGCCTGTCAGTCGATCCGCTAGCCGCAAAACGTAGCGCCCCCCCTCCGGCAGCGCGTCATAAGCCGCACCGCCATAAGCCCCGAATCGACGCCGCACGCCCGCAACACGGTTGCCACCCGCGCCCCCTTTGGGCTATCAGGGACACAGAACCAGCTACGTAGCGATTTTTCACCGCCCAGAGCGCACACTGCGGGGGCCGCATGAGCCTGATCAACCTTGATTCCCTTTTCAGCCCCAAGGCCGTGGCGGTCATTGGCGCGACCAACGAGCCGGGCAACATCGGGCACCTGGTCATGAAGAACCTCATGGGCGGCGGCTTCTCCGGTCCGGTGATGCCCGTGAGCTTCGAGGCCGAGGCCATCGCCGGGGTGCTGACCTACTCCTCCGTGGCCGACCTGCCCAAGACCCCGGACTTGGCCATCGTCTGCAAGCCGCTCCAGAAGGCCCCGGCCATCGTGGAGGCCCTGCGCAAGCGCGGCACCCGCTCCGTGGTGCTCATGGGCCCCGGCTATGCCCGGCTGGACGACAAGAGCCGCGCGCGGCTCAAGGCCGAGCTGCTCGAGGCGGCCCAGCCGCCCAACCTGCGCATCCTGGGGCCCAAGTGCATGGGCCTCATCGTGCCGCAGATCAACCTGAACGCCAGCCTGGCCCACACCGCCAGCCTGCCCGGCAAGACCGCCTTTCTCTCCCAGTCCGACAGCCTGTTCACCACGGTTCTGGACTGGGCCAAAAGCCACGGCATCGGCTTCTCGCACATGATCTCGCTCGGCGCGCAGATCGACATCTCCTTCGCCGACATCATGGACTACCTGGGCTCCGACCCGCTGGTGCGCTCGATCCTGCTCTACGTGGAGTCCATCCAGGACGCGCGCGGATTCGTTTCCGCAGCCCGCGCCGCCTCGCGCAACAAGCCCGTGCTGGCGCTCAGGCCCGGCCAGGCCCTGCAGAACGCCCTGGCCGAGCTGGCGGCCCTGGAGGGCGCAGGCGGCCCCGGTGACGCAAGCGCCCTGCCGATCGACCTGAACGCCACCACCGACGAGGTCTACGACGTGGCCTTCCGGCGTGCGGGCATGTTACGCGTGGAAAGCATCGACGGGCTCTTCGACGCCGCCCAGACCCTGGCCGGGGCCAAGCCCGTGCGCGGCGACCGCCTGGCCATCATGGTCAACGGGGCCTCGGCCGGCATCATGGCGGCCGACGCGCTCCTGGCCCACGGCGGGCGGCTGGCCCGCTTCTCCGAGGACACGACCCTGGCCCTGGACAAGCTTTTGGCCGGAGGCCTGGTGGCCAACCCCCTGGGCCTGCCCTTCGGCGCCAAGCCCACCGACTGGGTGGAAATCCTCAAGACCGTGCTCACCGATCCCGGCGTGGACGCGGTGCTGCTGCTGCACGTGCCCTTTGCCGGTCTCACCGGCGTGGAAACGGCCCAGGCCGTGGCCCTGGCCGCCAAGAAGGCCAAGCGCATGGTGCTCACCTCCTGGCTCGGCTCGGACCTGGCGCAGGAGGCCCGCGCGGTCTTCGCCGACGCCGGAGTGCCCACCTACGAAACCCCGGAGCAGGCCATCCGCGCGTTTTTGTATATGGTGCAGTTCCAGAAGAACCAGGAAATGCTCATCCAGACCCCAGACTCCCTGCCCACGGACTTCTTCCCGGACACCACCAGCGCCCGCGAAACCTGCGCCCGCGCCCTGGCCGAGGGCCGCAGCCAGCTCACCCCGGCCGAGGCCAAGGACGTGCTCACGGCCTACGGCATCCCCGTGGTGGAGACCCAGAGCGTCACCAGCGCCCGCGATGCGGTCATCGCCGCCGACGAACTGGGCTACCCCGTGGCCGTGAAGCTGAAAAGCCCGCAGATCAGCCAGCCCCAGGAGGTCGGCGGGGTCTACCTGGACCTGGAAGGCCCGGACAAGGTCTGGGAGGCTGCGGCCAGCATCCTGGCGCGGGTCTCGCGCCAGCGGCCCGACGCCTACGTGGAGGGCTTTGTGGTGCAGAAGATGGGGCGGCGCATCGGCGCGCACGAGCTGTTCGTCTCCGCGCACCTGGACCCGGTGTTCGGGCCGGTCATCGCCTTTGGCCACGGCGGCGTGGCGCGCGAGATGATCCGCGACCGCGCCGTGACCCTGCCGCCGCTGAACATGAGTCTGGCGCGCGAGCTCATCTCGCGCACGCGCATCTTCAACCTGCTCTTCGGTACGCCCCAGCACCCGGCGGCAGACATCGACGACATCTGCCTGACCATCATCCAGATCTCCCAGCTGATCATCGACGTGCCGCAGATCTCGGCCCTGGACATCAACCCGCTCTATGCCGACGACGCGGGCGTGCTGTCTCTGGGGGCCAAGGTGCGCGTGGCGCCGGAGTCGCGCCCGGGAGCGGAGCGCTTGGCCATCCGCCCCTACCCGCGCGAACTGGAAGAGTGCACGGTGCTGAAGAATGGCCGCAAGATTACGCTTAGGCCCATCCGGCCCGAAGACGAGCCCGCCCACCGCGACTTCATCAGCAAACTCTCGGACGAGGATCTGCGCCTGCGCTTCTTCGGCGTGGTCCGCCGCGACTTCGACCACAAGGACATGGCCCGCTTCACGCAGATCGACTACGACCGCGAGATGGCCTTCATCGCCACGGCGTTAAGCGAGGGCGGCCTGCCCGAGACGCTCGGCGTGGTGCGCACGGCCACCAAGCCGGACAACTCCGAGGCCGAGTTCGCCATCGTGGTGCGCTCGGACCAGAAGGGCACGGGCCTGGGCAGCCTGCTGTTTCAGAAGATGATCAGCTACACCAAGGGCCGCGGCACGCACCACATCAAGGGCCAGACCATGGTCGAGAACAAGGCCATGCAGGGACTGAGCAAGAAGTTCGGCTTTGTCATCAGCGTGAACCCGGACGAGGAACTGGTGGACATGGTGCTGGACCTTACGACCAAGCCCGCATAAAAGCCGCTAGAAGCGGGGCCGCCTGGACCCCGCCACCCTGAATTCAAAATTCGTGGAGGCACCCCCCTGATGAAGACCTTCTTCGCCGCGCGCATGGAGCGCTGCATCGGCTGCCAGAGCTGCTCACTCGCCTGCGCCCGGCTGGTGCACAAGCGCCTGTCCTGGTACACCGCAGGCATCCGCATCGGCTCCTCCGGCGGCATCAGCACCGGGTTCGAGGCCCGCGTCTGCCTGGCCTGCGATCCGCCCCCGTGCGCGGCCGCCTGCCCCACCGGCTCGCTGACCCCGCGCAAGAGCGACGGCGGCGTACGCCAGGACCGCAAGCTCTGCATCCGCTGCGGCAAGTGCGTGGCGGCCTGCCCAGTGGACGCCATCGTGGTGGATGAACTCAACAATCCGTACATGTGCATCCACTGCGGGCGTTGCGTGAGCTTCTGCCCGCACAACTGCCTGGAGCTGGCCGAAAAGGGCCAGGCAAACTTCGTGCAGGAGGTGGCGGAATGATACGCGCCGACTTCCGCATCCTCCTGGTGGACTTAAGCATCCGCAAGGCGCACATCGTCGATCTGCCCGGGCGCGAGACCTACATCGGCGGCTCGGGCCTGGCGGCCATGCTCTTTGAGAAGTACGGCGACATGGCCGCGCCCTGGAGCGACCCCAAGCAGCCGCTCATCTTCACCATCGGCCCGCTGACGGGCTACTTCCCGCTCATGAGCAAGACCGTGTGCGGCTTCCTCTCGCCCTACCACGGCCAGTACGCGGAGTCCCACGCGGGCGGGCGCAGCGCGCTGGCCCTGCGCTTCGCGGACATGGACGCCCTGGTCATCGTGGGCAAGGCCTCCGGGCCGTGCGTGCTCTCGGTGGGCGCGCGGCACATGGAGATCAAGGACGCGCCGTTCCTCTGGGGCAAGGACGTGTTCACCACGGGCAAGATGCTGCGGCACATGCTACCCGGCAGCGGCCAGCGCAGCATCCTGCGCATCGGCCCGGCGGGCGAGAACGGCTGCGCCTACGCCTGCATCAACGTGGACACTTACCGGCACTTCGGGCGGCTTGGCGCTGGCGCGGTCATGGGGGCCAAGAACCTGAAGGCCATCGCCATCGTCGGCGATGCCTCGTTTCCGCTGCCCGAGGGCAAGGAATACGCCAAGTGCTTCCACGAGATCTACGACCAGCTCACCGAAACCTCCATGATGAGCAAGTACCACGACCTGGGCACCGCCGGGAACGTGGCCGCGCTCGACGCGCTGAAATCCCTGCCCTGGCGCAACCTCCAGGCCACCAGCGACCCCGAGCGCATCGACGGCATCAGCGGCGAAAAGTTCGCCCAGGATATGCTGCTGCGCAACACGGCCTGCTCCGGCTGCCCGGTGGGCTGCATCCACATCGGCTACCTGCGCGAGAAGTTCATGGCCGACAACCGCTACCTCTACCGCCAAGTGGCCTACGACTACGAGCCCATCTTCGCGCTTGGGTCCATGCTCGGCTTTGGCGACGGCTTCAAGGTGCTGGGCCTGATGGACGCGGTTGAGCGCGAGGGCCTGGACTGCATGAGCAGCGGCGTGGCCCTGGCCTGGGCCACGGAGGCCATGGAAAAGGGGCTCATCACCGAGGCCGAGACCCTGACCCCGCTGGCCTTTGGCGAACCCGAGGGCTACAAGCTGGCCATCCACCACCTGGGCGCGGCCAGCAACGAGTTCTACCGGCTGCTGGCCCAGGGCACGCTGGTGGCGGCCAAGCGCTACCTGGGCGAGGACTTCGCCTGCGTGCTGGGCCAGGAGATGGCCGGCTACGCCACGGGCGAGACCTTCTTCGTGTCCGAGACCTTGAGCTTCCGGCACTCGCACCTGGACT
>MGTN01000106.1:4358-10967 GCA_001799475.1 Desulfovibrionales bacterium GWA2_65_9 | reverse complement strand
CGCGCGGGTCTTGTCGGTGATCTTGGCCAGGACCTGGTCCTCGTCCATGCACAGATTGCGCGGGTTGATGTCCACAAACACGGGCGTGAAGCCGTTCTGCAGCACTGAGGCGATGTCCGAGACCCAGGTCAGCGTGGGCACGATGACCTCGCCCCCGCCGTAGAGGTGCTTCAGCGCGCCCATGGTGATGAGGTTGGCCGAGGCCCCGGAATTGACGAACACGCTGTGCTTGACGCCAACCCACTCAGACCATTCACATTCCAGCGCACGGACGTTGGCGGACTGGGTCAGCCGGGGCATGCCCTGCAAGAAATTGATGAGAACGTCCAGATCCTCGCGGGAGACGTTGTCCTCCATCAGCGGCCACTTGAACTGCATGGAAACCTCGTGCTGTTGGCTATCTCTGTTGCAGAAACCAGTCATAGGTGCGGCGCAGGCCCTCGGCGAACTCCACCTTGGGCGACCAGCCCAGCGCGGCCAGGCGCGAGGAATCCAGCACCTTGACCGGCATGCCGTCGGGCTTGCTCGTATCATAGTCGAGGCGGCCGGAAAAGCCGCAAATTCCCTGAAGCATCACGGCCAGTTCGGCGATGGACACGGCCATGCCCGAGCCGATGTTCAGGGGGCCGTCCCAGCTGTGGCCCTGCATGAGGAACACGGCTGCGTCGGCCACGTCGTCAACGTACAAAAACTCGCGCCGGGCCTTGCCCGTGCCCCAGATGGACAGGGCTTCGTCGCCCTTGGCCCTGGCCTCGCGCATGCGCGCCATGAGCGCGCCCACCACGTGGGAGTTCTCCGGGCTGAAGTCATCGCCCGGGCCGAAATAGTTGGTGGGCACGGCGATGTTGAAATCCAGGCCATGCTGCTGCCTGAGCGCCCGGCAGAGCTCCAGCCCGGCCAGCTTGCTTACGGCGTAGGCCAGGTTCGTGGGCTCCAGCTTTGATTCGTAGAGGCTGTCCTCGCGGATGGGCTGGGCCGCGTCCTTGGGATACACGCAGGAACTGGCGAGATACAAAAGCTTTTTCGCGCCACAGCGCTGGGCCGCGTGGAGCACGTGGGTGACGCAGAGCAGGTTGTCCAGGATCAGGTCTGCCGGGGCGCGGCGGTTCAGGCCGATGCCACCGGCCTTGCCTGCGGCGTAGACCACCCAGTCCGGCCGTTCGGCCTCGAAAAAGGCGTCGACTGCCGCCTGATCGCGCAGATTGGGCTCACTGGCGCTTGGGACTACAGCAAGGCCGCACCCGCTGAAGGCCCGCAGGATGGCGCTGCCCAGGGCTTTCGCGCCCCCGGCCACGAAGATCTTCAGGGGCTGCATCAGGCCTCTTGACCGCGCACGGTGCGGATGATGGCGCGGCGGATGTCGTCCTTGCCGATGTAGTAGGCCTGCTCCAGGGTGTAGCCAGCAGGCGTGGGCAGGTCCGGGTTGGCCACCCGGGCGATGGGCGCCTTGAGCGAACCGAAGCCCTTCTCCGCGACCATGGCCGCGATCTCCGCCGTGACGCCGCCGGTCTTCCAGCCGGTGTCGCAGACGACGAGCCTGCCGGTGCGCGCCACGGACTCCAGGATCAGCTCCTCGTCGAGCGGCCGGAGCGTGCGCGGGTCGATGACCTCGGCCTCAATGCCCTCGCCCGCGAGTTCCTGGGCGGCCACAAAGGCCTCGGTCACCAGGTGCGACACCGCCACAACCGTGACATCGCGCCCGTTGCGGCGGATGACGCCCTTGCCGATGGGCACGGTGTATGGTTCTTCCGGCACGATGCCGCGCTGCTTGAAGTTCATGCGGTGGTCGATGATGAGCACCGGGTTGTTGTCCTTGATGGCGGACAACATGAGCCCCTTGGCGTCGAAGCAGGTGGAGGGCATGATCAGCTTCAGGCCGGGCACGTGCATGAACAGGCCCTGCAAGGCCTGGGAGTGCTGGGCCGCTGAGCCCCAGCCCCGGCCCACGCAGGCCCAGAACACCAGGGGCACGCTCACCGCGCCGCCGAACATGTAGTGCCACTTGGCCGCATGGTTCACCAGCTGGTCCATGGCCAGCAGCAAAAAATCCGGGCGGTTGTGGAAGTAGACCGGCCGCATACCGCCCAGGGCCGCGCCCACGGCGATGCCGGACAGCGCGGTCTCGGCCAGCGGGGTGTCGAAAACGCGCTCGCGGCCATAGGTCAGGTGCAGGTTCCTGGTGGCCCCGAACATGCCCGAGGGATCGTCCACGCCCTGGCCCATGACAAAGACGCGCGGGTCCAGGCTGAGCGCCTGGGAGAGCGCCTCGTTGGTGGCCTCGGCATAGCTGATGCGGCGGATGCCGGGGCTGTGCTGCAGGAACGGCTCGCTTGTGACGGCGGCGTGGGTGGCGGAGCCATGCATGTCCTGGCTCAGATACTCGGGCTCGTTGGTGTCCGGCTTGATGCGTGACCAGGGCATGGCTTACTCGCAGAAAAGGTTTTGGTGCAGGTCAGCCGCCGTGGGCAGCGGGCTTTGGCGCGCGAATGCAAAGGCCGCATCGATCTCGGCTTTGATTTCCGCCTCTGCGGCGGCCAAGGCTTGAGCGTCCACGACGCCCTCGGACACAAGCTTGGCCTGGTAGGCGCAGACCGGGCAGCGCTCGCGCCAGGCCTCGATCTCAGCCGGGTCGCGGTAGCCCTTGGGGTCTTGGGCTACGCATCCGGCATGGCCCAGGATGCGGTAGGTCGTACATTCGATGAAGGATGGGCCTTCGCCCTTGCGCGCGCGCTCCACGGCCTGAAACGTGGTCTCGTAGACCAGTTCCGGGTCGTTGCCGTCGATCTTGGCCGAGAAGAGCCGGTCCGGCGCGCCCTTGTGGAAGACGTTGTCGCCGCACTGGCGCGTGAGCGTGGGCGAGCACACGGCCCAGCCGTTGTTCTCCATGACGTAGACCACGGGCAGCTTCTTCAGCATGGCGTAATTGAGCGATTCGTAGAGCGTGCCTTCGTCAGCGGCGCCGTCCCCGAAAAAGACCACGCTCACACGGTCGAGCTTCTGCATCTGGAAGGCCAGGCCCAGGCCCGTGCCGATGGGGATGCCGCCGCCGACGATGGCCGAGGTGCCCATGTTGCCGTGCTCCACGTCAACCAGGTGCATGGACCCGCCATAGCCCTTGGAACAGCCCGTGCTGCGGCAGAACAGCTCGGCCATCATGGCCTTGAGGTCGCCGCCCTTGGCCAGATAGTGGCCGTGGCTGCGGTGGTTGCTGTTGATGGCGTCGCGTGTGCGCAAGGTGGCGCACACGCCGCTGGCGATGGCCTCCTGCCCGATGTACAGGTGCACCGGGGTCTTCATCTCATCCTTCAGGTATTCGGACTCGATGCGCTCCTGTACGCGGCGGATGCGCAGCATGGTGCGCAACAGGCCGCGTTTGGCCTCGGCGGTCAGGCTCATGCTTTGTCCTTGATGCTCCCGAGTTCACGGAAGCCCTGGATGTCACGCTTTTTGCGGTCACGCTCGGCCAGGCGGAAGTCCTCGGACTGCGGCTCGTAGAAGATGATCTGGCTGCCGTGGCGGTTGGACTGGAAGGGCACGTGCAACAGTTCGCTCAGGGCTTCGCGCACGCGGCTCTTGGCCGAGGGCGGCACGAAGAGCATGAGAAAACCGCCGCCGCCCGCGCCAATGAGCTTGCCGCCAATGGCCCCGTTCTCGCGCGCGCGTTCGTACAGCTCATCGACCACGCCGTTGGAAATGTTCGGGCTCAGCTCGCGCTTGGCCTGCCAGGCGGAATGGAGCAGCTCGCCAAAGCCGCAGATGCAGCGGTTGCTCTGCACGACCTTGATGCCGTCATCGACCATGGCGTGCATCTGCTGGAGCAGTCGCGCCTTGGCCCCCAGGTTCTCCACATACGTTTGGGCCACATCGGAGGCGGTGCGCATGATGCCTGTGTAAAAGAGCATAAGGTGATCGTTCAGTTCGCCCATCCGCGAAGCGGACAGGGTCAGCGGACGCACCTCGATCTCGCCGTCCTTGTGGAAAATGATGTGGTTGAAGCCGCCGTAGGCAGCAGCGCACTGGTCCTGCGAGCCCACGGTCTCCTTGATGAGATCCTGCTCGATCTGGATGCTCTCCCGCGCCAGCTGCTCTTTGCTCGGCATCTGGCCCTTGAGGGCATACAGGGCGTGCAGCAGGCCCACGGTGAACGAGGAGCTGGAGCCCATGCCGCTGCGTGCGGGCAGGTCGCCGTCGTGATGGATCTCGACGCTGCGGTCGAAATTCATGAAGCGCAGGGTCTCGCGGATGGCCGGGTGCTTGATCTCGTCGATGGTCTGGCACTGCTCGATCTTGGAGTACACGGCGCGGATGCGGTGCTCGAAGAAGGGCGGCAGGTAGCGCAGGGTGATGTAGCAGTACTTGTCGATGGCCGTGGAGAGCACCTGTCCGCCATGCTTACGGTACCAGCCGGGATAGTCCGTGCCGCCGCCAAAAAACGAGACGCGAAAGGGAGTTCTGCAAATGATCATGTGATCTCCACGCCGCCACTCGCGCTGGGTGCGGCCAGGATGGATTCGATGCGCCGGGCGGCCTCATCCAGGCTGCCAACGACATGGTGCGCCCGGCTGCCGCACTCTGCGACATGCCCGGCTCCGTGCCCCGTGGTGACGAGGAACGTGGTGGCGCTTACTACCAGACCGAGGTCCACATCGCAAGCCTTGTCGCCAATGACAAAGCATCGGGCCGGATCAATTCCAAGATCGGCCGCTGCGCGCTGGATGAGCCCAGGCAACGGCTTGCGGCAGGAACAGGCCTCCTCCGGGGTGTGCGGGCACAGATAGATGGCGTCCAGGTCCACACCCTCGCGCTCCAGCAGCTCCAGCAGCCGTCCATGCACGCGCTCCACGGCGTCGCGGCCGAAGTAGCCGCGGCCAACGCCGGACTGGTTGGTCACCAGCACCAGCCAAAGGCCGAGTGCCTGCATGCGGCGCAGACCCTGGGCAGCGCCGGGCAAGAGTTCCACCCCTGCCGGATCGTGCAGGTAGTGGCGCTCGGCGATGACCGTGCCATCGCGGTCCAGGAACACGGCGCCGCGCGCTCCGCCCTGTTCTGCCCCGCGCCCGGTTCCGCGCAAAAAGCGGCCAGCGGCGGTGTAGGACTCCGGCGTGCCGATGTCCAGGAACCGGCCCTGGACCTGGAACCCGCCGAGGCTTCCGGCCTGTGCGAGTTGCGGGAACACGTCGGTCTCGATGGAAGCGCTTGCCCCAGGCTCGATGCCGGAAAGCGCTTGCGGGCGCAGCAGATAGACGCCTGCGTTGATGAGGCCCGGGCCGGGGTGGCCCTTTTCGCGGAAGGCCAGCACCCTGCCCTGCTCGTCCACGCCACCGTCCACCTCAACCCGGCCAAAGCGCGCGCTGTCGTCCACAGGGACCAGCAACAGGGCCGCCTGGAAGTCATGCTGGGCATACCAATCAAGATAGGCGGCCAGATCGGCCTCTACCAGGGAGTCGCCGTTGAGGGCCAAAGCCAGCTCGGCGGGATGCCGGGTCATGGCCAGGCGCAGTGCGCCGCCGGTACCGAGCGGCGTGTCCTCGCGCGAATAGGACAACTCCATGCCCCGGTATGTGGGACCGACAGCGGCTTCGAGCTGCCCGGCTAGGTAGCCGGTGCAGACCACGGCCTTGGTGATGCCGAGGCGCGCCAGGCGGTCCAGGATATGAAACAGGAAGGGGCGGCCCAGGACCTCGGCCATGACCTTGGGCCGGTCGGAAACAACCTGGCGCAGGCGGGTACCGAACCCGCCCGCCAGGATGTAAGCTGTAACGTCCTTCAAGCCTCTGCGCCCTTGCCTAGACGTTGGCGAAGCGGTTGGGCTTGAGGATCTTGTAGCCCTTGAGCAGCTCGACGATGCCGTCGTCCAGGCTGTGCTCCGGACGCCAGCCCAGGCCCTCGATCTTGTCGTTGCTGACCAGGTAGTCGCGCTTGTCCGGGTCCTCGCCGATGGCGGCGGAATGGATGTAGTAGTCCGGCACGTACTGCTTGATCTTCTCGGCCAGCTGGCGCTTGGTCAGGTTGGCCGAGGACAGGCCCACGTTGAACGCCTGGCCCTTCATCTTGTCGTAGTTGTCCATGCCGAACATGAACGCCTTGGTCACGTCGCGCACGTGGATGTAGTTGCGCCGGAAGTGGTCCTCGAAGAGGATGACGCTCTTGTCCTTGAAGGCGCGGTAGGTGAAGTCGTTGACGAGCAGGTCCATGCGCATGCGCGGGCTCATGCCGAACACCGTGGCCAGGCGGAAGGTGATGGCCGCGCCCTTGTCCAGGAAGGCCTTCTCGATCTCCACCTTGGTGACGCCGTAGGAGGACAGGGTCCTGCGCGGCGACTCCTCGGTGCAGTAGGCGTCCTTCTCGCCAATGCCGTAGCCGGAATTGGTGGTGGGGAAGATCACCAACTGGTCCTTGGACGTGTTGTTGACGATGTTCAGGTGCGCCTCGCGGTTCACCATGTCGGTCAGGGTGGGGTTCAGCTTGCAGGCCGGGGCGCCCACGATGGCCGCCAGCGGGATGATGATGTCATGCTTGGCGATGAGGCCGTTGATCAGGGCGTGGTCGCAGATGTCGCCCTTGACGAAATCAAAGCCCTTGTAGGCGCAGCACTCCAGCAGGACGTGC
>MGTN01000106.1:0-4333 GCA_001799475.1 Desulfovibrionales bacterium GWA2_65_9 | reverse complement strand
GGGACGCCCCGCATCCCGGAACCCGGTGAAAACAGTTTGCCGAGTGAGTTCCCGGCAACGGGGAGTTTTGTGCCAAAGTGGGAGAAAGGTCAATGTGACAAGGCCAGAAAAAAGGAGATCAGCTTGTGGCCAATCTCCTTATACTTGTCTTTGGTGCCGAGGAGGGGACTCGAACCCCTATGAGATTTCTCTCACTACCCCCTCAAAGTAGCGTGTCTACCAGTTCCACCACCTCGGCACAGGGGTTATTTCTTCTCTCCAGCGGCCGTGGCCGGTATGGGAAGGGTCTTCTCTTCAAATGTTACGCCGCCAGGGGCAGGTGCCGGCACCGGTGCGGGGGCGCTCATGCCCGCTGCGCCCTGCTGCATCAATGAACCTTCACTCAACATGCTAGGCTTTGTCAAGACATTATATGCCAGCGAAGTAACAAGAAAAATGGCTGCAAGAAAGCCCGTGACGCGCACAAGGATTCCGCCCGCGCCGGTGCTGCCGAAGACGGAACCGCTGCCGCCGCCGAAGATGACTCCCATGCCTTCCTGTCCGGACTGCAAGAGCACGAACATGACCAGGAAGACGCAAGTCAGGATGTGAATGGTCAAAACTATGGTTTGCAACGTATTCTCCTCAGCTGGAACCAGTCGCGCCCTTAAGCCAGGACGATGCGGCTGAACTCGTCAGCCTTCAAGCTCGCGCCTCCTACCAACACTCCGTCGACATTGTCAAGCGCAATGATCTCCGAGGCATTGTCAGGTTTGACACTTCCGCCATACAAGATGCGCATTTCGCTGGCCGAGGCGCCGAAGAACTCCACCAGCATGCGCCGTACAAAGGCGTGCGCTTCCAGAATCTCCTTGGGGCCGGCCACTTCCCCGGTGCCGATGGCCCACACGGGCTCATAGGCCAGGGCCAGGCGTTCCGGGGCGATGTCTTTGGGCACGCCTGCCAGGCCAGCGCGGATCTGACGCTCCAGCACGGCCTCAAGATTACCGGCCTTGCGCTCATCGAGCTTTTCGCCCACACAGAGGATCACGCCCAGGCCGGACTCCAGGCCAAAGGCCGTCTTCGCGCCGACCACGGCGTCGGTCTCGCCCAGCACATGGCGGCGCTCGGAGTGCCCGGTCAGGGCAAAGCTCACGCCCACATCAAGGAGCATGCCCGGAGACACCTCGCCTGTGAACGCGCCCTGCTTCTGCGGATAGAAGTTCTGCGCCCCAAGCAGGAAGTTCGCGGCTCCGCCCAGGGCCCCGGCCACCGGGGCCAGGGCCGTGAACGGCGGCAGGATCATGACCTCGCGGCCGGGTTTGAGCTTGCCGGAAACCAGCCCTTTGAGCTCGGCAGCGGTCTGCCGGGCTTCGGCCGTGGTCTTGTGCATCTTCCAGTTGGCGGCAAAAAGCGTGTTCATGCGCCACACTCCTTGAGGGCGGTAAAGGCTGGCAGTTCCTTGCCCTCGAGGAATTCGAGGAAGGAGCCGCCGCCGGTGGAGATGAAGCTCATCTTGGATTCCTGGTGCGCCTCGTGGACCATGGAGTCCGTGTCCCCGCCGCCGACGATGGTCAGGGCGTTCAAGTTGGCGATGAGCTTGCACAGGCCGATGGAGCCCTTGGCAAAGGCCGGGTTCTCGAACAGACCCATGGGCCCGTTCCAGACCACGGTCTTGGCCGTGCGCAAGAGGTCGCCAAAGGCCAGCAGGCTTTTGGGCCCGATGTCCAGGAGCATGGCTCCCTGGGGCACGTTGTGGGCGTCGCAGGTGCCGGAGGCCACGGCCTGCTTGGGGTCCGTGCCCCAGAGGAAGTCCACGGGCAGGTGCAGCTTGGCGCCCATGCGTCCCGCCTCGTCCAGGATGACCTTGGCCGTGTCCACCATGTGCTCCTCAACCAGGGAGGCCCCGACATAATAGCCCTGGGCCAAGAGGAAGGTGTTGGCCATGGCCCCGCCGATGACTAGGTGGTCGACGATGGGCAGCAGGTGCTGGATGATGCCGAGCTTGGTGGAGACCTTGGCCCCGCCGGAGATGGCGACATACGGGCGCTTGGGGTTGGTCATGGCCGAGCTCAGGTAATCCCACTCCTTGCGCAACAGGAAGCCCGCGCAGCACATCTTGGAATGCCGGGGCACATCGACCACCGAGGCGTTGGGCCGGTGCGCCACGCCAAAGGCGTCGTTGACGTAAATGTCGGCCAGGACGGCCAGACGCTGGCCGAAGTCGCCGCGCGCCTCCGGGGTCTTGCCCTGCTCCTCGGCGTGGTAGCGCAGGTTCTCGAGCAGCAGCACCTGTCCAGGTTTGAGCTCGGCCGCCAGCCGCTCGACCTCCGGCCCGACGCAGTCCGGGGCCATGCGCACCGGAAGCCCAAGGAGTTCCGCCAGGCGTTGGGCCATGGGCTTGAGCGAGAGCTCTGGAACGATCTGGCCCTTGGGGTTGCCCGCGTGGGCGCAGAGGATGATCGCCGCGCCCTTGTCCAGGGCATGCCGCAGGGTCGGCAGGCTGGCGCGGATGCGGATGTCGTCCTTGATGACGCCCTCTTCCAGGGGCACGTTGTAGTCAACGCGGATGAGCAGTTTCTTGCCGGAGATGTCCAGTTGGTCGAGGGAACGCATGCTCAGGCCTCCTTTGCGGAAGGTGGTGTGCCCGGACCAGCGCCCTGCCCGTCCTGGAATCCCAGGCGGAAAAGCAGCGCATCTTCTTTGTTGTCCGGGTAATAGTTTTTGCGGATACCTATCTGTATAAACCCGAATTTCTCATAAAGGTCAATGGCGCCGGTGTTGGACCTGCGGACCTCAAGGAAGCCCTCGGCAACGTCCTCGGCCCGGCACAGGCGCAGCACCTCGGACAAAAGACGAGCGCCCAGGCCCTTGCGCCGGTGAAACGGATGCGTCGCGATGTTCAGGATCTCCATCTCCCCGGCAATGACCGAGAAGGCGACATAGGCGATGAGCACCCCGCGTTCCTGGATGCCAAGAATGCGAAAGGCCTTGCGCTCCAGGCCCAGGAGGAACTGCTCGCGCGTCCAGCGGGTGCGGAAGCACATGCGCTCCAGGTCCATGACCCCGCTTAAGTCCGCCACGCCGAGCGTGACCACAGAATGGTCTTGCATCCGCACCCTGTCCTGGTATCTTCGCTCTGGCGGCGCGCATATTCCGGCCGCCGCGCAGCGCAACCATTTCGAGTTTATATGAAAACTTCGACTGCAACAAGCGTTTCCAACACCGAGCAGGGCCCCCTGGTGGAGGTCATGGACCAGCGGGGCCGCGTGCTGGCGGCCATGCCTGCGGCTGAGGTCCGGCGTCAGCAGCTGTGCCACCGCAGCGTCGTCATCCTGCTGCACGACGAGGCCGGGCGGCTTCTTCTGCGCAAGCGTCCAAGCCCGCGCGGCCAGGGGCCGGAGCGTTGGGACGTCCCGGTGCACAGCCCGGTGTTCGAAGGGGAAGCCTTGCTGGACGCCGCCACCCGCGCCCTGGATGCGACGCTTTACATCCACGCCGAGCGCATGCGCCTAGTGCAGGCCCTGGCCCCCAGCCTGGAGAACGGCAACGAGTTCCAGCACGTCTTCGCACTGGTGCGGCCAGAGGGCAGCACCAGCCACGGCCAACCGGGCGAGGCCGACAACTATTTCTTTGGTCCAGAGGAATTGCGCTGCCTGCTTAAGGACTTCAGCGAACTCGTGTCCGCACGCTTTCATCTGTTGGCGAAGGAGCTCAAACTCCCGAGGCGGGAGCGCAGGCCTGCCTGAGCAAGGACCGCAGGGCAGGCTCAAGGCGGGCGTTCACGGCCAGGATGTCCGGGTCGCCCAATTGGTACGGGGCGTCCTGAGTCATGCGCCCCACCTGGCCCCCGGCCTCCTGGACCAGCAGGACTCCGGCAGCGGTGTCCCAGGGATTCAGGGCGAACTCAAAAAAACCATCGTAGCGGCCGCAGGCCACAAAGGCCAGGTCCAGGGCTGCGGCCCCGGCGCGACGCACGCCCTGGGTGGCGGGCATGGCCAGGGCGAGCTGACGCAGGATGGCGTCCTGGTGCTCCTCGATGCGGTACGGGAAGCCGGTGGCCACCAGGGCCTCGAGCAGGGTCGCGGTGTCCGAGACACGCATGGGCTCGCCGTTCTTCCAGGCGCCAAGCCCAAGCCCGGCGGTGAAGATTTCGCCCAAGAGCGGCAGGTTAACGACCCCGAGGAGCGGCACGCCATCCTGACACAGGGCCACCGAGGTGGCCACAAAGGGCACGCCGTGGGCGAAGTTCGTGGTGCCGTCCACAGGGTCCACCACCCAGGCCAGGCCCTGCAAGCCAAGCCCGGCGCTGCCCTCCTCGCCCAGGAACCCGGCCCCGGGCACAAGGGGGCCC
>MGTN01000105.1:5371-8234 GCA_001799475.1 Desulfovibrionales bacterium GWA2_65_9 | reverse complement strand
GGGTACTCCAGTGGTCTGCGCAGGGGCGGCAATATCTGATGAAGCCCCTCTCTGCGCATGTCAAATGATCTTAAAAATGGCGAAACGCATACTGTCACAGGTCGTGCTGGCGAGGTGGCCCCATTGGATATAGGTTTGTACGCTTACTATTTTGTTGCGTCTGTTCTGTGCTTGTCATTTCTTTACCCAGTTGCTGCGTATATCATTACAATTAGGAATGTAGTTATACGTATTATGCAAATGGATAGAAGGAGGATGGTCTTTCATTCGACGTATATTATGCCATTTGCTGGGACATTCATTTATGTGTATTTCGGTTCCGTTGCATTGACATCCATAGAAAATTTCCAAGCAATAACTTCAGCGATTATTTATAGTGCGGATTACAAGGCAATGATATTTTTTGTGATTGTATTGCCATCTATTATGCTGTTGTCGTATAAAGAATATAGGAGCATATTTAGTAGAACTATAGTGTTAGATGATTGCATTATATGCATAACATTCTCTCCATTTCTTAGAATTATCAAAACCATGGCAAGTGAAATAGTTGAAGTTGAAATTAGTAAATTTCAAATTCCATTCCTGTTTGATAATACCATACGAGTTGTCACGGCAAGAACAGAGTTGAAAATGATTAACGTCGATAAAGTGATTGAATGCTACAATGCAATACAGTCAATAAAGGGGGAATAGAATGGCTACATCATCTAATGAGTATAGGTCTGCTGTTGAATACAGGCAAAAAGTCAATCCTGTTTTGGTCACTATTTTAAATAATGACGCAAGTCTGTTGTCCTCTCGTCTGGGGCTGGCGATAGGCAGGGAAGTGAATTTAGATTTTTTTGGAACTGCCACTACATCTACGTATGTCGGTATATTTAACGAAATGATAGAGTATGCTCTACGCATCCAGACAAAATATCAGCGATCCGGTTTAACGGCCAATGGATGTATTTTTCTTCTGGCGTAACAGCAGCTTTGTTTACTGATGGAATTTATCAGGACATGGTGACAAAGGACATGTCATTCCTTGAGGCTACGGCGACAAATACTGCTGCGTATATCGCAGCACGGCGTGTATTTGATTCTGCTAAACCTTATTTGAAACGTGTTGAAGAACCGCGTGTACTAGCAGCCGGACTTATGTTGACCGCTGTTGCTAGTGCGGTAACATATTACATCGTTGACGAGATCACTGCAGCAGGATTCGCTAAATTTAAAGCCACAACGAAAGGGGATGAGAGTTGGGATGTACGTTTACCAGTTAATCGTGAACTTCATTTCCCCGTCAGTGGCACAGATATTGGCCCAGACGATCAGCCCGCCGACATTGTTAATAAGCTATCATCACTTGGCATCCCCGTGTCTTCTCTTACTCTCACTGGTGCAAGCTCCGATGTAACGTATACAGTCGTCAAGGGCGATACCCTTTCCCAAATAGCCGCCGCCAAAGGTCTGACCACCCAGGAGTTGCTTGACCGCAACTCCTGGCTCACTGACCAGGGCAGGGTCTCTGCCGATGGCAAGTATGTTCTCATCAAGCCTGGGGAAAAGCTGGACCTGGCTGGCATAACCTTCGTCACAAAGTACGAGTATGACAGCATCAGGGCCAAGTACGGTGATACCGCCGCTGACGGCTTGGGCCTCAATGTTGTAACCACCGCCGCCTACAACGACTGGAAGCGCGACGCCGCCCTCAGCGCCTTCAACCTCTTCGGCCAGCCCGCAATCCAGCAGCTCTCCCATCTTTCGCTCTTGAGTCCCGAGGTACAGTCCACCATAAACGGCTTAAGGGGAAACCTGACGGGCCTGGGCCTCACCGACAACATGCAGTTGTCCGCAGTGTCGTCGCTCGGAAGCACTTCCTCGCTCTCGTACGAGATTGATGCCGCATATACAGAGTCAATGGCTTGGCAAAACCCGTTGGGCGGCATCAACAGCAAAACCGCAGGCTATAATCCAAGATCCATCGATCTGGCTATCGAAGACTACAACGAAAACCTCATCACAAGCTACTCCACAGGGACATTTGATGCCATTGGGTCCGCCGTAGACAGCTTGTGGCGCGGGGTCAGCTATGACACGGGCATCGGGACCCTCCAGGTGGGCGGGAGTTCCGGCGGTGGAAATGGTGCGGCTCTGGGGTACAATCCACCTCCCTATGCCGGCGTCAATTTTAGCTGTCCCATCGGCATCGACCTGGGCAACGGCACCTCGCCCCTGGCCAAGGACTCCTTAAGCCTGGTGTCCATGTTCAACTCCACGGCCTTCTTCGACATGGACGGCGACAGTTACCGCGAGCGCACCGGCTGGGTCGGCCCGGACGACGGCCTGCTGGTCATCGACCTGGCCGCTGATGGTGGCGTGGGAGGCGACGGCGTCATCGACAAGGCCACAGAGGTCTCCTTCAAGCTCTGGAGCCCGGACGCAACCAGCGACCTGGACGGCCTGCGCCTCGCGTTCGACTCCAACAACGACGGCGTGTTCAACGCGCAGGACGCCCGGTTCTCCGAGTTCCGCATCTGGCAGGACCAGAACCAGAACGGCATCAGCGAGGCGGGCGAGCTGACCACCCTGGCCGAGCGCGGGCTTACGGCCATCGACGTGAACAAGCCCCTGCTTGGCAGCAACCTCTCCGTGTGGAACGACGCCAACAACAACGGCGTGCAGGACGCAGGCGAGGTCACGGGCGACGGCCAGACCGGTTACCCGTCGTTTGCCCCTGGCCAGGGGCTTGCCATTGCTGCGCGCTGCGGATAAGTACCACAAGATGAGGTTCCCGGAATCCGCAGACCAGCATTTGTCCCGGCGGTACGCCCTGTGAAGGTGCGCTGCTGGGGCGCGCGCGGCTCCATCCCGG
>MGTN01000105.1:5248-5334 GCA_001799475.1 Desulfovibrionales bacterium GWA2_65_9 | reverse complement strand
TTCACCCACCCCCACTGGGACCACGTGCTGGGCCTGCCGTTCTTCAAGCTTTTGTATAATCCGCAGGTGCGCATCGACCTGTACGG
>MGTN01000105.1:0-5204 GCA_001799475.1 Desulfovibrionales bacterium GWA2_65_9 | reverse complement strand
TCATGGCCCCGCCGTTGTTCCCGGTCCCCTTCGTGAAGCTGCCGTCCAGGATCAAGGGCTTCGTCTGGCAGGGCGAAAGCCTCCAGGTGGACAGCCTCAAGGTCACGCGCATCGCGCTCTCGCACCCGAACCTGGGCGCAGGCTACCGCGTGGAGGAGGACGGCAGGAGTTTTGTCTTTCTCACGGACAACGAGCTCTCGCATCATCACCGGGGCGGGCGCAGCTTCAGCGAGTACGCGGCCTTCTGCCGGGATGCGGACCTGCTCGTGGACGATGCCGAGTACACGCCCGAGGAATACCCGAACCGCAAAGGCTGGGGGCATTCGCACTTCGAGGATGCCGCGCGGTTGGCCAAGGCTGCCGGGGTGAAGACTCTGGGCCTGTTCCACCACAACCAGGAACGCACGGATGACGGCATGGACGAGATTGTGCGGCGTTGCCGCGACGTGTTGTCCGGCCCCGGCTCCGGCTCCAGCCTGGGTTCTGGGCCTGCTTGCCTGGCCCTGACCCAGGATTCCAGCTTCGACCTCTAGCCCACATCCGGGTCCCTGCCCGCCTCCAAGGACTCTGCCTGCCGCGCACCGAAGCCCGGCTGTACTTGATTTCTGTCCCAGGACATGCCACACCCGCAAGTGCCTTGCAAAAGGCAGAGGGGCAGGAACAAGGGGGAGTGTATTGATGCGCGTGCTTATCGTGGATGACGATTTCTACAGCCGTGTCATGCTCCATGACATGATGCGGCCCGTTGCGGAATGCCACATCGCGGTCAATGGTGAGGAAGCCGTGGGGGCCTTCAAAAAAGCCCTGGAGGACGGACGTCCCTACGACCTGGTTTGCATGGATCTGGTGATGCCCGAGATGGATGGCCAGCAGGCCCTGCGCGAGATGCGCGGATACGAGAACGACCGGGGCTTGAGCGATATTCAGCGCTGCAAGGTCGTGGTCATCAGCATGCTTGAGGACTCTCGCGAGACCAATGACGCTTTCTTCCTCGGCGGGGCCGACTGCTTTCTGGTCAAGCCCATCGATGAGGAGCGCTTCATGGCCGAACTCCGCGCCCTGGGGCTCACGGCCTAGCCCGGCCAGGTTCAGACGCCCGGTCCAGTGTTTGGGTGGGACGAGCGGACGGGGGCAGCGGCCTGGCCGTTGCCTTCCGCCGTTTTTTTTCGGGCGCCACCGCCCCTTGGCGACATTTGAACTTCGACGAAAAGTCGGCTAATGAAGCCTACGACGTCGCACGGCCCAGACGGCCTAAAGCGACCCACAGGACAGGTGCATGAGTCAGATTCTCGGGATCAAGTTCAGCGACCACGGGCCGGTGTGCTATTTTGCCTCCGGAGCCAATGTGGTGCGCGCGGGGCAGTCCGTGCTGGTGGAGACCGACCAGGGCCTGGCCCTGGGGCATGTGGCCACTGTGGCGGCCCCGGAGGCCGCTCAGCAGGACGCCCATGTCGTCGTTGTCGCCCCGGCCGACAACGCCCCGGCCCCTTTTGAGGCGGTGCTGATCAGCACGGACTGGCAGGACGAAGTCCCGCTGGCGGATGCCCCGCTGGTCGAAGCCCCGCAGGCCAAGGCCCCCAAAGCCGACAACAGCGAAATTTCCCCGGAGCATCCGCAGGATGCGGCCGCACCCATCGGCGGCATCTATTCCCTGGAGCAGGCCGCCCAGTATCAGCCCCGGCCGAGAACCGCCGCAGGGTTGCAGGGCATCTATCGCGTGGCCGGGCCGCAGGACCTGGAGACCGGAGCGGAGAACAAGCGCCTGGCGCGCCGGGCCTTCAATTTCTGCCGGGGCTGCATCTCCCACCAGGAGCTGGACATGAAGCTCGTGGACGTGGAGGTGCTGCACGACCGCAGCAAGATAATCTTCTACTTCACGGCGCCGAACCGCATCGACTTCCGCGAGCTCATCAAGAGCTTGGTGCGCGAGTTCCACACGCGCATCGAGCTGCGGCAGATCGGCGTGCGCCACGAGACGCAGATGATCGGGGCCATCGGCAACTGCGGGCAGGTCTGCTGCTGCCGCCGCTTCCTGCGCAAGTTCGCGCCGGTGACCATCAAGATGGCCAAGGAACAGAACCTGTTCCTGAACCCGGCCAAGATCTCCGGCATCTGCGGGCGGCTTCTGTGCTGCCTGAGCTACGAGCAGAAGGGCTACGAGGAATTCCACAAGCAGTGCCCCAAGATCGGCAAGCGCATCCCGACGGCCATCGGCACCGCCAAGGTGCTGCGCGCCAACTTCTTCAAGAAGTCCATTTCCGTCTGGGTCGAGGATGTGGGGGAACGTGAGTTCACCCTGGACGAGTGGAAGGACCTGGTGAACCGCCAGCTCTCGCCCGAGGGCGCAGCCCAGGCCCCGGAGGGCCATGCCCCCGAGCGTCAGGGCCGCCAGGGCGGCGGCAGGCCGTCCACGGGCCGCCCGACCAGGCCGGAACGCTCCGCACGGCCCGAAAAGTCCGAGAAGCCCGAGAAATCCGACCGGCCCGACCGGCCGGAGCCCAGGCCCCAGGCTGCGGACAGCCCTGAGGCCGCGCCCAAGGCCCAGGCCGCACAAGCAGCAGGCGGCGCGCCGACCGAGCCCGGCGCCGAACGCCCCGCCAGGCCCGAGGACGATGCCGGACGCCCCCGTCCCAGGCGCAAGCGCCGCAAGGGCAGAGGCCCCAAGCCCGCCTAGGCCATCAGGGCCACCACCATTCCAGGGTCAGGAAACGCTCCAAGGAGTCGAGATTGAGCCGCTTCTTCGTCACAACGCCCATATTCTACGTCAACGCAAAGCCGCACCTGGGCCATGCCTTCACCACCATCCTGGCTGATGCCATGACGCGCTTCCACCGGCTCATGGGCGAGGAGTCCTTTTTCCTCACCGGCACGGATGAGCACGGCGACAAGATCGCCAAGGCCTCCGAAGAGGCCGGGCAGTCGCCCAAGGAATACGCCGACCAGATAAGCTCGCTCTTCCGCGCCCTGGGGCCGATGCTCGGCGCCAAGGCCGACCACTTCATCCGCACCACCGATCCCGAGCACATCAAGACCGTGCAGAAGGTCCTGCAGAAGGTCTACGAGACCGGGGACATCTATTTCGGCGAGTACGGCGGGCACTACTGCTTCGGCTGCGAGCGCTTCTACACCGAGAAGGAGCTTGTGGACGGCATGTGCCCGGACCACAAGACAAGGCCGGAGTACATCGCCGAGAAGAACTACTTCTTCCGCATGTCCAAGTACCAGGCCTGGCTCATCGAATACATCAACCAGAACCCGGACTTCATCCGCCCGGCGCGCTACCGCAACGAGGTCCTGAGCCTGCTCGAGTCCGGCGCGCTGGAGGACCTGTGCATCTCCCGGCCCAAAAGCCGCCTGACCTGGGGCATCGAGCTGCCCTTTGACCAGGACTTCGTCTGCTACGTCTGGTTCGACGCGCTGCTGAACTATGTCAGCGCGCTGAACTACCCGCGCGGCGAAAAGTTCAAGAAGTTCTGGCCCGCCAACCACATCGTGGCCAAGGACATCCTGAAGCCCCACGCCATTTTCTGGCCGACCATGCTCAAGGCTGCGGGCATCGCTCCGTACCAGTCGCTTAATGTGCACGGCTACTGGCTGGTGCGCGACACCAAGATGTCCAAGTCCCTTGGCAACGTTGTCGAGCCCAAGCAGATGGTGGACGCCTACGGGACCTCGGCCTTCCGCTACTTCCTGCTGCGCGAGATGGCCTTCGGCTCGGATGCCTCGTTTACGGAAGAAGCGTTGGTGGGCCGCCTCAACGCCGACCTGGCCAACGATCTGGGCAACCTGTTCAACCGTGTGCTGTCCATGACGCACAAGTATTTTGAGGGCAAGGTGCCAAGCCCTGCGGCTGAGACCGAGGGGGACGCCGAGCTCAAGCGCCTGGGGCGGGACGCCATGCGCAACTTCCAGGGCCACTTCGCGGAGTTCCGCACCGCGCGCGGGCTGGAATCCCTCTGGGAGCTGGTGCGCGCCCTGAACAAGTACATCGACACCGCCGCGCCCTGGACGTTGTTCAAGAACAAGGACAAGGCCCGCCTGGGCACGGTGATGTACATGCTGCTGGAGCACATGCGGAAAATTGCCGTGCACCTCTGGCCCGTGATGCCCGAGGCCAGCGTGAAGATGCACGAGCAGCTGGGCTGCGCCTTTGATCTGGACAAGGTGAACCTGGCCAAGGAGCCTGAGGTCTGGGGCCTGCTTGATTCCGGCCTGGCCGTGGCACCCACGTCCAATCTGTTCCCGCGCGTGGACGTGCCCGAGCCTGCGCCGCCCTCTGTCCACGACGCCCCTGCCGCCGCTGTCAATAGCACGGAAGGACCCAAGGCCAAGGCCGCAGAGTCCAAGAAGAAGGCCCCGGACAAGCCCGCCGAAGCTCCGGCAGGCCCTGCGGAGTCCATTGAGTTCGCGGACTTCCAGAAGCTCGACCTGCGCGTCGGCACCGTACTCTCCGCCGCCAAACACCCGGACGCGGACAAGCTGCTGGTGGTCCAGGTGGCCCTGGGCGAGCTTGAGCCCCGGCAGATCGTGGCCGGACTGGCCGACCGCTTCAGCCCGGACGACCTTGTGGGCAAGCAGGTGGTTGTGGTCGCCAATCTGGCTCCGCGCAAGCTTCGCGGCATCCAGAGCCAGGGCATGATCCTGGTGGCCAAGGACGCCGAGGTTACGCGCCTGCTGACCGCCGCAGGTTCCGTGGACGACGGCGGCAAGGTGGCCTAGCGCGAGAGAATATGCCTCCGGCGGCCAAAGGGCCTTAAGGCCCTTTGGAATCCCCCATTGCGCGAAGGGCTCCTTCCGGCACAAAGCCGCCGGAAGGAGCCCTTCGCTTTGCGTGGTCCGGGACAGGAAGCGTGACGTCTTTTGAGCTGCCCAAGCAACGCATTCCTGAAGCGGAGACGAAGCGCGGTTTGCACGCAATGAGAAATCCCGGTCCCGCTGTGTGCAGGGCCGGGATTGTTCATGTCGCTTGAGCGGTTGGTGCCCTTGCGCTGCCTACTTCTTCGGGAAGTTGGCAGGGTCGATGACGTACCAGACGCTGCCCACGCCCTGTCCGTTGGTGTCGCCAGCCTTTTGGTCCTTGAAGAAGTAGTACAGCGGAGCGCCCTTGAAGGTCACCTGGGGCTTGCCGTCCTCGCGCTTGAGCACCCCGAAGTCCTTGGCGTTGAGCCCGGCCTGCGGTTCGACCTTCTCGGCGACGTACGGCG
>MGTN01000104.1:27973-30394 GCA_001799475.1 Desulfovibrionales bacterium GWA2_65_9 | reverse complement strand
TGGCAGATGAACCAGTGGGCCAGGATGTGGTCGTCTTCACGGTCGCCGCTGCGTATGGGCGCCACGCCGGTGAACAGGCCGCTTGACGGGCAGACATGCGGCCCGGGTTCGGCCCCTGGTCCGATGAGGGCGCTGGTGGCGGCCGCGCAGGCCATATGCCCGTCCGGGGAGTTCTGGATGAGCTGACACAGTTTGCAGGGGTTGCTTGGCCGGGTCAGGGCCACGCCCTCGGGCGTGGTGATGATGGAGGCCACGCCCACGGCCAGGGCAAAGGCGTCCTGCACGGCCTGGATGTCCTCCAGGTTGAAGAGGTCGCTGAAGGAGAGGTCCGGGGCTTCGCCCGGCGGACTGGTGACTGCGGTGAGGCGGCTCTGGCTGATCTGCTCCAGGCGCTTGCGCTCGGTGATGTCCGTCAGCGCCAGCATGGCCCCGAAGCCTTGCAGGGGCAGGGGCGCTGCGGTGGCCTGGACATAACGGGTGGTCCCGTCGGCCCGGCGGACCTGGTGCTCCTCCTGGACCACCTGCTGCTGCCTGACGGCGCGCACGCTGGCGTATTCATCCGGCCCAAGCGGGGTGCCGTCCAGGTGCAGCACGATGAACTCGCGCTCCTGGGGCGGCAGACCTATGAGCCGTTCGCGCGGGCTGCCGAAGAACTCCTCGGCTGCGCGGTTGATCTCCAGGAAGCGGCCCGTGATGTCGGTGACGGCCAGGGCCAGCGGCAGGTTCTCGAACATGACGCGGTACTTCTCGCGGCTCTCGCGCAGGTCGGCCTCGGTCTGCTTGCGCACGGTGATGTCGGTCATGGTGCCCACGATGCCCTTGGGCTGGCCCTGGGCGTCGTAGTAGAGGGAGCGCACGAAGAGAATGTCGCGCAGGCGGCCCTGGCTGTCCGGGGCCTGGGCCTCGAAGACCTGCTGCCCCCGGTGGGCGATGAGCCGGGCGTCCATGTCGGTGATGCGCGCCACGAGGTCCGAGGAGCTGAAGTCATCCAGGCGGCGGCCCAGGATGTCCTGCTCCGCGTGGCCCAGGAGTTCGCAGAAGGCCCGGTTCACCCGCGTGTAACGGCGTTCCATGTCCCTGGCGAAGATGGGTGTGGGATTGGCGTCCATGAGGGCGGTGGTGAAGCGGTGCTGGGCCTCGCGCTCGTGCTCGGACTGCCGGAGCTCGGTCAGGTCCGTGGCGGCGGCCAGAAAGCCCGTGACGCGGCCCTCGGCGTCGCGCAGGCAGAGCCAGTCCACCTTGAGGTCGGCCGTGCCGCCAGCGAAGCGGTCCAGACGCAGCAGGACCGAGCCGGGCGGCTGTGGGGTGTCTGCGGTTGCGGCCGCCAGCATGGCGTTGATGGTCTGGCGCGTTTCGTCGGTCTGGGCCAGGTCGAGGATGCTTCGGCCGGGCAGGGTCCCTGGGGTGGCGCCGCAGATGGCGTAGCTGCCGGGGTTGGCGAAGACGATGCGCCCGGCCAGGTCCAGCTCCACCACGCCGATGGAGAGCGTCTCCACGAACTCGCGGTAGCGGCGCTCCGAGGCCCAGCGCTGGGCCTCGGCCCGGCGGCGGCGCAGGATGTTCACCCACAAGAGGCCGATGGCCACGGCCATGATCGTGAACACCGCGCCGAGCAGCACCAGCCAGCCCCAGTAGCGCTGCCACAGCCCCTCGGGCGGGTTCAGGACGATGCTGTCCCGGGGCAGGTTGCCAAGCGAGAAGCCCTGGTCCGTGAGCTCGCGGTAGTCGAACATGGGCGCGTTGGGGCTTTGCAAAACCACGGGGATGTCGTCCACGTTCTCGCCGCCGAGGATGCGCACCGCCAGAGCGGCCATGGCTTGGCCCTGGTGCGCGCCGCTGACCACCACGCCGCCCACGGTGTGGTGCCCCAGCAGGAAGTCCCAGACCCCGAAGATGGGCTGCGCGGTGTGCTTGCGCGTGAAGTCCATGAACTCCGGCACATCCATGCTCTGGCCGTCGGGATCGCGGAACAGGCCCATGTGCAGGATGGCCGTGTCCGAGGACAGGGTGGACAGGGCCGAGGCCATCTCGCCAAAGGTCGTTCCGGTCAGCTCCTGCACCTCCACCCGGCCCAGGAAAGGCTGCACCGCCTCCAGGGCGTTCTTGCGGTTGTACTGGCCGGTTTCGGTGGCGTCGGTGATGATCGCCAGCCGCCGCATGGACGGCATGAGCTTGAGGGCCGCCTCGATGGTGCCCTTGATGTCCACGCGCTCGGACACGCCGGTGTAGCCCTGCTTGCCGCCCAGGCGGTCCGGGCGGTAGTCGTTGACCCCGCAGAAGACCACGGGCGAGCCGGGGAACAGGCGGTCGCGGTGGGCGAGCAAAAAATCCAGGGCGTTGTCGTCGCTGGCGAGGATGGCATCAAACTGGACCCCGGCGTATTTCTTGGCGTAGAAGTCGGCCAGCAGGCCAAAGATCTTC
>MGTN01000104.1:27577-27928 GCA_001799475.1 Desulfovibrionales bacterium GWA2_65_9 | reverse complement strand
GCTGGCGGCGGCGGAACACAGCACAAGAGCGGCGGCTAGAAGGGCGCAGGCCAGGGACTGCCGGAGCAGTCCGCACATGCGGCAAGGTCGGTCGGTTCTGGCCATCAGCACCCGCTTAAGGTTCCAGAGTCTGCGCCCTCGTCGGGGGGGCGCACAAAGATGCCGTCTGTTCCCCCTGGTACACGCTGCGCCCTGTTTGGCCACAGCGTCGGCTACGTATTCCGGGCGGGTCCGCAACCCGCAGGTTTCTTCAGGCCACGGGCAGGCGCACGCTGAACATGCTGCCGGTGCCAGCATCCTGGTCCGTGGGGGAGTCCACCCAGACCTCGCCGCCGTAGTTGCGGGCGATGT
>MGTN01000104.1:12686-27537 GCA_001799475.1 Desulfovibrionales bacterium GWA2_65_9 | reverse complement strand
GTCCACGTCGTTGTTGTCGGCGCGGAAGAAGCGCTCGAACACGCGTTTCTGGTCCTCCGCGCCGATGCCCGGCCCCTGGTCGTGGAAGCGCAGGGTCACGCTCTGGCCATCGGTTTCGGCGCTGACGCGGACAGTGGTGCCCTGGGGGGAATACTTGATGGCGTTGTCCAGGAGGTTATCCGCGATCTGGAGCAGGCCGTCGGGGTCGGCGGCCACGTTGGCCAGGTTCTGCGGGAGATCCTCCCTGGCCAGGCTGATGGCCTTTTCCTGGGCGGCGAAGGCCGAGTTCATGAAAGCGTGCTCCAGGGCCTGGGCCACGTTGGCGTTCAGATCCTTGGGGCGCTTGCCGCCGCGTTCGCTCTTGGCCAGGGCGAACATGCCCGCGATGACCCTGGTCATGTGCACGGCGTTGGCGCGGATGATGTCGAGGAACTCCCGGCGCTTGGCCTCGTCAGCCGGGGGCGCGTCAAGCAGGGTCTCGGCATAGCCCTGGATGCTGGTGAGCGGGGTGCGCAGCTGGTGCGAGGCGTTGGCCACGAAGTCGCGCAGCACGCGCTCCACACGCTTCTGCTCGCTGGTGTCGTGGAAGATGAGGATGACCCTGGGCCGGAACTTGTGGTCGCGGAAGGGCACCACGGTCATCTCCGCGCAGTTGCGGTTCTTGAGCTCGATCTGCCGACTGACGGACTCGGTGGTCTCCCCGGCCATGAGGGCGTCCACGAGGTTCTGGATCTCCAGGCTCATGGTGGCCTCAAGGGGCGCCCGGCCGATGAACTCATGCGCGCGGGGGAAGATCAAGGACAGGGCCGGGTTCACGTGCAGGATGCGGCCTGCGGTGTCGAGCACCATGACGCCCTCGGTCATGCCCTCGAACATGGCCCAGAGCTCGCCGCGCTGGTTCTCGATGACCTTCACGTTCTTTTTGATCTTCTTGGCCATGCGGTTGATGGCCTCGGCCAGGGGCTGGAACTCCGCCGCCGGGTAGAACAGTATCCTGCGCCGGTAGTCGCCCTCGCCGATGGCCTGGGCGGCGTCCGTGAATTGGGCGATGCCTGCGGTGATGGTGCGCGAGAGCAGGTACAAGAGGACGCCTGAGCCCAGGAGCAGGGGGATCACGGCGGCCAGAAGCGCCCAGCGCATGCGCTGCATGTGCATGCGCACCTGGCTTACCGGCGCGGCCAGGCGCAGCACGATCGCGCGCTCGCCCTCTTGGCCCGGCAGCTTGCGCGCCATGTAGATCATGTCGTGGTCCAGGGTGGCGCTGTGGCGGGGGGCCTGGCCCAGTTCGCCGCTCAGGGCGGCGGCCACCTCGGGCCTTGTCGAGTGGTCGTCCATCTTGCCCAGGTCGTCGAAGGGCCGGGAGGAGTCGGTCAGGACCTTCGAGCCCTGGATGAGGCTGATGCGCATGCCCATGCTGGCCGCCAGGGAGTGCAGGAAGTCCTGCCGGTCGCGCGGTTCCTTGAAGGGGCCTGACCTCTCCAGGAGCCACTGCACGGTGTCCAGGCGGGTCAAGGTCTCGCGCTCGAAGTCGCGGGCGGTCTCCTCGTCCAGGGTGGCGCTGTAGCGCCAGAAGGCCACGGCCAGACCGACGATGAGCACGCCCCAGCCCCACATCAACACACGCATTTGGATGGATTGGACTTTGGGCATCAAAGGTCCTTTGCGTTGGCCCGGCCGCAAGCGGGCGGGGAAGCTTTTGGCCCTGTCGCAGGGCCGTTGTTCAGGCTTTGCGGCTGGCCTGGATGGCGCTGTGGCCCAGGACCATGTTGCGGCCCCCGGTCTTGGCGGCGTACATGGCCTGGTCCGCCGCCAGGATCAGGTCGCTTGCGGTCTGCCCGGGCCCCAGCTGGGCCACGCCGATGCTCACGGTGATGCAGATGGGCTCATCTGGCGCCGGGCCTTCGTATTGGGGCTGGCAGGGGCAGTCGGCCACGTCCCGGCGGATGGCCTCGGCCCGGGTCATGGCGGTGTCCTCGTCCATGTTCTCGCAGAGCACCACCAGCTCCTCCCCGCCGAAGCGCGCGGCATAGCCCTTGAACTGCATGGCGTGGGCCGAGACGACGGCCGCCAGCACGCGCAGCACCCCGTCGCCCACGAGGTGGCCGTAGGTGTCGTTGATGTTCTTGAAATGGTCCACGTCGAGGAACATCAAGGACAGCGGACGGTTGCTCTTTCTGGCGCGCCCCAAGGCTGCGCCCAGCTGGGTGTCCAGGGCACGGCGGCTGTAAAGCTCGCTTAAGAGCGGATCGAAGTTGGCCGTGCGCTCCATCTGTTTGGCGCGCTCCTCCCAGGAGCGCGCCTCCTCTCTGGCCTGGGCCACCATCTCGGTGATCATGCCGCGAAAGCGCCGCACCACCTCGGTCTTGCTGTCCCCGGAGTCGATGAGCTCCTCGGTGTCCTGGCCCATGCGCTGGAGGCTGGTCTGGCGGGTCTGGCTGCTGGCCTGGATCTCCTGCACCACGCGGCTCATCTCGGAATACAGGGCGCTGGCGCCGTCGCGCTCGGCCTGGAGCTGGTCGCGCAGGTCGGCCACCTTGGAGTTGTCCAGCAGGAAGCCCTGGATGGAGGCGACGACGCGCTGGAAGCGTTGGCGGTCCAGCGGCTTCATGGCCATCTGCTCAAAGGCGCGGGCCTGGATGGCGGCCTTCTGGCTCTCGGTGAACAGGTCCATCTCGGCCACGAGGTTGCGCACGAAGAGCACCACGGCCGCCCAGTCGGCGTCTCCGGCCACGCCGAAGCGCTCCAGGATTTCCTGGACCTTGCCCAGGCCTTGGCAGGCATTCTTGCTCTTTTCTGGAGTCATCGCCACCTCATGGGGAAGAGTAGCCCATTGCCGCTGGAAATCCAAGGAGGAAGGGGCCGCCTCAGCCGGGCGGCACCGGCCAGAGGTCCAGGCCCGTGGGCAGGCGGACAAGCACGGGCTGGGTCTGGGGCATGGGGCATGGGGCACCTCGGGATTGCTGCGCTCGGCAAACTGTACTCTCAGGTTTTTACCCCTGGACGGAGCAGGCGTCAACGTGAGAATCGGGCCTGGGAAAGGCTCGGGATGCGGCCCGCAGGCGCGGTGGCTCATGGGCCAGGGGCCAGGCGGGCGGCTGGACAGGCGTAGCGCTCGGGGCTATGGATTGTCGGCACGGCAAAACACGCTACAGGAGCCTGATGCGCATGGCATATTTGGACTGGGACGAGAGGATGGGCATCGGCCACGAGGTCATCGACGCGCAGCACCGGCAACTGGTCGTACTCATCAACGACCTCGCCGAGGCAGCCGAGCGCGGAGCCGAACGCCGCGAGCTTGGCCAACTCATCCGCGCCTTCTGCGACTACTCGAGTGAGCATTTCAGCACCGAGCAGGGCCTCATGGATTCCAGGGACTACCCGGAATACTTCCAGCAGGTGGACGGGCACGAGGAGTGCTCGACCCAGGCCCTGGACTTCTACCGGGAGTACATCAACGGGCGCGACGTTTCGCTGCGGGACTTCCTGGTTTTTGTAGCCACCTGGTTTCAGGAGCACACCATGCGGGTGGACCAGACCCTGCGCAAGTACCTCAAGAAAAAGGCCGCCAGCGCGCCCGCCACGCCTTGACCTGTCTGGGTTTCCCCCCACTCCCCGATGATTTTGACGAGCACGCGCTTGCGCTTGATGCGCAGCCAGAGTTCCTGGCGCTCCCGCCTCAGGCGCCCGCCCGCCACAGCGGCAGCCGCACCGTGATGGTGGTGCCCAGGGCCTCGGAGCTGTGCATGGCGATGGAGCCGCCCTGGGCCTCGGCCGAGAGGCGCGCGGAATAGGTGCCCAGGCCGGCGCCCTGGCGTTTGCCGTGGGTCGAATACTTGTCGAAGAAGCTCTTGCGCAGGGCCTCGGGCACGGTCCCGGCGTTGTGCGCGGACCACTCGGCCCAGTCCCCGGCCGCGCAGAGCCGCACCTGGACCACGCCGCCCCTGTGCGAGGCCTCCACGGCGTTCTTGAGCAGGTTGGAGAACATGGTCCGGCAGAGCAGCCCGTCGCCGCTGATGGGCGCAAGACCGGCCTCGGCCGTGACCTGCAACTCCACGGCCAGGGGCGAAAGCTTGAAGCTGCCGGTCTCGATGCGGTAGAGCGTCAGGGACTGGTCGATCTGCTCCAGCATGCTCAAGCCCGCCCTGTGGATGAGCCGCAGGGCCTCGACCTGGTCTCTGCTCAGGTTGGGGTCGTCCTGGTACAGCAGCGGCAGGTTGATCACCGCATTGAGCGGGCCTTTGAGGTCGTGCTTGACGATGCGCTCCATGTCCGAGCGCAGGGCCTCTTCGCGCTTGCGCTCGGTGATGTCGTGCACGAAGACCAGCGAGCCGTTCTCGCCGCCGTAGAGCAGCGGCACGGCAGAGATCTCCACATCCACGAAGCGGCCGTCCAGGCGCAGGTGCCTTTGCTCCATGGGCGGGTTCGGCAGGCGCTCCACGTTGACCCTGCGGACGCGTTCGCTGGCCTGGGCGTGGAAGTCCGGGTGGATGCGCGAGAGCAGGAAGCTGTCGAGCAGGTCCTCGGGTCCGGTTGCGCCGTAGAGCTTCAGGCTGGCGCTGTTGACGTAGGCGAAGCGCCCCTTGGTCTGGACAAAGATGGCCTCTGGCGCACTCTCCACCAGGTTGCGGAAGAGTTCCTCGCTCTCGCGCAGGGCATCGTATGCGTTCCGGCTCACGGTAACGTCGGTGATGAGCGCGGCCACGCCGAGCACCAAACCCCAGTCGTTCTCCACGCGGCGCTTGCTCACGCGGTACCAGGTTTCGCCCACCTTCTCATCCAGGAGCACGGAGCCTTCGCGCAGGGCGGCCAGGTCGGTCGCGCGGCAGCTCGCGGCCATGTCCTTCGGCAGCAGGTCGAAGTCCGTCTTGCCGATCATGTCGCGCGGGGCGAGGCCGAGGACGGTCTCGTGGGCCTTGTTCGCCGCCAGGTAGCGCAGCTCCGGGTCCTTCAGGAACATCAGGTCCTGGGAGGTGTCGATGATGGCCGCAAGGCGTTCGCGCTCGATGCGCAGGGCGTCTGCGGCGAGCTTGCGCGCGGTGTCGTCGCGCGAGACCACCAGGAAGCGGCTGGCGTTCCCGGCCGCGCTCTCGCCGTAGAGCGGCGCGATGGACACGTCCCACCACTTGGGCGTGCCGCTGGCCGTGGGGCAGAAGCCCTCGAAGCGGCCCACGCGCCCGGTCTGGGCCTCGTGGAAGGCTTGAGCGGCGCGCTCGTGGTCCGAGCCCTTCCAGAAGGCCAGGTACGGCTTGCCGAGCAGCGGCTCCACGCTGTCCAGCTCCAGCAGGCGCGGGCCGCTGGGGCTCATGTAGGTCAGCTCGCCGCTGGCGTTCAGGAGCTTGATGCAGTCCGGGCTGTTGTCGATGATGGTGCGGGCGAAGGCCTCGTTCTCGCGCAGGGCGGCCTCGGCCTGCTTGAGTTCCGTAATGTCCTGGACAATGCCGAGGGAGCGCAGCGGGGAGCCGTTCTCGTCGAATTCGTGGCGGCAGGACTCCTTGACCCATTTGACGCGTCCGCCGGGCAGGCGCAGGCGATGGACGATGGCGTAGGGCCTTTGGGCTGCAAGCGATTCCGTGTAGGCCTTGTCCACGAGGCCGCGATCTTCGGGGTGCACCAGGGCGAGAAACGCCTCGTAGGAGGGGGAAAGCGTGTCGGGGTCGATTTCGAAGATTCTGAAGACGCCCGGACCCCAGTACAGCGTATTCGTGGTCAGGTTCAACTCCCACTCCCCGAGCATGGCGATTTCCTGGGAGAAGAGCAGGCGCTGCCGGCTCTCGCGCAGGGCCGTCTCAGTGAGCTTGCGTTCGCTGATGTCGCGCACGATGGCCGAGATCCCGGCCAGCGAGCAGTCGCGGCTTCGGATGGGCGAGAGGGTCACGGACACGTGTATCCGCGTTCCGTCCTTGCGCAGGCGCACGGTCTCGAGATTGCGCACGTTCTCCCCGGCGGCGATGCGCGCCAAGAGCTCCGGAATCTCGCCGCTGCGCTCGGGCGGACAGAGCATGGACGCTGGCTGGCCCAGGGCCTCCTGCGCGGCATAGCCGTAGATGCGCTCCGCGCCGTGGTTCCAGCTGCTGATGAAGCCATCCATGGTCGTGCTCAGGATGGCGTCGTCCGAGGACTCCACGATGGCGGCCAGGCGCAGCAGGTCAGGGTCCACCCGGCAGCGCTCCTCGGCTACGGCGGCCTTGACCTCGGCCTCGGTGGCGCGGGTGCGGGCGCGCTGCAGGGCCTCGGCGAGGGCTGCGGCCAGAACGCCGGTGAACACGAACATGCCCAAGGCCATCCAGGAGGCGCTGCCCAGGATGAAGGGCTGGACCTGGGGCAGCGCCCAGAAATAGGCCGCCAGCCCCATCAGCGCAGTGGCGATGAGGCCGGAGACGAGCCCGCCGCAGAGCGCGGCGACCATCATGGCCGGGTAGAAGGTCATGAACGGCGTGCGCGGGCCGATGAAGTCAAGGAGCGCCAAGCGCAACAGCACGCCCCCGGCCACGGCCAGGAGGGCCACGAGGACGCGCATCGCCGTCCCGCGCACTGGCAGGTTCATGCTCATGCCCGGTATTCCCCTCGCCCTCGACGTTTTGGTTGCACGCCAGTATGAACTGAAATCAAGAATGACTTCGAATCATAATATACTTATGCAGTATAAGGCAAGTCCGACCAGAATGGTCCACGCTTTTGCGGCGCTGCCCGGTTGCCTTCGCCCTTGCCGTGGCCTATCCTCGCGCTCATGTTCGACAACGACGACTTCTTCTCGCCAAAGGACCCCGGCCTGCCCGAACTCGACTGCCTCGGCTGCGGCTGGTGCTGCCTGGACAACCCCTGCGAGGTGTCGCACACGGTCTACGGCTACACCCCGCGCTGCCCGGCGCTGGAATGGACCGGCGTGCGCTACGTCTGCGCCCTGGTCGTGCGCCCTGAGCCGGGCGTGGACCTGGGCCCGCTCTTCGTGGGCCAGGGCTGCTGCGCCCGGCACAACGCCTGGCGGGGCGACGTCAAGGAGCGCGACTGAAGTCAGTCCGCGTGAACGGGCGCGGCTGAAGCCAGCCCTGCTGAAAAAGCGCGGCTGAAGTCCGTCAGCGCAAAAACGCGCGGCAAAAGCGCTACTTCCTGACCTTCACCCGGAAGGTCTTCTGCGCCAGCACCTTGCCCTCGCTCACGAGCTCGATGACGTACTCCCCGGGCACTAGGCCCTCTGGGGTGTCGAAGCTCCATACCGCGTGCTCCGGCTGGCCCAGGACGCGCTCGAAGATGGCGCTGCTGTGGGTCATGGACTGCCTGGTCTCCGGGTTGACCATGGCCGGGTGGCTCACGGCCACCTCGATGCTCACGTTGCCGACCTTGGGCGTGCCGAGCAGCACGTACTGCATGCCGATGCTGGTGCCCAGGCGCGCGTCCACCAAGGTTGATTTGCGCACCAGCTTGAAGTCGCGGGCGCGGTCCTTGATGCCGTCGGCCACGGTGGCCGACTTCTCGCGGCTGGTCACGGTGGAGGTGTAGACGCCGAACTCCAGCACCTTGGCCCCGGTGATCCTGGCCGGTGCGGGCTCGCTCTTCTTGGCCCCGGCCTGTTTGGCCTTGGCGGCCTGGGCCGGGTCGGCCAGCGTCAGTCCGGCGACGGCAACGAGAGTGATGAGCGCGGCGAGCGCCAGCGAGAGGGTCCGTTTCATGGCGATCTCCTTCCTGTTTGTGCGGCTCCGGGCGGCGCGCCAGGGCGCCCTGTGCAGCCCCGGAGCGGGTATGCCGAGGCGTTCAGGATACCCCAGGCGGGCGTTTGTGTCACGTCCTCGAAAAGAATCCAGGCGTCTGCCCGGACGGAAGCCGTTCCGGTGCTGCGCCAAGGGGCGCAAACAGAGCGACAAACAGAGCGGCAAACAGAGCGACAAAAACAATGCGGCGGCCCTAGATCCCCAGGCTGGCCCGCAGCGTGTCCAGGCGCAGGTGCTTGGCCACCAGTTCCGCGCCTTGCCTCACCTTGACCGCGTCGCGCATCTTGTGGCGGGTGAGCAGGTTCTCCATCTTCTTGGCCACGGTGAAGGTGTCCTCGCGCACGATGATGATGCTCGTCTCCAGCACCTCGGAGCGCGTCAGGATGACGTCGTTGGGATACAGGTTGCCGGTGAGCACCAGGCACGGGCAGTCGCCCTCCAGCGCCACCAGCTGCACGTCGGAGCGGTCGCCGCCGACGATGACTGCGGCGTTCTTCTTTTTGCGGAAGTGCAGCATGAAGTTCTCCACCTGCATGGTGCCGATGAGGAACTGCGAGACCACGCGGTCGGTCTTGTGGTGCGCGCTGATGACCTTGCCGCCCAGGCGCGTGGCCAGATCCCCGACGGTGATGGAGCCCATGAGCGGGTCGCGCGGGAGGATGCCGAGCACCGGGATGCCCCGGCTCTCCAGGAACGGGGCCAGGTGCCCGGCCACCTCCTCCAGGAAGGTCGGGGGCACGTCGTTCAGCACCACGCCTGCCAGCCCGCCCTCCATCTGCTCGTTCAACATGAGCAGCAGGTCGTAGTTCAGCTCCTTTTCAAAGCGGTCGATGACCAGGGCCTTGATGCCCAGGGTCTTGACCAGGCCCACGGCATCCAGGCCGGAATACTTGCCCGAGTACATGCTGCCGCTGCCGGCCACGAGCATGACGTCGCGGCCTTTTTCCAGGCCCTGATAGGCCGTGCGCACCTGGGCCGCCAGCCCGCCGTCCCCGCTGTCGTTTACGCCGGGCAGCCGCCCCTCAAAGGCGTCCATCTTGAAGTCGTGGGTCACGACCACCGGGGTCATGGCCGTTGGCGTGTGCGCCGGGTCGTTTTCCAGGCCCAGGGCGGCGCGCACGAAGAGCGCGTCCTCGTCGGCTAGGCCGTCCGGGGTCTCAACCGGCATGGCCCCCACGGGCTTCATGTAGCCGATCCTGAGGCCCGCCTTCTGGAAGGCCAGCCCCAGGCCCACGGTGATGGTGTTCTTGCCGGAGTAGCCCGAGGTGGAGCCGATGTAGAGTCCGGGCATGACGCCCTCCTTCAGGAATGTCGTGAGTGGTTTCAGCCCGTGGCCAGTCCCGGACTCTCCAAGTACTATCCCAGTGTCAGCCGCGCCCCGGCGACATGCACGCCGCCCGGCCCGGCCAGCACCGGCGAAAATTCCGCGCCAACGAGCATCGGCAGGCGCAGGGCCAGCCGCGACACGGCCATGAGCAGCCGCTCCAGCGCGCCGAGCGAGACCACCGCCCCGCCGCGCGCCCCGCGCAACAGCGGGTAGAAGCGCACCTCGCGCAGCATGTGCCGCGCATCCTCCGGGCTGAGCGGGGCCAGCCGGTGCGAGACGTCGCCCAGAAGCTCGCTGGTGACCCCGGCCAGGCCGAAGGACAACAGCGGGCCGAACTGCGGGTCGCGGGTGAAGCCCACCACCAGCTCGAAGCCGCCCTCGTCCGGCAGGGCCAAGGCCGCCTGCACCAGGCAGCCGGTGACGTAGGCCTCGGGCCGCAGGCGCGCGGCGCGGCTGGTCAGCGCCAAAAAGGCGTGGCGCACGGCTTCCTCGTCGCCCAGGCGGGCGAAGCGGCCCATGGACCCGGCGGGCCCTGTCTCGCCGCCCGAGCCCGACCAGGCCCCGGTCGCCGGACCAGGCTCCGGCGTGGCCAGGTGCAACGACACGGGCAGGCCGATCTCCCGGGCCAGGCGCACGGCCTCAGCGCTGGTGCGCGCCAGGCCGGTGGTCAAGACGGGCAGTCCGGCCGCGTGGGCGGCCTCCAGGGCCTCCACGCCGGAAAGCTCGATGAGCCCGCGGGTCTTGGCCGCCTCCACGATGTAGCGCGCCTCCTCGTCCCAGGGCGCGTCGCAGGAGCCGCCGCTCAGATTCTCCTCGCTGTCGCAGGAGGAGGCGGGCGGCGGGTTTTTCTGGGTGCGCCGGAAGTGCAGGTACAGGGCGTCCAGGGCCTCCACTGCGGCCTCGGGGAAGTCGTAGCAGGGAATGTTCGCGGCCTGGAGCAGCTCGCGCCCGGCGCGCACGGCCTCACGGCCCATGAAGCAGGCGGCCACGGGCTTGGCCGAAACATTCTCCGCGCCGTTGACGGCCTCGATGATGGTGCGCGCCGTGGCCTGGGCCTGGGCCTGGGCCGTGGGCGTGAGCAGCACCAGCACGGCGTGGGTCTGGGCATCGGCCAAAAGCGCGGTAAGGGCCGCGCGGTAGCGCTCCGGCCCGGCGTCGCCCAGGATGTCCACGGGGTTGTAGGCCGAGGCGAAGCTCGGCAGAATTTCCGTCAGGCGACTGAGGGTATCAGTCGATGGGCGCGGCAGGGTGAGGCTGCTGCGGGCGCAGGCGTCGGCAGCCAGGATGCCCGGCCCGCCGGAATTGGTGAGGATGGCCAGCCCCGGCCCGGTGGGCAGGGGCTGGGTGGCGAAGACCTGGGCCAGGCCGAAGAGCTGGGCCGACTCGGCCACCTGGAGCACGCCCGACTGGCGGAAGGCCGCGCGGTAGGCCGCGGGCGAGCCGGAGATGGCGCCGGTGTGGGCGGACACGGCCCGCGCCCCGGCGGCCGTGCTCCCGGCCTTGAGCATGAGCACGGGCTTGTGGGCCGAGACCTCGCGCGCGGCGGCCATGAACTCGTTGCCGTCCTCTACGCTCTCGCAGTAGCCGAGGATGACCTTGGTCTCGGGGTCCGCTCCGAGGTAGCGCAGCACGGCGGACTCGTCGAGCAGAGCCTTGTTGCCCAGGCTGACGAAGCGCGAGAAGCCCATGTTCAGGCTCATGGCCCAGTCCAGCACGGCCACGCACATGGCCCCGGACTGGGAAAAAAATGCCACCCCGCCAGGCTTCGGCTGGCCGATGGCGAAGCTGGCGTTGAGCCCGCAGCTGGTGCTGATGAGGCCCAGGGAGTTGGGACCGAGCAGGACCATGCCCGCGCCCTGGGCGATGCGTTTGAGCTCCATCTCGGCCTCGAAGCCCAGCCGCCCGGTCTCGCGGAAGCCTGCGGCGAGCACGATGGCCGCGCGCACGCCCTTGTCGGCCAAAAGGCGCATCTCCTGCAGCACCTGCTCCCGGGGCAGGCAGACCACGGCCAGGTCCAGGCCGTCGGGCAGCTCTGCGGCGGAGGCCACGGCAGGCAGGTCCATGATGTCCTTGCCTTGCAGGGCGGCGGCGGGATTGACGGGATAGACGCGGCCCCTGTACCCTGCGCCGAGCAGGTTCGAAAGCAGCATGCCCCCGACCTTGGCCTGGCTGCGCGAAGCGCCGACCACAGCCACGGCTGCGGGCTCGAAAAGCGGCTTGAGATCAAGGGGCTGCTGGGGCATGGATTTGGACCTTCCGGGAGCGTTCATGGACAAAATTCTCACGACTGTACAGGAAGATATCCACTATCGTTTCCGGCAAGTCAAGCTGCTGGAACTGGCGCTGTCGCACAGCTCCTGGGCCAACGAGCGGGGCTGTCCGGGCGAGAGCAACGAGCGCCTGGAGTTTTTGGGCGATGCCGTGCTTGAGCTGTGCGTGACCCAGGAGGTCTACCAGCGCTATGCGGACGCGGACGAGGGCCTCTTGACCAAGGTGCGTTCGCGCCTGGTCAAGACCTCCACCCTGGCCGAGGTGGCGCGCCAGCTCAAGCTGGAGCGCTCCCTGTGCCTGGGCCGGGGCGAGGAGACCCAGGGCGGGCGCGAGCGCGATGGGCTTTTGGCCGACTCCCTGGAGGCGCTGTTCGGCGCGGTGTTCCTGGACGGCGGCTTCGACGCGGCCAAGGATCTGGTGCTGCGCCTCTTGGGCCCGCGCTTCCCCGAGACCGCGGCCGCGCCACCGGCCAAGGACTTCAAGAGCCGGCTGCAGGAGATCACCCAGGAGACGCACCGCGAGCGGCCCCAGTATGTCTTGGCGGAGTCCAGCGGGCCGGAGCACAGCAAGGTCTTCGCGGTGGAGGTCGTCCTGCCGGACGGCGCGCGCTACCGGGCCGAGGGCGGCAGCCTGAAGAAGGCCGAGCAGGCCGCTGCGGCCCAGGCCCTGGCGGCCTTGCGGCCCCGGAGCGGAGCCTAGGGCCCGGCCGGGCCAGGGCAGAATATTCCCAGCATGCAAACGCGAAAAAGGCCGGAAGGGTTGCCCCTCCCGGCCAGTGTGCCGTTGTCTCTCTGGTCTGTCAGGACTAGCCCTGGATGAGCTGCATGGCCATCTTGGGCAGGGAGTTGGCCTGGGCCAGCATGGCCACAGCGGACTGGCTGAGGATCTGCTGGCGTGTGAACTCGGTCATTTCCTGGGCCACGTCCACGTCGGAGATGCGCGACTCGGAGGCCTGCATGTTCTCCGCCTGGATGGACAGGTTGGTGATGGTGTTCTGCAGGCGGTTCTGGATGGCGCCCAGGCTGGCGCGGATCTTGTCCTTGGAGATGATGGCCTGGTTGATGGAGTTCAATGCCTGCTGGGCCAGTTCCTGGGTGGAGATGGACTTGCCGGCGTTGTCGGCTGCGGTGTTGTACCGGGCGTCGGTAGCGGCGAACTTGTGCCCGGCCAGCTGGCCGAGACCCAGGGCCGAGGCCGTGGCCGTGCCCATGGACACGTAGTAGTAGTCCTCTGCGGAGTCGTTGCCGCTTCCGAAGTGGATCTTGAGCGCGCCGATGGAGTCGATGCCGTTGCCGTTGTGCGTGGTGGAATTGCCGGAGAGGTGTCCGTTCAGCATGTGGATGCCGTTGAAATCTGTGGCGTTGGCGATTCGCGTGATTTCCGAGCACATGGCCTGGTATTCGGAGTCGATCATCAGGCGCTGGTCCGAGGAGTAGGTGCCTGTGGAGGCCTGCATGGCCAGTTCCTTCAGGCGGATGAGCTTCTCGTCGATGACCTGGAGCGCGCCATCGGTCACCTGGATCATCGAGATGCCGTCGTTGGCGTTGCGGATGCCCTGGTTCATGCTCTTGATGTCTGCACGCATGAGTTCGCGGATGGCCAGGCCGGCGGCGTCGTCTGCGGCAGTGCCAACGCGCAGGCCCGAGGACAGTCGCCTGGTCGAGGTGGCCAGGGCGCCGTAGGAGTTCTGCAGGTTGCGTGTGGCGTTCATCGCCATCAAGTTGTGATTGATCACTAAAGACATGACGTAAACCTCCTTGTTCGAAAAAACATTCCCTTTTGCGGCATGCAATGCAGCGTGCGTGCCAAAATATATATGCTTTGCAAATACAAAGAGTTACGTGTAATGAAAAAGTCTAGAACTATTTGTGATCGTGGTGGCGGGACAGAAAAACCTGCCGCTTTGTCAGCCCACTGGCAGCGCCAGGGGGAGGGTTGTCCACGTATTTTTGTGCGTACCCTGTCTCGACAAGGGGGCTGGGTCTGTGTAATACATTCAGCATAGAGATTCTGGGCCCACGACCTTCGGGTCAGGCCCAGGCTTTCGCGCCAGGAGGAATTGAGACATGTCCCTGCCCCCGCCCCCAAAGTTCGACCAGGACCTCCGCGAGTTCCTGGAAACCCAGCACGGCTCTCTGGTCATGCTTTCGGACGACCCGCTTTTCGTGCGCACCCTGCGCACCACGGTGCTCAAGACCCTGGGCATCAAGGCCGACTGCCTGGAAGTCTACCAGGACGCCGGGCTGGCCCTGCGCAGCGTGCGCGACCACCTGGAGAAAAAGCTTCCGGTGCTCGTGCTGGCCGACCGCCTGCTGCGCGGCATGCCCACCCTGGAGTTCATGCGTTCGCTCAAGGGGGCCTTTGCCGAGGCCAAGATCCTGGTCATGACCCAGGAGACCAGCCGGGATGCTCTGTCGCAGCTCTACGAGATCGGCGTGGACAGCGTCCTGACCAAGCCCGTGAGCGTGGGCACGCTCATTGAGAAGATGGCCGGAGCCATCAAGCCTCAGGGCAAGATCAGCCAACTGGTGCAGGAGGCCAAGCGTTTGCTCGAACTGGGCGAGACAGCCAAGGTCAAGCAGATCAGCCATGCCATCCTGAAGGTTAAGGAGAAGAGCCCGGTGGCGCTCATGCTTCTGGGCGACGCCCTGCTCGTCGAGGGCAAGCGCGACGAGGCCATCAAGGCCTACGAGGAAGCCCACGAGGGCGCCACCCTGTACCTGGAGCCCTTGAAGAAGCTGGCAAGCGTCCATCAGGGCGAGGATGAAGACAACTATCTGCTTTACCTGAAGAAGCTCGACGTCATCAGCCCGCTGAACACCGAGCGCAAGTGCGAGATCGGCAAGGTCTACGTGCGCAAGAAGGACATGGGCAAGGCCGAGGTCTACTTCGGCGAGGCCATCGTCAACGCCCAGCGCGAGGCCTCAAGCTACGTGGAGCAGATCGTGTCCGGCATCGCCGAGAGCGTGGCCGAGGCCTCCCCGGCCATGGCCGAGAAGTACTATTTCAAGATTCTGGAGCTGAAGGGCACGAACCTGACCAAGGATGACATGGTCACCTTCAACCGCCTGGGCATAGCCCTGCGTAAGCAGGGCAAGTGGAAGGAGGCCATCGAGAACTACAAGAAGGCCCTCACCGTGGTCCCCGGCGACGAGCGCGTGCTCTACAACATGGGCCTGGCCTACGGCGACGGCCAGCAGCACCGCCAGGCCGTGGACTGCTACGAGCAGGTGCTGAAGAGCGACCCCGAGTTCCACCGCACCGCCGCCGTGGTGAGCTACAACATCGCCAGCGCCTACCACCTGATCAAGCAGGCCGCCGCTGCCAGGGAGTTCCTCCTGACCGCCCTGGAGATCGATCCGCACCACCAGGCCTCCAAGCGGCTTCTGGCCAAGCTCGACGCCGGGTAGCCAGCCCTGGCCTCCAGCCGCTACCGGGCGCCCTGGCAGTAGCCCATGGCCTGCGCCGATTCCAGCCGGTGGCACGCGCCCAGGCGGCAGGCGGCCTGGTAATCCGCGCACATCCCGGCCAGGTCCCCGGCCTGGGA
>MGTN01000104.1:4605-12666 GCA_001799475.1 Desulfovibrionales bacterium GWA2_65_9 | reverse complement strand
CCAGGGCCACGGGCGAGCGCGGATCAAGGGCCAGCGCCTGCGTGAAGTCCTCGATGGCCTCGCCGAAGCGGCCCTGCTCGTCGCGCGTCACGCCCCGGTTGATGCGCGCCAGAATGTTCGTTGGTGCGATGTCGATGACCTCGGAGTACCCGGCCTCGGCCTGGCCTGGCTGGCCCAGGGCGAAGAACTGGTCGGCCCGGGCCAGGAGCGCCGGGATGTGCCGGGGGGCCACGGCCAGGGCTGCGGCATAATCTTCTGCGGCGCGGGTCTGGTGGCCCAGGGCGGCCAGGGCCAGGCCGCGCTCCACAAAGGCATCGGCCAGGGCTGCGGGCGGCAGGTCGCGCCGCGAGAGCATCAGCCGGTTGAGCGCGTCCACGGCCTCGGCGTAGCGCCCCAGCTGGTTCAGGGCCACGGCCCTGAGCGCCAGCTCACCCGATTCGACCTGCGCCAGCTCACCTGATTGGACCTGCGCCAGCTCACCCGATTCGACCTGCGCCAGCTCACCTGATTGGACCTGCGCCAGCTCACCGGATTGGGCCTGCGCGAGCTCGCCGGACCTGGTCTGGTCCGCAGCCTCGCCCGGCTCGTCCAGCACCTTGAGCGCCGCCTCAGGCCCGCCCCCGCGCTCATCGCGCAGGTGGAAGGCGGCCAGGGCCACGCGGCGGCTGTGCCCAGGCGCAGGAGCCTGGGGCGTGGGCGTCTGGGCCGGAGACGGTTGGGAGGTCGAGGTGGTTTGCCCGGCCTGTTTGGTCTGATCGGCCAGATCGGGCTGCTGCCTGGCCGGGACAGCCACTGGCGCGCAGGCGCAGGCGAACAGGGCCGCGAGCACAAGCGCGGCAGCTGTGGTCAGGGCGGCGGAAGGCGTTCGCATACAGGCACCTCTCGCGGGCCAAGGTAGGCGCAATCCGTTCCGAGGGCAACAGCAGCCGCCCCGTGGGCCTGGCCCAGGCGTCAGAGATTCGGGCCTGCCCGGCGTGCCGTCCGGCGTGCCGGCCCGGCGGGTGCGAGAAACGGGCTTGACAGCCGGGCAGCGGGACGGCACAGACAGGCGTTCCCAATCCATTCGCATAGAGGTTCCTGTGTCGCGCAACACCCTGCTGGCCGCCTGCATCTTCATCCTGACCTATGTGGGCTGCTTCTATTTTCGCATCTACGTGGTCGACACGCCCGTTGGCGCTGGCGACAGCGGGGCCTTTGTTGCGGCCTTGCGCCAGGGCGTGCTCTGGGGCCAGCTGTTCGACGTCTGGGGTTTGACGAGCCTGGCCTCCGGGGTGCTGGTGCTGTTCTTCGGCGGCACCGCCCTGGTCTTCCTCTGGAGCCTGCTCACGGCCATGGCCCTGTGCAACTACAATGTGGACCTCGGCTCCATCGGCCTGGTGCTCGGCATTTTGCGCATCGTCCGGTTGTAGCCCCGGCCGTAGCCTGGTTGTCAGCTGGCGACCAAGAGTTTTTTCCCAATCCTTTCGGCGGTATTTCCCTTCAATGCGGTCGCGAAAAGCGCCTGCCCCCACTGTTTCGGCGCGCCTTTGCCGTCCGGCGAGGGCCTGCTGGCGTCATCGCGGCCGTTGCGCCATCCGTTCCAAGCCGCAGGCTCCGAACCCCTGGAGCGTGCGGAGAACGGCTGGCGGCGCCTTCTTCGAGGACGCGGCACGAGCCAGCCCTTGGCGTTCACCGGGGCCGGACATTGCGGCCGGCCCTGAAAAAAAATGACGGCCCGGCAGGAGTGCATCCCGCCGGGCCGTTGGCCTACCTATTCTAATGAGCTAGGCGCGCTTGCGGTTGAAGAAGCCCACGGCCAGACAGAAGCCCAGACCCACCAGCACCACGGCCAGGGCGTTCGGTCCGGGCCCGGCCGGGGAGCTGGCCCAGCCCATGTTGTGGGCCAGGGCTCCGGCGGTAAGCATGCCCAGCACAAAGACCCCGGCATCGTTGCTGCCTTCGCCCGCCAGGATCAGCTGGCGGCCCGGGCAGCCCCCGGCCAGGGAGAAGGCCAGGCCGGCCACGACCATGCCCAGGAAGTTCCACAGCGAGGCCGTGTGCGCCACGGGCTGGCCTTCGAAGCCGGGGTGGAACTGCCCCAGCACCAGGTTGCCGATGAGGGCCGCCAGGAGGAACGTGGCCACCCCGTAGATCAGGTGCATCTGGCGCAGGCTGAACAGCTCGCGCAGGGAGCCGACCGTGCAGAAGCGGCTGCGCTGGGCCAGCACGCCGATGAGCAGCCCGCCGCCCACCGAGGCCAGCAGCGGGGCATGGGCCGCGCCCGGCCCTTTGACCGAGGCCCAGAGCCAGCCCAAGGTGCCTGTGCTGGTGGCCGTGGCCGGTTCCGGGGAGAGCAAAAGGCGCGCGGCCAAAAGGCCCACGGCGGCCAGGGGCATGACCAGGCCGGAGAAGCTCGACTGGACCTGGCTTGCGGGCAGGGCGAACCCGGCCTTGTAGAAGCGGTGGCCCAGGTAGATGCCGGAGAGCAGGCCGGCGAAGCCGAAGAGCGCGTTGCCGTCGCCCCCGGCCAGGCGCAGCAGCACGCGCCAGGGGCAGCCCAGGAAGACCAGGGCTCCGGCCATGGCCGCCATGCCCAGGAAGAAGCGCAGCAGGGGCGCGGACCCGGCGCGGGCGCGGAACTCGCCGCCGACCATGGCTGCGGCCAGCGAGCCGAGCACAAAGGCCGGGATCTCCGGGCGCAGGTACTGCACGGGCGCCGCCTGATGCAGGCCGAGCGCCCCGGCGATGTCGCGCAGGAAGCAGGCCACGCACACGCCCATGTTGGCCGGGTTCCCGGCGTATTGCAGCAGCACGGCGCAAAGGCCGATGACGGCCCCGGCAATCAAGATCTCGCCCTTGCCCGTAAGCAGGCCTTTCTTCCCCTCCATGACACCCCCTTCTGATCTGAGTAATCGTGACCACTATGAAAATAACACGCCAATACGAACCGTTGCGCTGGAGATTATGCCAGCGTACTCTATTTGTCAAATAGGTGCTATCTATGCAAGCGTTGGCACAGCTACGCAGTTGGCGCTGGATTTTTCCCCTGGACTGGGGCAGGATGAAGGCGAGGCCCACCCCCGGCCTCGGCGGATTTCGGTTCAGTTTTACAGGGAGAACGTCGTGCGCTCCACCACCTTCATTGCGGTCCTGCTGGCGCTGCTGCTCGCCGGGGACCAGTTGGCCGCCCAGTCCAGGCACAAGACCCTGATCCTCGGGCGCAGCGCCGACGCCACCTTCCTCGACCCGGCCAAGTTCCTGGACAACGAGTCGGCCATGGTCATCGAGAACATCTTCGACGGCCTGGTGCGCTACCGGGACGACTCCACGCTGATCGAGCCCGCCCTGGCCGAGTCCTGGACCGTGTCCGACGGCGGGCTGGTGTACACCTTCCAGCTGCGCCAGGGGGTCCTCTTCCATGACGGCACGCCCTGTGACGCCGAGGCCGCGCGCTTCTCGCTCCTGCGCAAGATCGATCCGGCCCACCCCTATTTCCGGCCCCAGTTCAGCAAGATGGACGCCACGCTCAAGGGCGTGCGCTCTGTAGAGGCCAACGGCCGGCACAGTGTGCGCATCACCCTGAAGGCGCCGGACCCGCTGTTCCTCCAGGCCCTGGCCCGGCACTCGGCCTACATCGTCAGCCCTGCGGCGGTGAAGGCCCTGGGCGACGATTTTGACCAGCGGCCCGTGGGCACCGGCCCCTTTGTGTTTGTGTCGTGGGTCAAGGGCGAGCGTATCGTGCTTGAGCCCAACAAAAAATATTTCGGCGGCGCGCCCAGGATCGACGCCCTGGTCTTCAAGGTCGTGACCGACCCGCAGGTGCGCATGCTGGAACTGCGCGCCGGGAACATCCAGGCCATGGACGGCCTGACCCCGGCGCAGCAGGCCGAGGTGCGCCGCAACCCGGCCCTGGCCCTGGACGCCCGGCCCGGCATGAACGTGGGCTACCTGGCCCTGAACACCGAGCGCGCGCCCCTGGACAATCCCAAGGTGCGCCGGGCCATCGCCCACGCCATCAACCGCCCGGCCCTGGTCAAGAGCATCTACCAGGGCATGGCCTCCCAGGCCCTGACCCTGGTGCCGCCCGGCATGCAGGGTTACAACCCGAAGGCTTCGGACGCCGCCTACGACCCGGCCCTGGCCAGAAAGCTGTTGCGCCAGGCCGGGCTGGGTGGCGGGTTTGAGACCACCCTTTGGGCCATGCCCGTGTCCCGGCCGTACATGCCCCAGCCGGACAAGATCGCCCGCTTCATTCAGGAGAATCTGGCCGCTGTGGGCATCCGCGCGCGCATCGTGACCTGCGACTGGGCCACGTATCTGGCCAAGGCCTATGCCGGGGAGCACGACCTGTGCCTGCTCGGCTGGGTCAGCACCGGCGACGCCAGCGACATCCTGGAGCATCTGCTGGACCGGGACAACGCCGTAAAGCCCCATGCCTCGAACATCAGCTTCTTCCGCGACCAGCGGGTGCACGACCTGCTGGCCCAGGCCAGAACCTGCGACGACCAGAAGCGGCGTGAGGCCCTCTTCGCCCAGGTCCAGGTCATCGCCGGGCGCGAGGCCCCGCTCGTGCCCCTGGCCCACGCCAACCAGACCCTGGCCCGGAGCAGGCGCGTCCAGGGCATCATCAACCATCAGTCCGGCGTCATCCGCTTCGCCAAGGCCACCCTCTGATGAACAACACCCTCCGTCTCCGCACCCTGTTGGTCCTGGCGCTGCTGCTGCTGACCTCGGTCCCGGCCTCGGCGGCGGACTCGGCCAGCATCCTGACTCTGGTGCGCGGTGGCGATTCCCTGACCCTTGACCCGGCCCGGGCCAGCGATTCCGAGTCGACCCTGGTGGTGGGCCAGATCTGCGAGGGCCTAGTGCGCCAGAAGGACGGGGGCCTCCGGCTGGAGCCGGCCCTGGCCGAATCCTGGGCCGTGTCGCCCGATGGCCGGGAGTGGACCTTCCGCATCCGCCGGGGCGTCCGCTTCCACGACGGCAGCCCCATGAACGCCCAGGCCGCGGCCATCGCCATCATGCGCCAGGTGGACCCGGCCCATCCCTTCCATGCGCCGGGCATGAACACGGCCAAGTCCCTGTTCGAGCACGTGGCCGGGGCCGAGGCCCTGGACGAGAGCACCCTGCGCATCCGCCTGACCCGGCCCTCGGCCTCGCTCTTGTATGCCCTGGCCGGGTTCCAGGCCCCCATCCTAAGCCCCCAGGCCCTGGCCAAATGGGGCGCGGACATCACCAACCATCCCGTGGGCACCGGGCCGTTCAAGTTCGTCGAGTGGCGCCGTGGCGAGTCCATCACCCTGGTGCGCAACCCGGACTACTGGGACGGGCCGCCGCGTCTGGAGCGCCTGGTGATCCGCACCATCCAAAGCGCCAGCGCACGCTTCCTGGAGTTCCAGACCCGCCGCGCCGACGCCGTCACCGGCATTCCGCCCTCGGACCTGCCGCTTCTGGAGAAGATGCCCGGGGTGCAGCTTGTGCGCGTGGCCGGGCTGAACGTCGCCTATCTGGCCATCAACACCCAGCGCGGGCCTTTCCGCAAGGTCGGCGTGCGCCGGGCCGTGTCCCTGGCCCTTGACCGCGAGGCCCTGACCCGGCTGGTCTACGGCTCTGCGGGCCTGCCCGCCTCCAGCGTGCTGCCGCCCGCCCTGCGCGACACCGGATTCGTGGCCGACGAGCCGCACACCAGGGGCGACAAGGCCCAGGCCCGCAAGCTTTTGGCCCAGGAGGGCCTGGCCGGGGGCTTTGAGGTCGTCCTGCAGGTCATGGACATCCCCCGGCCCTACCTGCCCGAGCCCCGGCGCATGGCCCAGGCCATCAGCCAGGCCCTGGCCGGGGTGGGCATCCGGGTGCGCATCGTCACCGTGCCCTGGGGGAAGTATGTGGCTCAGGGTGTCAAGGGCGAGTTTGACCTGTGCCTCACCGGCTGGACCTTCGACTCGCCCAACCCCCACGAAATTCTGCGCTACAAGCTGGGCTGGGACACGCGCGGCAATTACTCGCACTGGAAGAACGAGGCCTTCCAGGCCCTGGTGAACCGCGCCGAGGCCAGCCGCAACGAGGGCGAGCGCACCGGCCTGCTCCGCCAGGCCCTGCGCCTTGTGGCGGCGGAGGTTCCGGCCGTGCCTCTGGCCCATGCGCGCGACACCGTGGCCCTGCGCGAGGGCCTCAAGGGCGTGGTGCTGCAGCCCACGGGCGCCACCATCCGTTTTGCCAAGGCTTACTGGGAGTGACGCAAGTGGGCCTGAAGCCGAACCTTCCCCTCTGCCTGCGCCGCTCCGTGCGCAACAGGCTGGTGGCCGTACTGCTGCTGGTCATCCTGGCCACGGTGTTCCTGGCCACTGGGGCCAACATGTACATCCACCTGCGGCGCATGGAAGACGACCTGAACGGCCAGTCCATGGCCGCCCTGCGCGAGGCCCAGAATGCGCTGTTGCGCCTCTCGCGCCAGGCCGAGACCACGGCCCGGCACCTGGCCGACTTGTCCGAGGTGCGCAGCGGCATCGGCACGCCAGGCCTGGAGGGGGTGCTCGAAGAGGCTCGCGCCCTGTGGTTCCTGGGGCTGGTGGAGGTCTTCGACAAGGACGGACGGCGCGTGGCCTCGGCAGGTTCGGGCGCTGGCCCCGGCACGCCCCTGGACAGCCCGGCCTTGCAGAGCGCCCTGGACCTCATCGGTAGCACGGATTTCTACGCCGCCGCCTCGGGCTTAAGCGTCCGGGCCTTTGCCCCGGTGCTCGCGCCCGGCACCATGCAGGTCCGGGGCGTGGTGGCCGTGACCTATCCCGTGGGCATCACCCAGCTCACCGCGCTCAAGGACCAGGTGCGCGCCGACTTCGCCCTGCGCTGGGATGATTCCGGCGCCGTCGCCAGCACCCTTGTGGACAAACAGGGCGGAGCCGTGGCCTCCGGCCTGGACCTGCCCGCGCCCGGAGGCCAGGAACAGGCCGTGTCCCTGGGCATCCGGCCCGGCCCCGGCGGCTCGTACGCCATGGCTGCGGCTCCGTTGCCGGACAACCAGGGCCGGCCCGTGGCCACGCTCATGGCCCTGATGGACGACGAGGACATCCGCCAGGGCATCCACGACACCACCCGGCTGGTGCTCATCTCCGTGGCCGCGGCCCTGCTTCTGGCCCTGGCCCTGGGCTTCGTGGTGGCCAATTCCTTCACCCGGCCCATCCATGTCCTGCGCGAGGGCATCCAGGCCCTGGCCCAGGGGCGGCTGGGCACGCGGGTCAGCGTGGACCGCGAGGACGAACTCGGCCAACTGGCCCAGGGCTTCAACGACATGGCCGAGCACATGGAGGCCGCGCGCAGCGGCATCATCAGCGCCCTGGAGCTCAAGGAGTCCTACGCGCGCGAGATGGCGGCCAACAACGAGAAGCTGGCGCGGTTCAACCTGGAGCTGGAGGGCGTGGTTGCGGAGCGCACCGAGGAGCTGACCCAGCGCAACCGCTCGCTGACCCGGGAGATAGAGGAGCGCCAACACGCCGAGCGCCTGCTCAGGGAATCCGAGCAGCGCTTCATGGACATCCTGGACTTTTTGCCCGACGCCACCTTTGTCATCGACCGCTCCGGCCGCGTCATCGCCTGGAACCGGGCCATCGTGGGGATCACCGGGGTGAGTGCTGAGCAGATGGTCGGCCAGGACGGGTACGCCTACTCCAAGCCTTTTTACGGCGAGGTCCGGCCAGTGCTCATCGACATGGTGCTGGCTGCCGAGGAGGACAATCCGGCCCTGGAGCAGTTCTATCCCGGCGTGGCCCGCGTGGGCCGCACCCTGCGCGCGGAGATTGCCGTGCAAAGCCTGCGGGGCAGGCCCGCGCACCTCTCGGTCATCGCTACCCCGCTGTTCAACACCGAGGGGGCGGTCATCGGGGCCATCGAGAGCATCCGCGACGTCACCGAGCGCGTGAAGACCCAGAAGAAGCTCTCGCACCACGCCCTGCACGACACCCTGACCGGCCTGGCCAACCGCGCCCTGTTCGGCAACCGCCTGGAGCACTCCCTCAAGCGCTCCCTGCGCAGCCCGGACCACCGCCTGGCCGTGCTCCTGTTGGACCTGGACCGCTTCAAGCGCATCAA